>NZ_JBITDP010000005.1:151567-403710 GCF_044454405.1 Streptomyces sp. NPDC051555 | reverse complement strand
CGGTGAGGGTGGAGATGAGGTTGCGGTGGCTGGAGAGGATGCCTTTGGGGCGTCCGGTGGAGCCGGAGGTGAACATCACGCACGCCACGTCGTCCGGGGTGAGCGGGGTCCGGGGGTTCCTGGTGTGCTGCGCCTCGATGTAGACGCGCTCCGCGTCGATCACCGTTGTGGTCCAGGGGCCCGGGAGCCGGTGCGCGTGCCGGGAATCGGTGACGAGGGTGTGCAGGGTGGCGTCGTGGGCGGTGGTGGTGAGGCGTTCGTCGGGGAAGTCGGGGTCGAGGAGGGCGTAGCCGGCGCCGGTCTTGATCACGGCGAGGAGGGCGACGGCGAAGTCGGTGCCCCGCTCCAGGAGGATGCCGGCGAGGTGTCCCCGGGTCAGTCCGCGGGTGGCGAGGTGGTGGGCGAGTCGGTTGGCGCGGTGGTTGAGCTCGGCGTAGGTGAGTGCTTCGGCGCCGCTGATGATCGCGGTGTGGTCGGGGCGCAGGCGGGTCTGTTCCTCGAAGCGTTCGGCGAGGGTGGCCTCCCCGATGTCGGTGCGTGCGCCCGTCCACTCCTCCAGGACCTGCCGACGCTCGACCGCACCCAACAACTCCATCTCGGACAGCGGTCGTTCGATGTCCTCCAGGGCCGTTGCGATGAACCGCACGAAGCGGTCGTGGTGCCCCGCGATCGCCTCGATGTCACACACGTCGGGTGAGGCGTCGAAGTCGATCCGCAGCCCGCTTTCCGCGCCGAGGTCGTAGACGCCGACCGCCAGGTCCTCCACCGGCCCGTTGCTCATGTTGTGCTGGGTGGTGGGCTGACCGCAGAACGGCATGCCCGGCGTGAAGGCCATGATGTTGATCAGCGGGGCCGTGATCCGGCGCTCCGCCTCGCCGAGGCCGAGGTCGCGGCAGATGTCCTCGTACCGGGTCCGCTGGCGCTTGAGGTTCTGCCGGGCCTCGGTGCCCACCACGGCCAGCAAATCGGCGAGGGTGCCGGCCGCCGCGACCGGCACCCGCAGCGGGATGACGTTCGAGAGCATGCCGGGCGTGCGCCGCGTCAGCTCGGTGGAGCGGGCTGTCACCGGCAGCCCCAGCGACAGCTCGGTGGCCCCGCTGACCCGGTGCACGTACGCCCCCACCAGGGCGATCATCAGCATCGTCCACGTCGAGCGGTGCGCCCGGGCCACCTCGCGCAGCCGGTCCGCCTGCGCGGGCGGCAGCATCAGGGTCCGCCGTACGAAGGGCAGCGCGGCCACGGCGCCCGGCTCCCGCGCGGTGCGGCCCTCGCCGAGCCGCGGGGTCGGCGCCAGTCCGGCCAAGTGCCCGGCCCAGTACGCCCGATCGGCCGCGCCCGCCTCCGAAGCGCGGTACCGGGCGTCCTCCGCCAGTACGTCCGCCAGCGAACCGAAGGTGCTCGGCCCCGCGGGCTCCCCGGCCGCCGCCCGCTCGTAGAGCTCGACCAGCCTCCGGTCCAGCAGGGCGATGCCCATGCCGTCGATGGCCAGGTGGTGGAAGGCCCCGAAGTAGAACCACCGCTGCGGCCCGTCGCCGTCGCCGCCGCCCGCCCTGATCAGTGCGTGCCGGCTCAGCCAGCCCTCCGCCAGATCGAACGGCCGGGCCAGCTCCGCCGCCATCCACGCCCGGGCCGCCGCGGCCGGATCCGGCTCCCCGCTGAGGTCGAGCCGCACCAGCCGGTCCGTACCAGGTTGCGGGTGCACCAGCTGCCACAGCCCCTCCTCGTCCGAGCCGGTGCCGCGGATGCGCATCGCGTCCGCCTCGCGGGCCACCTGGTACCAGCACGACGCGAACAGCTCGGCGTCCAGCGGGCCGAGGATCTCCCGGTGCTCGCCGATGTTGTAGCGGCGACCGGTGGTGTCGAGCCCGTGGGCCATCCAGATGTCGCGCTGCGCTGCCGACAGGGGCAGCCGCACAGCGGCCGGCCCGTGCGCGGCGCTCTGTTCAGACGGCTTGCGGGGCATGCGGGGACTCCTCGTGATCGCTTCGGTGGTGGGGCGGGGGCAGATCAGATCGGGGATGCTCTCGTCCGGCCAAGCGCCATCCAATGCCCCGGCGGGGGACGCGGGCGGCAGTTGCGACGGCACTCCGCGAGCAGTTCAGGGGGTGGGGGAAGCTGCCGATGCTGCCTGTGCCGGGCAGGCGGACCGTACGATCCCCAGCACCCGGAAGCGGGAACTGCCGCCCTCGTGAGCGGCCCGCACCGCGCCGCTGATCAGCAGCTCGCGCAGCATCCGGCCGCACTCGGAGAGGTTCCGGCCGGTCAGGGCCGTGATGTCGACCAGCTCGAAGTCCTCCCCCGCGCGGGCGCACAGGGCGGCGAGCAGCTCCCGGGGGCCGGGCGCCAGCCGCGCCAGCCGGTCGGAGAGCAGCCGGTGGAGGACATCGCCGCCGGCGGCCCCGCCGAGGTGGTCGAGCAGCGGGACCGGGTCGGCGTCCAGGGTGTGGCACAGGGCGGCCAGGTCGCAGACCACCAACCAGGACGCGGCGGCGGCCAGCGCACCGGGATGCCCGTCGAGCCGACGGCAGAGGAAGGCGGTCCGCTCCAACTCGGCCGGTCCGGCGACGAATTCGGGGCGCACGCGGCGCACGTGGTCCAGGAACACCCGTACGGCGGGGGAGGAGGCGACGAGCGGCTCGGCGGCGTCCCGCGCCGGGACCACCAACGGGGACAACAGGAAGATCCGCTCGCCCGGCGCCTCCCAGGGCTGTTCCGAGGTGACCAGCAGCCGCAGCCCCGGGCAGTCGCGCAGCAGCCGGGTGAGCCGCTCGGCGCCGGGCGGGCCGGGCGGGGCGCCGTCGAGGACGAGCAGCGCGGGCCGGTCCCCGAGGAGCCCGGCGAGCCCTTCGTCGGCGCCGAGGTGGGTGCTCGCCCCCGCGTCGGCGTCGTAGAGCGCCGCGACCGCGGCCGCGACCCGTACCGTCAACTCCCCGTCCGCGGAGGGGAGGTAGTCGGTGGGTCTGCCCGGGAACGCGAACCACAGCACCGGCATCCCCTCCCGGTGCAGCCGCCCCGCGACCTCCAGCGCCAGTCGGGTCTTGCCCACCCCGGTCAGTCCCACCACGTTCACCAGCCGCTCCGCGCCGCAGGACAGCTCGCGGGCCAGCACCGCCACCTCGCCGTCGCGCCCCATCAGCGGGTGCAGCGCGGTCGGCGGCGCCGGCGGTTCGCCCAGGGCGTCCCGGCCGCCGCCGCGACCCGCCTGGGCCGCGGCCTCCAGCGCCGCACGGGCCCGGGGGCCCAGCCGCAGCGCCTCGGCCATCAGCCGTACCGTGTCCGTACGGGGGCGCCGTGCCTTGCCCTGTTCCAGGTCGCGGATGGCCCGCACGCTGATCGTGGAGAGGTCGGCCAGCTCCCGCTGGGTGAGGCCGATCCGCAGTCGGTGCGCCCGGATCAAGGCGCCGAGCCGGGCGGATTCCTGGGGCGGGCTGGTCAGCGTGGCCGTGTTCATATGCGCTCCCGGCATGGGTGTGGGGGAACGGCGGGGCCTGGGGTGATGCGGCCCGGTTCCGGATTCCCATACTCGCCAGCGCGCTATCCCGGGGGCATCGCGGCGGGCCCACCCCCCGCTATCACCGGGGGGTGGGGCTCCGCGGCGTCGTTATCGCGGCGATAACGAGGACTGATCCCCGTGATAACGCGACGATAGGAGCGGGACCGGTGCGGAGATTCCCCCCCTCCCTAGGTTGGTGTCCAGAAAGAAGGAAGCGCCCCGGAGAACCGGAGCGCACCGACGGAAGGACACCTCTGATGAGCATCGCCCACGCCCTGCGGACCGCCCTCGTCACCGCCGCCCTCGCCGGCGCCGCCGTACTCGGTACCCAGGTCGCCTTCGCCGACAACGCGGCCACCGGCGGTACGGGCAGCGCCACCATCCAGCCCGGCAGCGCCAAGTCCGGCGCCGGTGAGGACGACGGCGCCGCGCCGCAGGCCGTCGTCCCCTCGCCGACCGCCACCAAGGTCACCAACCCCTGGGACTGATCCCCTGGGGACTGACCCCCGGGACCGCCCCCTGGGGCCGACCCGGCAGGCCGCAGGTCAGGCCCCGGCGACGGAACCCGCCGCCGGAGCATCGCCCAACAACACCCGCGCCTGCGTCAGTTCCGGCTCCATCCGCCGGTCCCGGAACGTGCGCACCGCGCTCTCCAGCAACTCCCGGGAACGGGAACGCTCACCGGAGCCGTGGGCCGACGAGAGCAGCCGCGCCAGATCGAGGCGCACCAGCGCGGCGCCACCGTGGTCCATGATCTGCTCCCGCACCGACAGCGCCTGGTCGAAGAAGGCCACCGCCGCCGCGTCCCGACCGAGCTCGGCGTGTGCCTGACCGAGGTCCCGCAGCAGGTGCCCCTGGCCGATCACGTCGCCGGTGTCCCGGCACAGCTCCAACACCTCGGTGAACGTCCGTACCGCACCCTCGTGTTCGCCCTGGCTCTGCAACAACTGCCCCGCCCGGCGCAGCGTCCGGGCCTGGCCACCCGTGTACCCCACCGACCGGTAGATGCCGAGCGCCTCGTCGAGCCTGCTCTGCGCGGTCGCGCTCTGCCCGCGCAGCATCCAGATCTGCGCGCTCTGGGTCAGTACGATCGCCCGGCCCACCACGTCGCCCACCCGGTCGAAGTCCCGCAACGCCCGGTCGTACAGCGCGAGCGCCCGGTCCTCGTTGCCCCGCATCCGCTCCAGCAGCGCGAGGTCGCGGTGGCACAGCGCCAACCCCTGCCGGTCGCCGAGCTCCTCGAAGAGGCCGAGCGCCGAGGTCAGCGCCGCCCGGGACTCCTCGTGCTGGCTGCGCCCCAGGTGCAGGACGCCGAGCGAGCTCAACAGCGCGGCGCTGCCCCGCTTGTTGCCCGCCGAACGGACCGCGTCCAGGGCGAGCCGGTGCGTACGCTCCCAGTCGTCGAAGTAGCCGCGCGCCTCGAACAGGGTCGCCAGCGTGGTCGCCAGGTCCCAGCACAGCTCGTCCATGTTCTCGCGCGCCGCGTGCTCCACGGCCTGCACCAGATTCGCGTGCTCGCTGTCGAGCCATTCCAACGGCTCCACCAACAGCTCCGCCACACAGCTCGCCGGCGGCTCCCAGCGCGGCGCCGAGCCGTGCAGCACCGTGAAGTCCCCGCCGTAGATCCGCCGGTGGGCCTGCTCGGCCAGGGCCATCCAACCGCCCATCATCCGGCGCAGCGCCCCCGACTGGGCCGCCGGATCGTCATGGGTGGCGAGCTGCTCGCGCGAGAAGACCCGGATGATCTCGTGGAAGCGGTAGCGGAAGCCACCGGTGCTCTCCACCCCGACCACGTCCAGCATCTGGACGTCGACCAGCGGCTCCAGCAGGTCGGAGGGGAAGGGGCGGTCGTCGTCCAGCAGCGCTCCGGCGAGCCAGCCGGGCAGGGTGGGCCCCTGCGCCAGGCTCAGCAGCCGCAGCAGTCTGCGGTCGGCGGGGCCCAACCCGTCGTGGGTGAGCGAGAGGCTGGCCCGCATCGTCATCTCGCCGTGCGTCAACTCGTCCAGCCGGTGCCGCTCGTTGGCGAGGCGGTGCACCATCGAGGCCAGCGTCCAGTGCGGGCGGGCGGCCAGCCGGGCCGCCACGATCCGCAGCGCGAGCGGCAGCCCGCCGACCGTCCGGGTCAACGCTTCGGCGGCGACGGCCTCGCCCGCCACCCGGTCCTCGCCGATCATCCGGACCAGCAGCTCCAGCGACCGCTGCGTGTCCAGGGCGTCCAGCTCCACCCGGTGCGCGCCGGGCAGCGCGGTCAGCCGGACCCGGCTGGTCACCAGGACGGCGCAGCTGTTGCTGCCGGGCAGCAGGGGGCGGATCTGGCTCTCGGACGCGGCGTCGTCCAGGACCACGAGCACCCGCCGGGAGGCGAGCAGCGTCCGGTACATCTCCGCGCGCTCGTCCTGGGACTCGGGGATGACCGGGCCGGGGATGCCGAGGGCGCGCAGGAAGCGGCCCAGCACCTCGGTGGAGGTGGCCGGAGTGCCGGTGCCGCGCAGGTCGCAGTACAACTGCCCGTCGGGGAAGCCGGTTTCACTGACCCGGTGGGCGATGTGCGTGGCCAGGGTCGACTTGCCGGTGCCGGGCTTGCCGACGATGACCGCGAGTCCGACGGCCCGCCGCGCGCGCCCGCCCCCGGCTCCGCCCCCTTCGGCCGGGGTGGCGGGCGCGCCGAGCAGGGTCCGCTCGATGCGCAGGATCTGTTCCTCGTCGCCGACGAAGTCGGAGGTATCGGCCGGAAGTTGTCGGGGCAGTTCCTCCCGGTAATCGCTCTGCGGGCCCGGCCCGGAGGCCGTGTCCGGCCCCGCCGCGCCCACGGCGGACGCTCCCGCGACCGGTCCCGTGGCGGGTCGGCCACCGACCTCCGGGGCGCTTTCGGGGGCGGGGCCGCGCACGCTCGCGTACGGGCTGATGTCCACCGGCGCGCCCGTGCTGACCTGGGCACCACCGGCCGTGACCGGATCCGGCGACGTCGTGCTCGTGGCGGCACGGGCGGCGGCCCCGCCGTGCGCCTCCCGGGCGCGCGGACCGTCGTACGGACCGCCCGGGGCGGGCGCGGAAGCGGCGCTCGGGAGGGGACCCGAGGCGGCCGGTGCGGAGTTGCCCGCGGCCCGCGGGAGGGCCCCGGGAGGGGCGACCTTCGCGGAGAGAATGGCTGATTCCAACCGCCGCAGTTCGGCGCCCGGTTCGAGGCCGAGCTCGTCGATGAGCAGCTCCCGGCCCACCCGGTAGGTCTCCAGGGCCTCCGCCTGCCGCCCGGAGCGGTAGAGCGCGAGCATCAACTGACCGCGCAGGCCCTCGCGCAGCGGGTGCACGTGGACCAGGAGTTGGATCTCACCCACCAGTTGGTGGTGGCGGCCGAGTTCGAGTTCCAGCCCGATCCGGGTCTCGGCAGCGGTCAGCCGCTCCTCGTCGAGCTGGCGCGCCTTGCTGCGCAGCGTCTCGCTCGACACCCCGCTGAGGCAGTCGCCGAGCCACAGTTCGCCGGCCGCGCGCAGCAGTTCGACGGCCTCCGCCGCACGACCCTGCTTGGCCGCCGTCCGCGCGTCGGCGACCCGGCGGGCGAAGACGGCCGCGTCGACCGAGTCGCCGTCGGTCTGCAGCACGTACCCCGGGGGCCGGGTGGTGATGGCGGCCGCGATGCCCGCCGTGGAGAAGAGCTTGCGCAGCCGGGACACGCAGATCTGCACCTGGGTGCGCGCCGTGTCCGGCGGCTCGTCGTCCCAGATCAGGTCGACCAGGTAGTCGGTGCTGACCACCCGCTTCGCTTCCAGCAGCAGCGCCGCGAGGATGACCTCCTGCCGGCCCGGGGGTATCCGCACGGGCCCGCCGCTCCCCGTGACCTGTAAAGGGCCGAGGATCCGGAAGGCGGGCGCGTCGGGGGTCGACGAAGGCGGCCCGCCGGGTGAATCGGTCATGAGTCTCCCAGCTGGAGGGCACGCCTGATGCGCTCAAGGGTGAACGGAGATGGGGTGGAGAACCGAGATCAGTCTTCCCGAATGTCTCTTCGGTTGTCCATGGTGTGGAGATTATGTGTGACGGTGTGGCCGCTCGGTGTGAACAGCGGATTTCAGCCGGTCAGCGCGTAGGCGGACGCGTGTCGAGGGCTCCCGGTGATAGGACCGGGATAGTCGTGAGTTGCGGCCGCGGCGCACGGTGTGAGTGCCGGTACCCCGCCGGGTGCGTTGTGACGAGAGGACCCCCCACATGAACAGTCGGCCCGGTCGGATCCCGGGACGGATCCCGCCCAGTCGCGTCATCACCGACTCGGGGGTCGAACATGCCCGTCTCGCCTACCACTACCTCGACACCGGGGACCTCGACGGCTACGGCTCCCTGCTCGACGGGGGCGCCGGGGATGCCGGGGCCGGCCGTGCGCTGGAGCGATTCGCCACCGGCGGTACCCACGAGATCCACCGCATCGTCGCCGACGGCGACTGCGTGGTCGTGATGGGCCTCAGCCCCGAACGGCGCGCGTTCGTCGACGTGTTCACCCTGTCGGACGAGGGGATGCTGCGGGACTGTCGCCGCTACTTCGGCCACGTCCACCCGTAGGCGGCGTCCGGCGGTGGGGCGGTCGAAAGCTCCTGGTCGAGCGGCGGAGCGATGTGCGATCTTGGCTCATGCGCAACCAGCGGGCCAAGGCCGTGAACACCCTCAGCACCACGATACGTACGGCGGCCCCCGCGTCCGCCGTCACCGCCGGGCTGATCGCCGTCCTGGTGGGCGTCACCAGTTCCGCCGCCATCGTCTTCACCGCGGCACGGGCCGCGGGCGCGGACGCCCGGGAGGTCGCCTCCTGGATGCTGGCCCTCGGCGTCGGCATGGGTGTGACCTGCATCGGCCTCTCGCTGCGCTACCGCGCGCCGGTCATCACCGCCTGGTCCACCCCGGGCGCCGCCCTGTTGGTGTCGGGGCTCCACGGAGTGACGATGGCGCAGGCCGTCGGCGCCTTCCTCGTGTCGGCCGCGCTGATCGTGCTCAGCGGGCTCACGGGCTGGTTCGAGCGGATCATGGGCAGGATCCCGGTGCCGCTCGCGGCGGGCCTGCTGGCCGGTGTGCTCGTACAGTTCGGAACCGGCCTCTTCCGCAGCATGAACGACCACTTCGCCGTCGTCTTCGCCCTCTTCGCGACCTACCTGCTGGGCCGCAGGCTGCTGCCCCGGTACGCGATCGTCCTGGCGCTCGCCGTGGGCGTGGCCGTGGCGGCCGGTCAAGGATCGCTGCGGCCCGGGCTGGTCCACTTCGCGCTCGCCGAACCGGTCTTCACCGCTCCCGCGTTCTCCTGGCAGGTGATCGTCAGCGTGGCCCTGCCGCTGTTCGTGGTCACCATGGCCTCGCAGAACCTGCCGGGCGTGGCGGTGCTGCGCGGCGACGGGTACGGCAGGGTCCCGGTGTCCCCGCTGATCACGTGGACGGGCACCACCAACCTCCTGCTCGCGCCCTTCGGGTGTTTCGGTCTGAACCTGGCCGCCATCACGGCCGCGATCTGCACCGGGCGCGAGGCCCACGAGGATTCCGACCGTCGCTATCTCGCCGGAGTCTGGGCCGGGCTCTTCTACCTGTGCGTCGGCGTCTTCGGCGGCACGGTCAGCTCCCTGCTGACGGCGCTGCCCACCGCGCTCATCCTCGGCATCGCCGGGCTCGGGCTGCTCGGCACCATCGCCAACTCGCTCTCCTCCGCGCTCTCCGACGAGACGTTCCGCGAGGCCGCCGTGGTCACCTTCCTGGCCACCGCCTCCGGCGTGACCCTGCTGGGGATCGGGTCCGCCTTCTGGGGGCTGCTCGCCGGGGCGCTGACCCTCCTGGTGACGCGCGGCCTGCGGCGCGCTCCCTGAAGACACAGCGGCGACCATGACCGGTCATCAGGGACGTGTCGGGGTCGACTCGGGGTGATTCCCGATACGCGGTCAACCCCGCGGCGTACAGGATCACCGCATGAGCAACCGAGCAGCCACCCACCGCCCGAACGCCACCAACACACCCCCTAACCAGCATGGTTGGGGCCCCAGGCGCATCGCCCTGACGCGCGTCGCCTTCTACGCCGGACCGCTGTGCATGCTGGTCTACGGAGCCGTCCGGCTCAGCGCCCCCGAGCACCGGCCGGACCTCTCCTGGGCCGTCGGACACCTCGCCATGACCCTCGGGGTGGTCCTCTTCGGGGCCGTCTTCCCGGGGCTGCGCCGGCTGGTCGAACCGGTCGGCGGGGCCGGCCGGTGGAGCGCCCGCACCGCGACCGCGCTCGGCCTGATCGGCGTACTGGCCGTCACCGCCCAGGGTGTGATCGACATCGTCGTCGGACTCCGCGCGGCCGACAAGCCCGCCATGAAGGAGCTCTTCGAGCAGGTCCAGAGCCAGCCCGGGGTGATGCCCGCCGTCTACACCGTCGGCCCGATGCTCTTCTACATCGGCCTGGTCTGGCTCGTGGTGCAGCTCGCGGCCCGGCGCCGCATCGCCGCCTGGCGTCCCGTGGCCGTGGTGCTCGCCGTGGCCGCGATGGCCGTCAGCCTGGACCTGATCCCGCTCGGCGCGGCCCTCTTCTGCGCGGCCCTCTCCCCGCTGGCGCGCGAGCTGACCTCCCCTGCCACCGCGACCCGGTGACCCCCTTCGGGCCGCGGTGGCGGGTCGGGCGCCGGTCTCGTGGGGTGGCAGCGGCTGTCCCCATTTGTCTATGATCATGAGGATCATCGGGGGGAGAGCGTCGCTTCGCGGACCACCTGGCCCGGGGCACCCCGGGCGAGCGACGGCGCGGCGGACGAGCTGCTCGTCCACACCCCCACCGCGCCGGGTGATCCGGTCCCCGGCTGACGAAACGAGTCCCGCATGCCCTACCTGGTCCGCCACGTCTCACCGGCCGCTCCCGCCCTGCGCCTGGTGTGCTTCCCGCACGCGGGCGGCGGCGCGAGCTTCTTCCGCGGCTGGGCGCGCCACCTGGATCCGTCCGTCGAGCTGTTGGCGATCCAGTACCCGGGCCGGGAGAACCGCTTCACGGAACCGCTGGTGGGGGAGCTGGCCGAACTCGCGGCCGGCGCCACCGCCGAGCTGCTGGCCGAACCCCCGCGCCCCACCGTGCTGTTCGGGCACAGCATGGGCGCGATGGTGGCCTACGAGACGCTCCTGCGCCTGGAGGCTTCGGGCGCCACGCACTTCACCCGGCTCTGCGCCTCCGGACGAGCCCTGGACGCGCCCCCGGTCGGCGCGGGCGAGGTGACGGACGCCGAACTGATCGCCTCGGTCAAGGCACTCGGCGGGTCGCACGCCGAGGTCTGGGAGCACGCCGAACTGCGCGAGATGCTGCTCCCGATCATCCGCAACGACTACCGCCTGATCGACGCCTACCGGCGCGCCCCCGGTACCCCGCCGCTGCGCGCGGAGGTCCTCGCCCTCTCCGGCGACGCCGACCCCCGCATCACCCCGGACCAGGCCGCCCTCTGGGCCACCGCCACCACGGGCCCCTTCTCCAGCGAGGTCTACGACGGCGCCCACTTCTACCTGACCGCCCACGCCGCCCGCGTGGCCCGACAGGCGGTGGCGGGGCTTTAGGTCCCCGCCCGGTGGACGGAACGATCGGCGATGACACGGATCGGTGAAACGTTCCGGGCCCGCCCGTACACGTTCCCGAGCAAGCATCAGGAAATTCTTGTGGGCATTGCGTCCGGCGCCTTAGCTTCGAATCGTCTCCACCGAGAGACGACATTCCAACGGACCGGGGCGGCGCAACCCGAACGGTTCCCACGGAATTCACCTGTAACCCTGCTTGGAGGAATCATGAGCGACATCCAGAAGACCGATGCGACGAACACGTCCGACGAATTCGACGTAGAGGTAAGCGACGAGGACCTTGAGATCGTCTCGGGCGGCCTCGAGCGCATCTGACGTCCGTCCGGGCCGGGTGTCGGCGCAGGCCGCCGGCACCCGCCCTCGTCCGCGAGGAGGACCGAGTGTCCAACCTGCCGAGCGATCCGGCGCGCGACGTCCAGGAGTTGCGCGAACGCATCACCCGCAAGGCGTCGTCCGCCTGGTTCCGGGAGAAGCGCCAGGAGATCGAGGACCTGGCACCTTACGACGGCGACCGGGGGCGCGAGCGCCTCGACCACCTGTTGACCACCACCGCGCGGCAGGTCCCGTACTACCGCGCCCTGCACGACCGCGCACGGCTGACCCTGGGCGACTTCCCACTGACCCGCAAGGAAGACCTGCGCACCCACTTCGTGGACTTCATCGGCCGCGACGCGACGGGCCTGATGGCCCCCGGCGCGTTCTTCCTCACCCGGACCAGCGGCAGCACGGGTCAGCCCGTCACCCTGCTCTCCACCGCGGAGACCGGCGGCCTCTCCAACAAGGTGGTCCGCGAACGGTTCAGTGCCTTCCTCGGCCTGCCGGACAGCGGAACCGTCCTCAACATGGGGCTGCTCTTCCCCGGCACCCCGCTCCTCGAACCGGTGATGCTGCCCCGCCCCTACGTCAAGTGCAACCTGCGCGGCTACGACCCCGACGCACCCGACATCGTCGCCGACTACGAGAGCGTGGTCGGCCGCTTCCCGGTCGACCTGGTCACGGGCTCCTCCAGCCGCGTCATCGCCCTGGCCCGGTACTGCCTGGGCCGCGGCATCACCCTGCGCCCGCAGGGCGTCGTCGCCACCTACGAGCACATGCCCGACAGCGGCCGCCGCATCATCGAGGAAGCCTTCGGCCGTCCGGTGACCATGCTGTACGCGACGGCGGAGACCGGATACGCGGCCTTCGAATGCGGGCAGCGGCGGATGCACTTCCAGGACGACCTCGTCCTGCCCGAGATCGAACCGGTCGGCGCCGAGGGGGCGGGCCCCATCGCCCTGACGTCCTTGCTCTCCACCCCCATGCCGATCATCCGCTACGTGACGGGCGACCTCGCGTCCCGACCCGTCGACTGCGGGTGCGGCCTGCCCGGCACCGTGACCGACGCCCTCCTGGGCCGGGCCCGCAGCAGCTTGGTCGGTCTCGACGGATCGCTCTACTCGCCTTACGCGCTGCTCGCCGCCTTGGCCGCCGCCGGCCTGCCGGACTTCCAGGTCGTCCAGCACGAACCCGGCACGCTCGACCTCGTGACCGTCGGCCCGGTGGAGACCGCGGCGGCCTGCGTGCGGGACCTCAACGGCCAGCTCGACGTGTACTTCGGCACCCGGCAGGGTTTCCGTCTGCGCCACCGGCCGCACCAGGCCATGCGGTTCACCGCGAGCGGCAAGCGCAATCCCGTGGTGCAGCGGTTGCAGCTGCCGGAGGCTCCCGAGCGCTCGGCCTACCTGTGATGTCCCGCGGTGACACCCGGACCGTCCGGGCCGAGCCGGTCGGGGAGTCGGTTCCCTTCGCGCACGAGGGGCCGACCAACGGCGGCGGCGTCGTCCTCCCCGGACAGACCGACGACGTGTCCCGATGGGTGACGAGGGAGCAGATGCGGTGCGCCGTCGAAGGCGGCGACCCCACGGCCCTGTGGTACTACAGCGGCACCTACCGGGGGAAGTCGGTCGAGGGGGTGGCGAAGGCCACGGCCGAGAAGTACGGCGGGCGGACGATGATGATGCTCATCGAAGAACTCGGCCTGCCCACCCCGTACTACTGCGACTACTCCGAGAGGGCCGCGGCCTTCTGGAGGCGCGCCTCCGTGGGATTCTCCGAGGCCGCGCGGGGTGAGGTACGGATCGTCTTCGGCGACGCCGTCAGGAGGGGGAACACCTGGCAGCGGGTGGAGTGCCCGACCCTCATGGTGA
This sequence comes from Streptomyces sp. NPDC051555, assembly GCF_044454405.1. Lineage (NCBI taxonomy): Bacteria > Bacillati > Actinomycetota > Actinomycetes > Kitasatosporales > Streptomycetaceae > Streptomyces > Streptomyces sp. NPDC051555. Next base: position 390,477 of record NZ_JBITDP010000005.1, on the reverse strand, counting down.
ACCCGCGCGTCACCGCCGTCCTGTGGGCCCAACCGGGCGGGATCTTCCGCAGGTTCCTGCGGACGGGGCAGCGCGATCCGCGCGACCACCTCCCCGACGGTGTCGCCCTGCACGAGCCGGTCACCCGCCACCCGGTCGGCTCGTCGGCCCGGCCGGGCCTCGTCCGGGCGTCCGTGGCATGAATCGATGACACCCTCCTCCCGTTGTCCGGCACGCTCCGGGGGAAATGCGGGAAGGGCCTTGTCGACGCTTCCCGCGGCGGCCTAGGTTCGGCTCGTCTCGCCGAGAGACGAATTCGCGGAAGAGTCCCCACGGGTGTGCACCGGGGAATCGCGATGCCACGACCGGCCCGCCCCGGGGCCGTACGAAGAACCCCTTTGGAGGGCCGCGTTGAATTCACCGGACGAACTCGCCCACGAAATGCGGGACATGCGTGCACGGATGGCGCGCAAATCCCGATCGTCCTGGTTCCGGGAGAAGCGCGAGGAGATAGCGGAGCTGGCCGTCTACGACCCGGACCGCGGCCCGGAGCGCCTGGGCCGGCTGCTGGCCACCGCCCAGGAGCGGGTGCCCCGCTACCGTGCGCTGCGCGAGCGGGAGGAGGTGGAGCTGGGCGACTTCCCGCTGACCCGCAAGGCCGATCTGCGCGCCCACTTCCTCGACTCCATCAGCCGTGACGCGACGGGCCTGATGGAGCCCGGCCGCTTCTTCCTCACCCAGACCAGCGGCAGCACCGGCCAGCCGGTCGCCCTGCTCTCCACCGCGGAGACCGGTGGTCTGTCGAACGACGTGATCCGGGAGCGCTTCAACGCCCACCTCGCTCTCCCCGACACCGGAACGGTCCTCAACGTGGGACTGCTCTTCGGCGGTACGCCGCTGCTCGAACCGGTGATGCTGCCGCGCCCCTACGTCAAGTGCAACCTCGGCGGCTTCGACCCCGATTCGCCCGGGATCGTCGCCGACTACGACGCCGTGGTGGGCCGGTTGCCGGTCGACCTGGTCACCGGTTCGTCGAGCCGGGTGATCGCATTGGCGCGCTACTGCGCCGACCGCGGCATCCGACTCCGGCCGCAGGGCGTCGTCGCCACCTACGAGCACATGCCCGACAGCGGCCGCCGCCTGGTCGAGGAGACCTTCGACCGCAAGGTGACGATGCTCTACGCCACCTCGGAGACCGGATACGCGGCCTTCGAGTGCGGGCGCCGACGGATGCACTTCCAGGACGACTTCGTCCTGCCGGAGATCACCCCGGCGGGAGACGACGAGGTGGGCGAGATCGTCCTCACCCACCTGCTCTCCACCCCCATGCCGGTGATCCGCTACGTCACGGGCGATCTCGCGCCCCGGCCCACCACCTGCGACTGCGGACTCCCGGGGACGGTGACCGACGGCCTGGTCGGCCGTACCGGGAGCAGCCTCGTCGGTCTCGACGGGGCGGCGTACTCGCCGTACGCGCTCCTCGCCGCGCTCTGTACGGCCGGGCTGGAGGACTTCCAGGTGGTGCAGCACGAACCCGGACTGCTCGACCTCGTCACGGTGGGGGCGCAGGCCGAGGCGGCGGTCACGGTGCGATCGGTGAACGCGCGGCTCGGCGAACACTTCGGGGCCGGTACGGGATTCCGCCTCCGGCACCGGCCCGGGGCCGGGTTCGTGCTCACCGCGGGCGGCAAGCGCAACCCCGTGGTCCAGCGCCTGGAGGTCGCCCAGGCCCCGGAACGCACCCGGTACATCCACTCCTGAAGGAGCTGCCGGCCCTCCTTCCCCCCCCGCCCGACCCGGACCCGCCCCGAGCGGTGGCCGGCCGAACGATCTGGAGATCCCCGTGACAGGCGCACCCGAAATCCCCCCGCGGCAGTCGCCGCGCCCCCTCGCCAACGGCGCCGATCACATCGAACACCTCCACCGGGCGCTCGACCTGCTGGAGGTCGAGCGGCTCCAGGCGTGGGGGAGCGAGCTGGCCGCGCGGCTCCAGCGCGGCGCCCGTCTGCTGGTGGCCGGCAACGGCGGCTCGGCGGCCGAGGCCCAACACCTCACCTCGGAGCTGGTCGGGCGGCTGCGGGACGACCGCCAGCCGCTGTCGGCGATCGCCCTGCACGCGGACACCTCGGCGGTCACGGCCATCGGCAACGACTACGGGTACGACGAGGTCTTCGCCCGCCAGGTGCGCGCCCACGGCCGTCCCGGCGACGTGCTGCTGCTCCTGTCGACCTCCGGCCGCAGCGTGAACCTGCTGCGGGCGGCCGGGGCGGCCCGCGAGCGGGGCATGACGGTCTGGGCCCTCACCGGCGCCGCACCGAGCCCGCTCGGCGAACTCGCCGACGAGGCCGTGTGCGCGCACGGTCCCACCGCGACCGCGCAGGAATGCCACCTGGTGGCCGTGCACGTCCTGTGTGCCGGCGTCGACGTCGCGCTCGGCGTCTGCCCGCCGCAGACCCCCGCGGCGGACACCCCGGCGGCGGGCGGGCTGGTCGTCGTCGGCGACGCACTCCTGGACCGGGACCTGGTGGGCACGGTGGACCGGGTCTCCCCGGAGGCACCGGTCGTCGTCGTCGACCGCGTCGAGGACCGCACGCGGCCCGGCGGCGCCGCGCTCGCCGCGGTGCTCGCCGCGCGTGGCGAACGGCCGGTCACCCTGGTGACGGCCCTGTCCGCCGACCCGGAGGGGCGGGAGCTGGGCGGCCAGCTGCGGGAGGCGGGGGTCCGGGTCGTCGACCTCGGCCTCGCCGGGCCGACGCCCGTGAAGAGCCGCGTCCGGGCCGACGGCCGGACGCTGCTGATGCTCAGCCGGGCTCCGGACACCGGGCCCGCCCTGCGCCGCACCCTCACGGACGGGGAGCGCGCCCTGGTGGTCGGCGCGAGCGCCGTCCTGGTCTCGGACTACGGGCGCGGCATCACCGCGGACGCCTCCGTCCGGGATGCCCTCACCGCCGCCGCTCCCGCGACGCCGATGGTCTGGGACCCGCACCCGCGCGGCGCCCGACCGGTCCCGGGCACCCGGCTGGTCACGCCGAACCGCGGCGAGGCGAGCGGGTTCGCGCCCGGAACGCCGGGCACGGGCCTGGGGGCGGACATCGAGCGCGGTCACCGGCTCGTCGACCTCTGGCGGACCGCCGGCGTCGCCGTCACCCGAGGGGCGGACGGCGCGCTCCTGCTGGACGCGGCGAAGTCCTCGCCGCTCGCCGTACCGGGACGGCCCGCCGCCGGGGCGGACACCTGCGGCGCCGGCGACTGCTTCGCGGCCTCGGCCACCGCACTGCTCGCGGGCGGCGCGTTGCTCTCGGAGGCGGTGACCGGCGCCGTCCGGGCCGCCGGGGAGTTCGTGGCCGCCGGCGGCGCGGCCGCCTGGACGGCGGACGCCGCGGCCGCGGGGGCGGACCTCGAAGCGGCCGACCCGCTCGCGGTGGTCGCCCGGGTGCGCGCCGCGGGCGGGACGGTGGTGGCGACCGGTGGCTGCTTCGACCTGCTGCACGCGGGTCATGTGAACCTCCTGGAAAGCGCCCGGTCGTTGGGCGACTGCCTGGTGGTGTGCCTCAACGACGACGACTCCGTCCGCCGGCTGAAGGGGGCGCAGCGCCCCGTCGTGACGGCCCCGGACCGTGCGGCGGTGCTGGCTTCGCTGGCCTCCGTGGACGCGGTGGTGGTCTTCGGGGAGTCGACTCCGGCACAGGCGCTGCGCCGGATCAGGCCCGATGTCTATGTCAAGGGAGGTGACTACCGGGTGGACGACCTGCCCGAGGCGGCCCTGGTCGAGGGCTGGGGCGGCCGGACCGTGATCCTGCCCTACGTCGACGGCCGCTCGACCTCCCGGATGGTCGACAAGATACTGCTGGGCTGATGTCCGGTGGGCGCGGGCAGCCCGAAGTGTCCGCGCAGGGTGCGGCCCGTGTACTCGGTGCGCAGCACGCCGCGGTCCTGGAGCTCGGGCACCACCCGGTCGACGAACTCGTCCAGCCCGCCGGGGGCGTACCGGGGCACCAGGACGAACCCGTCGGCGCCGTCAGACTGGACGTGGTCGTTCATCTGCTCGGCCACGCGGGCGGGCGTGCCGATGAAGGGCCGGCCCGCGGTCAGCTTCATCACGAGCTCCCGGATGCTGAGGTGCTGCTCGGCGGCGAGCGCCCGCCACTTCTCCGCCCGGCGCGAGCGCACCGCCGCGTCGGCCAGCCCCGGCCACTCGGGCGGCGCCGCTTCGGGATCGGGGTCGATGTCCGGCAGCGGTCCGTCGGGGTCGTACGCCGACAGGTCGCGTCCCCAGGTGCGCTCCAGGTACCAGACGGCGAGCTGCGGGCTCACCGCCCGGCGCTGCGCGAGCGCGGCGTTCTCCCTGGCGTCCTCGGCGCTGTCGCCGAGGACGAAGGACACCCCGGGCATGATCTTCACGTGCTCGGGTGAGCGGCCGTGGCGGGCCACCCGCCGCTTGACGTCCGCGTAGAAGGCCTGACCGGCCATGCCCAGGTGACGGCTGTAGATCATCTCGGCCGTCGCGGCCGCGAACTCCCGCCCTTGCTCGGAGTCCCCCGCCTGGATGGTGAAGGGATGGACCTGGGGACAGGTCGGTACGGTGAACCGTCCGTCGATGCGGAAGTGCGGCCCTTCGTGGTGCGAGCGGGTGGCCCCGTGCGGCCCCCAACCGCCCCACAGGGTCCGCGCGACGTCGACGAACTCCGCCGCCCGAAGGTAGCGGTCCGCGTGCGGGAGGTAGCCGCCGCGGCGGAAGTTCTCGCCCGTCCAGGCATCCGGCGTGGTCACGACGTTCCAGCCGCACCGGCCACCGGAGAGGTGGTCCAAGGTGGCCAGCTTGCGGGCCACGTCGAAGGGCTCGTTGAAGGTCGCGTTGACGGTGGCGGCCAGCCCTATCCGGTCCGTTACGGACGCCAACGCCGACAGCACGGTGATCTGGTCCAACTGACCCGCGACGCCGACGTCGGAGACCTGCCCGCGGTGCTCCACCAGGCGCGGGAAGTCGGCGAGCAGGAAGGCGTCGAACCTGCCCCGCTCCGCGGTGCGGGCCAGGTGGGCGTAGGAAGCGAAATCGACCTGGCTCCCGGCACGCGGATCGCGCCAGGTGGTCATGTGGTTGACCGGGAAGAGCGCGGCGAGGTGCACCTGCTTGACGGGCTTGTTCATCGAGGGGGCCACCTTTCAGGCGGAGAACACGTTCGGGGCCTTCGCGGGCAGGCCGAGCCGCGCGCGCAGGGTGGTTCCCCGGTGCGGTCGGAACCAGGACCGCCGGCGCAGGGCCGGGACGACCTCCGCGGCGAAGCGGGACAGGGTGGTGGGCAGGAACGCCGGGCGCAGGTGGAACCCGTCCACGTCCCCGGAATCCCAGGTGTCACCCAGCAGTCGGGCGAGTTCGTCCGGCGTACCGGCGAACCGGGCGCGGCGCGGCGCGACGCCCCCGGCGACCCCGCCCCAGTCGGACACGCCGTGGTCACCGCGGAACAGCACCTCCAGCTCGCCGATGACCCGGGTGCGCGCTCCGACCCGCGCCCGCGCCTCCCGCGCGTCCGGTACGTCGACGAACACCATGTCGGCTTCGGGCGCGGGGGCCCGGTGCCCGCGCGGGTCGAAGTCGACCGCGAGGACGGGGTGGCCCTGGGGCGGCCGGGGCACGTTCGCCGGGCCCTTGATGCGGAAACGAGGTCCGGCGTGGTCGATGTGGCGCACCCTGGACCGGTCGAGGAAGCGCCCGGTGGCCATCTCCCTGATCTCCGCACCGTCCTCCCAGCTGTCCCACAGCTTGGTGACCACGTCGGTGAACTCGGCTTGCTCCGCGTGGAGTTCCTCCCATCCGGCCGGCGGCTCGGATCCGAAGTGCGCGGCCTCGGCCGCCGCGGTGACCACGCGCCGGCGCCAACCCGCCCGGCCCCGGCTGATGTGGTCGAGCGTGGCCAGTGCCCTGGAGACGTGGACGGGTTCGCAGTGCGTGGTCGTCACCGTGGCCAGCAGGCCGATGGTGGTGGTCAGCGGAGCGATCGCGGCGAGCACGGTGAGCGCGTCCTGGCGCCCCAGGTCGGCGCAGGGGCCCTCCGGGACGGTCATGGAGTCGTCCAGCGTCACGAAGTCGAGGCCGCCGCGTTCGGCCTGCTGCGCGAGCCGTCGTTGGCGCGCGGGGTCCAGCGGATCACCGGGGGAATGCCACCGGGAATCCGGATGGCAGCCGGTCGCGTCGATGGCCATGCCGAGGAACATCGGCCGGCTCCTCTCGAAGAGCGGTTCAGGGACGGGTGCTCGGGGATCCGGCGCCCGGATGGATCGGGGACTGCCGATGGGCCCGCAGCCTAGGCCGGGAATACCGGCCGACCGGGCTTTGCGGGAGAAGGGCAGCGCATTCGTCCGAGGTGGCCGGGGCAATTGCACGGATCGATGGAACGGTGGAGTCACGGCCGTGCAGGCATCGGAGCAACCGTCTGAAAGGGCTTGTGGGCCGCTTCGGAACGCCCATAGGTTCGACCCATCCCACCGAGAGAACTGATTCCTCGGAATGCCGGAATGCTCGTCCCTGTGCAACCCGATGTAATCCGATGTAATCCGATGGAATCCGACAGAAGGAGAAGGACATGAGCGACACCCAGAAGATCACGCCGGAGACCGCCTCCCAGGAGATCTCCCCCGAGGTCGACGACGAGGACCTGGAGGCGCTTTCGGGCGGCCTGGAGGTCATCTGACCACCACGTTCCTGGTCGTGCACCGGCGGCGAGTGTCGCGGGTGCACGACCAGTTCCGTTTGGGCCCTGCGCGCCGTGGTGCGGGCAGGGCTTCCCTTTTTGAATTCCTCGCGTTCCCACCACCCCACCACCAGTAGAGAGCGCATGATGAAGGCCGCACAGGTGCGAGTCATCGAGTCCATGCAGGAATACGCGCCCCGGGCCGAGGAGAGGAGGGTCTTCCTCGCCGGCGGTATGCACAATTGCCCCGACTGGCGCCACGACGCGATATCCATATTCCGCCGGACCTGGTCCGGCGCCGGCGCCGACCGGTGTTCCCTGGCCCTCCTCAGTCCGCGCCGGGTCATCTCCGACGCGTCCGGCTTCAACGAGGCCATGGTGACCTGGGAGCACCGGCACCTGGCCATGGCGGACCTGGTGCTCTTCTGGTTCCCGCGCGGGAACTCGGCACGGCCGGAACAGCCCATCGCCCTCTATGAACTGGGAGCGACGGCCGCCACCGGTCGGACGATCTCGGTGGGCGTCGAGGACGGCTACCGGCGCCGCCCGGACGTCCTGGCGCAGCTGCGCTGCGCGCGGCCGGGACTGGCAGTCCACGGCGACCTGCGCTCCACGGTGAGCGCCGCGGTGGTGGCACTGCGGGCCGGGTCCCGTCCGCTCCGCAGTGTTTCGTGAGTGACGTGAGAGAAAGCGAGCCCCTGATGGACACCCTCCGCTCATTGGTGGGAGACCCCGAGCCGTTCCTCGCGGCCGCATGGCGGCGTGAGGCCCGCGTGCTCGGTCCCGGCGTGCCGTACGCCCGCCCACTCACGCTGGGCGACCTGGACGCCGCGCTGACCGGCGGTCTGCTGCGCCGTCCCTATCTGGAAATGGTCCGCGGCGGACGCAACCTGGAACTGGGGGACTTCACCACCCCGCGCCGGGTCGGTGAACACGAGTTCCCCGGCTACGCCGACCCGGACAAGGTGCTGCGGAGGATCTCCTCGGGAGCCACCCTGCTGATGCGCAACGTCGAGCACTGGCACCCGGGGGTCGCGGCCTTCTCCTCTCGGCTGGGCAGCGAACTCGCCCGGCCCGTCGAGGCGTTCGTGTTCGTCACGCCCTCGGGGGAGCAGGGCCTCGGTTCGCACCGCGACGACGCGGACGTCTTCGTCGTGCAACTGCACGGCAGCAAGCGGTGGCAGGTGCACGGCGCCCCGGTGGACGACGCGTGGGAGGTCGGATACGCGCCGCAGCCGGGGCCGGTGGTACTGGAGACCACGGTGGAGCGCGGACAGGTCCTCTACATCCCGTGCGGAGCACCGCACTCGGCCGTCGGCATCAGCGGCGGCCTGTCCGTGCACCTGTCGCTGACGGTGCGCAGGTCCGGCGCCGGCGCGCCGGGTGTCCCGGGGTCGGACGCACAGGTGGCGCCCTCCCTGGTGGCGCTGGCGGCCGCGCTCGACGGCTGAGGAACGGGAACCCCGCGCGGACGCGGGTACGCAGAACGGTCGTGCCGATGTCGGCACGGCCGTTCTGTCGTGCGCCCGTTCCGTCGCCCGCGACGTGCCGCGGCGGCCGGCGGGCAGGACGCACTGCGTCCTGCCCGCGGGCGGCGGCGGGCGGGGGCGGCGCGGCCCCCCCGCCCCCCCCCCCCCGGCCCCCGCCGCGGGCTCCGGAGGGCGTGTGGTGCCTATTCGTCGGTCGTGACGGTCAGGCCCTTGAGCCCCGCCACGAGTGCCTGGAGGTCGTCGTCCGAGAGATCGGCGGCGTAGGTCTCGTCTTCCTCGTTCACGGTCCTTCTCCTCTGGTGTGCTTCCTGCGGGATTTCGGTATGCGGGGGGACGGCGACGTTCAGCGGGGAACGTCGGACAGCGCGGGGTGGCCCAGGCCGGCGACGAGGCAGTCGAGCTCCTCCTCGGTGAGGTCGGTGGCCTCGAACCGCTCGGGGTGGGGCACCAGCAGCCGCAGGACGCCGCCGTCGGCGATCGCCTCCCAGGCCCGGATCTGGGAGTCCAGGGCGTCGGACGTCACGGGCCGGTCGCGGACCACCTCGATGACGGTGCCCGTCGGCACGCGGATCCCGTGTTCGGCGAGCAGGGCCCCGGGATCGCGGAGCAACATCCGCTCCTTGTCGGGATCGGACCAGGCGGCCGCGACCACCGCGTGGTAGCGCGCGGCGAATGCGCTGCGCTCGGCTTCTTCCATCGTGCGGACCTTCGCTTTCGGTCAGGGGGCGGGGGAGGGGGCGGCGCCGCTCGGGTGTGCGGACTGCGCCCACAGCTGGCGCTGGGCGAGCCGGTGGAAAAGGCCGCCGGTGTCCGCGAGCAACTCGTCGTAGGTGCCGCTCTGGACGATGCGGCCCTGGTCCATGACCAGGATCACGTCCGCGTTGATCACAGTGGAGAGCCGGTGCGCGATGACGATCCGGGTCGCGGCGAGTTGCTGGGTGCTCGCGGTGACGATCTCCTGGGTGTGGTTGTCGAGCGCACTGGTCGCCTCGTCGAAGAAGAGGACGCGCGGCTTGGAGATCAATGCCCGCGCGATGAGGACGCGTTGGCGCTGCCCGACGGAGAGGGCGCCGCCGCCGAAGGACAGCAGGCTGTTGAGGGCCATGGGCATCCGGCGGATGTCCTCTTCGAGCCCCGCCATCGCCGCGGCCGCCCACACCTGCTCGATGGAGTAGGGCTGTGCGCCGCAGATGTTCTCCCGGATGGTGCCGCTGAAGAGCCGCCCGTCCTGGAGGACCACGCCGCACTGGCGGCGTACGGCCTGCACGTCGAGCTCGGCGAGGTCCTGCCCGTCGTAGAGCACGGAGCCGCTGCGCGGGCGTTCGAAGCCGAGCAGAAGGCGCAGGAGGGTGGACTTGCCGGAGCCGCTGGGGCCGACGATCGCGACGAACTGGCCGGGGCGGGCGTGCAGCGTCACCTTGTCGAGTACCGGAGTGTCCAGACCCGGGTAGCCGAAGGTCGCGTTGACGATCTCGATCTCGCCCCGGAGTTCCAGCGGTTGGACGTGCGTGGTCTCGCGCTCCGCCCGCGCGCTCAGCACCTCGGCGAGACCGTGCAGGCGGGGCAGCACGGCGACGAACTCGGCGCCGCTGGTCACCAGCAGGATCATGGACTGGAGTTGGAGCGCGAAGGCCGCGTTGAGCGTGAAGAAGGCGCTCGCCGACACCTGCCCGCGCAAGGGGCCGGCCAGCAGGGCGAAGAGGATCAGCTGTCCGGCGACGGGGACGGTCACGGCGACCGCGGTCAGGGCTCCCTGCACCCGGTGCACCCGTTGCAACCGGGCCCGTGCCACGACGGTGGCCTGCGCCCAGCGGCTGAACATGGCGTTCTCGGCAGCGGCCAGCCTGATCTTCATGATGCCGCCGAAGATCTCGTTGGTCACGGCCGCGGCGTGGTGTTCGGCGGGCAGGGCCTGTCGCTGACGGCGGATCACCACCGCGCCGAACAGCACGCCCAGACCGCTGGTGCCCGCCAGCAGCACGAGGGTGTACAGGCCGACGACGGGGTTGATCGTCAGGGTCAGGCCCAGCCCGGCCGCCGCGGTGAGCAGGGCGAGGAAGGTCCGGGTCGCCAGGCCGTTCAGGGCCTGGCGGGCGTAGGCGGTGCCCAACATCTTGCTGGCCAGGACACCACTGGTGGTCTGCGTGAAGAAGTCGGAGGGCAGGCGCATCAGCCGGTCCCACAGCGCGAGTTGGATGCCCGACTCCAGCCGGTCCTCCAGTCGCAGGGCGTGCAGGTTCAGGAGCGCGGTGAACAGGGCCGCCGCGACGGCGCTCACCAGGTACAGCCCGGTGGCCCAGGGCAGGTCCTGGACGCCTCCGGAGGTCAGGGAGCTGAGCACCCGGCCGATCAGGAGGGGGGTGGCCAGGCTCAGCGAGGCGACGGCGACTCCGGTGACCAGCATGGAACGCAGTTCCGCCGCGGTGCCGAAGGCCCCTCGGCGCAGCAGCTGTCGCAGGCTGGTGTCGGCGGGCAGGGGCAACTGGGCCAAGGTGGCGTTCTGGCCGAAGGTGCCCGCGCGCCTGCGGTCCACCGGGGTGCGCGCCCGGGTGTGCGGGTTCACCATCCAGTACCGGCCGCGGGCGAACAGCAGCGGCACCGGGACCAGGTGGTCCTGCCCGGTGGCCGCGTCGTCGTCGGACCGCCCGGCCGCGGACGCCGGGCCCGTCGAGTGGGCCGGGCGCCAACCGATGAGCGGTCCCACGTTGTTGCGCCACCACTTCGTGGACAGCCGGACCTGACGCAGGTGGAGCCCCGAGCTCTGCGCGACCGCCCGGAGCTCGTCGCCGTGGTTGCTGGTTCCCGGCGTGTGGGTGGGTGGTTCGCTCACGGTGACGTCCGCGCCCTCGGTGACCACCTGCAAGGTCTCCACCGCCCAGGCCCGGGCGTCCTGGGCGCCGCCCGTGGCGAGCCGGCCGCCACGGGCGCTGTTCGCCCCGAGCACGCCCAGGGCGCGCCGGGCACTCGCCGCCACCATTTGTTCGGCGGCGCGCTTGCGGACGTCGAGCGCGTGCAGGAACGCGCTGTCGGTCGCCAGGGCGCGGTCACCGAGCGACCGCACCAGATGGGCCATCTGCTGGTCGACGGCTTCGAAGAGGGCCCCGGAGCGCAGCAGGTCCGGGGTGTTCAGGAGCTCGACCAGACAGTCCGACTCCGCACGGGTCCAGTCCTGGAGACCGAGGAAGAGCGCCTCGCGTCCGGCCGACACGAGGTGGTCGGCCAGGCCGTTCTTGCTCATGCGGCCGTCCGCCAAGCGGATCCAGCACGGCCGCCCGCTGCCCACGACCGTACGGCCGCGCGCGAGCGAGACGATCTGCCGGGAACGCAGCACCTCGGCGTCCCGCGGGGCACCGGTGGAGCGCACCGCGTCCGAGACGGCCTGGAGCGCCCGGTCGAGCGCGTCGCTGATCACGTCGGCCGTCCGCTCGTCACGGCCGGGCGGCCGCCCGCCGTCCGGCTCCTCGGGCTGGACCCGGCGGACCAGCCGGGAGAGCTGCTCGTGATCCACGTCGCGCAGCCGCCCGCCGGGCAGCGGCACCACGGTGAGCTGCCATTCGCCGGTCGCGGTCGAGGAAGGGATCGCACTGTGGGCGGGGCAGCGCGCCACGAAGTGCTGCCGGGAGCTGTCGCCGTCCGGTACGAGGCGGCTCGCGAAGATGTCGGCCGGCCCGCCTTCGACGAGGTAGACGGTGTGCCGCCCGTCGAGGCGCCGGGTCGTGGTGGAGGCGGGCGCCGCCAGTCCGGCGAGCAGGTCCCAGTCCTGGGGCGGGACGATGGTGGCGCTCATGTGGTTTCCTCCGCTGCCTTCGCCTGGTGCCGGATGAGCGCCGCGTAGGAACCGTCGCGTTCCATCAGGGCGTCGTGCGTGCCGCGTTCGACCTCCCGGCCGTGCTGGAGCACGATGATCCGGTCGCAGTCGCGGATGGTGGACAAGCGGTGGGCCACGATGAGGCAGGTGGCGCCGCGGCGGCGCAGGTTGGAATCGATCAGTCGCTCCGTTTCGGTGTCCAGGGCGCTGGTGGCCTCGTCCAGGATGAGCAGTCGGGGGTTGCGGACCAGGGCGCGGGCGATCTCCAGGCGTTGGCGCTGGCCGCCGGAGAAGTTGCGTCCGCCCTCGTGCACCGGACTGGCGAGACCGCCGGGGCGGGCCGCCACTTCCTGATGGATGCAGGCGTCCTTGAGGGCCTGTACGACGTCCTCGTCGGGGACGGTCGGGTCCCACAGGGTGATGTTGTCCCGGACCGTGCCCTCGAACATGATCTTGTCCTGATCGACCATCGCCATGGTGGCGGCCCACAGCCCGGGGTCGAGCGCGTGCGGCTCGCGCCCGTCGATGGTGATCCGCCCGCTCCAGGGCTGGTGCAGGCCGGCGAGCAACCGACCGACGGTGGACTTGCCGCTGCCCGAGCCGCCGACGAGCGCGATCCGCGCCCCGGGGGGCAGTTCGAGCGAGAAGTCCTGGAGGAGGGGCGGGACCAGCGGGTTGTAGCCGAAGGTGACCCGGTCGAGCACGACGTGGCCCTCCAACGGCACGGGTGCGGCACAGGCGGCGGGTGCGGGCGGCAGGGGATAGCGCTCCACGTCCTGGAGTCGCTGGAGGTCCGCGCCGATCTCCTCGACCTGCGCGCTGACCGTGGTGAGGCTGGTGACGGGCCGGTTCATCGCGACGGCCAGTCCCTGCATGGCGACGAGCACCCCGACGGTCAGGGTGCCCGTCAGCACGAGGTGACTGCCGAGCGCGATCAGTACGGCGGTGTTCAGCGCGGCGAGCAGCGCGGGCACCGCCGCCACGACCGCGGCGGGCACGCCCGCCTTCTGTTGGCCCGTGGTCACCGCCGCCTGGCGCGCGGCGAACTGCTGGTAGCTCAACTCCTCCTGCCCGCTCGCCTTCACGGTCTCGATCATCGAAATGGTGGTGTAGACGGCGGCGAAGAGCCGCCCGCGCTCGGCCTGGAGCCCCGCGATGGCGGTCGCGCGGATGGTCGACAACCAGCGCAGCACGACCACGTTGAGCCCGGAGAAGACCAGCGCGCACAACCCCAGGACGAGGTCGTACTGGCACAGCAGCGCGGCGTAGGACAGGGCCAGCGCCATGTCCACCGCGGTGGACGCCAGACGCCGGGTGAAGATGTCGGCCACCACGTCGTTGGTGCGGACCCGGCGCGCCAGATCGGCCGCCATGCGCTGGTTGAAGAAGCCCAACGGCAGCCGCAGCATGTGCCGCATCAGGCGGGCCGCACTGCCGAGCGCCACCGCCGTCTCGGCGCGCACGAGCAGCCGCTGCTGGAGCCACCCCGCCACGAGGGTGATCACGGTGGCCACGGCCATCGCCGCGACCAGGGCGACGGAGGTCGCCGATTGCGAGCCGAGCAGCACGCGGTCGACGAAGACCCGGGTGAGCGCGGGCACCGCGATCCCGACCAGGGCGACGAGGAGGCCGAGGATGGCGGTCTGCGGCACGACCGAGCCGAGGTTGCGCCACCGCTCGCGCAGCGTGCGGACCAAGCTGAACGGGTGCCCCCCGCGCTCGAACTCCGGGCCCGGCTCGACCGCGATCAGGATGCCCGTGTACGCGTCGTCGAACTCCTCCCAACTCACCGTACGGGGCCCCGTGGCCGGGTCGTTGAGCCTGACCTTGCGCCCCAGGCCCTCCAGCACCAGGAAGTGTTCGAAGTTCCAATAGAGGATGGCCGGCAGCTGCACCGAGCCGAGATCCGCCACGGGACTCTGGCGCCCGCGCGCGGTCAGCCCGTAGCGGCGCGCCGCCTTGGCGACGCTGGCCGCGGTGGACCCGTCGCGGCTCACCCCGCAGGCCTGCCTGAGTTCTTCGAGCGGGACGTGGCGCCCGTAGTGGGCCAGCACGATCCCCAGTGAGGCAGCCCCGCACTCGGTGGCCTCCATCTGGATCACGGTGGGGGTCCGCACCCGCTTGGAGGTCGGCCGGTCGGCGGCGCGTCTGGGCAAGGTCATCCTGGGCAGGGTCGGGCTCATCGCTTCACCAGCCAGTTCAGCGGGCGCTCCTGGGCCACGGTCAGGGTCGCCGTGACCGCGCTCTGCGAGTTCAACGCGAAGGACGGGGAGGAGCGAGACCACTTCAGACCGCTGGCGGACTCGGTGTCGGGCGTGAGGCGCACGGTCACCGCGACCACGGAACCGGTGGTGAGGAAGGGCGTCACGTCACGGCCGGCGCCGAGGAAGGCGTGCAGGGACTCCTCGGTCTCCGGCAGGGAGCCGACGGCCGAGACCGTTCCGGACAGCGTGCCGAAGACGCTCACCGGCGCCACCGCCGTAGACAGCCGAACGGGCATGCCGACGCGCAGCAGCGGGGCGTGCGCCGCCGGGACGTAGACCATCGCCTCCAACCGGTCGCCGGGCGTGTCCAAACGCTCCAGCACGGCGACCTTGCTCCCGGGCAGCAGCATCTCTCCCTCGGAGATCCGCACGCTGACCACGTGAGCGGTCCACGGCGCGGTGACCGTCTCGGTCACGCCGTTCTGACCGACCAGGGTGTAGAGGGGCTGCTCCTTGCCGACCCGTTGGTTCGGGGCCACCAGGACCGAGGTCACCTGCCCCTGCCGGGTGGCGTCCAGGGTGACGGCCCCCGCCGCGTGGGTGAGCACCCCGGGCGCGTCCACGGTCTTCGGCACGGTGGCGAAGGCCGACCAGGTGCCGATGGAGAGCACCACGACCAGGAGCGCCAACGTCGTCAACCAGCTCGGTATCGAGGCCAGTCGGGCGATCTCGTCGAGTTGCTCGGGCGATTCGAGCTTTCGAAGGGCTTGTTTGCGGAATCTCAAGGCTGCTCCTCGCAGTCGGATGGGCGGGAGCCGAGAGTGAACTCGGCTATGGCGGGTTCGACCAGCGTGTCCAGTCCCGACAGCGCGGCGAACGAGGCGACGTCCCCCGCCCCCAGCGCGCAGGGGGCCAGGCCCATGTCGGTGGCGACCAGATACATCCACGCGGTCAGGATTCCGGCGTCCTTGAGCGCCAGGGCGTACGGAATGCCTTCGTACTTCCACATCAGGCGGCCGATCCGCGCGGTGATCACGAACAGCACCTGGGGCGGGGCCGGCATGGTGGCCGTGGCGCGCGCGAACGACAGCATCCGCGCGGTCTCGGGGCCCGTGGCGGCGACGGCCGCCAGCCGGTGCCGCGCCGAGTCGTAGTGGTAGAGCCCGCTCTCCAGGCCGGCGCAGCGCGAGACCAGCGGATAGATCTCCAGCTCGCCGATCCCACCCGCCCCCGGGTAGGGGCGCCTGCCGCCTTCCTGCCCCGCCGCGCCACTGGTGGTGGCGGGGCCGAGCCGCTGGACCCGGTGCAGGAACTCGGCCAGTTGGGACGCGCTGATGGGCCGCTCGTCGTCCTGGCGACGGATGCTGCGGCGGCGTGACATGACGGCGGCCAACGAGTCCGATCCCGCTCCGGCCGGGTGCGGGGCGGGCCCCGGCAGCGCGATCGTACGACGCGCGGCGGGGCCGCCGGGCCGACCCGGCTCGGGCTCCGCCTCCGGCTCGGGGCCCGGCTCGGGCTCCGGCTCCAGGACGCCGCGGAAGCGGTGGGTGGCGCCGATCGGCGCCGCGTGGCGCTGCGGCCGGGTCCGGTCGTGCAGCCACAGTTCCTCCGGGGACCACAGGCCCATCGGCGCGGTGCCGACCTCGGCCTCGGCCTCCTCGCACGTCACCAACACCTGGGCGGAGAGCAGTTCGTCGAGCACGTGCCCGGCGGTGGGCTCGTCCACCTCCAGCGCCTTGGCCACGTCGAGCCGGCCGACCCCACCCGTGGCGGCGCCCACCAGGACGGCGCCCAACTGGGCGTGCGTGCAGGCGATCGCGACGGTGCTCAGCGGGGAATGGGCCAGCATCCGCCCCCGATCGGTGCGCAGCACCGCGAAGCGGGACAGCCGGTAGAGCACCCCGGCGCCGTGCCGCCGCCGGACGGGTCCGCTCTGCGCGCCGATCCCGCGGGGCACCACGTCCAGCAGGGCCCGTGCCCCGGCGGAGACGCGACGTTCCAGCCAGCAGTGCGACAACAGGCGCCGCACCAGGAGTTGGGCCGCCAGGATGCGGGTTTCACCCTCCAGGCCGGAGACGAGCTGGGCTATCTGGAGGTCGCTCATCCAGTCCTCGGCCATGCGCAGGAGCAGCGCGCGCCGGCCCGCCTCCGGGTCCGGCAGGCGCAGCCGGTACCGGGACTGCTCCAACACCAGTGACCCGCCCGGTTCGTGGGTCAATCGTGCGTCGACGCGCAGCCGATAGCTCTCGACCTTGGTGGCGCCCGGAAACGGGGACGTGCGTTTCATGGGATTTCACGATCCTGATACGGGGACGGTCGTGCGAGGGGAGGGCGGGTCGAGGGGGGTCGGGGAGCGGCCGTACGTCCTGCGGCGCTTGTGCCGGGACCAGCCGATTCCGACCGTAGGGCGGATGCGGCCGGTCCGCGGCGAACGGATCGATCCCGTGCCCGACACCGCCGCGACCGCGGCACGGAACCGTGTCATCGGCCCGCTCATCCGTTCTCGACGACGACGGATTCCTCGACCCAGGGCGCAGCTCCGTAACCGCTCGTCAGGAGGTCCGCGGCCAGTTCGCGGCCGTGGTTCTCGGCAGCCGCGCGGAAGGCGCTCGCCAGCAGCTCCACCAACCCCTGGGTGAAGGTGCCGGTGCTGTGGTCGTCCAGCCCGGCGGCCGCGTTCCGCGGGTGGCCGGGAAGGTCGAGCGAGAGGATGTCGGAGCCGACGACCTTGACGAGATCGGCGGCGGCGCCGTCGATCCGGTCCAGCAACCGCGCCAGGCAGTGCAGGGTGACCGCCGCGGGGATCCCGGCCCGGACGAGGTCGAGGGCGGCGCGCAGGACGCCCGGCCGGGCGATGCGCACGGCGCCCTCCTCGTCCCAGCCGACCACGCCGTGCCGGTTCAAGGAGTGGAAGACGCCGGGCCTCTCCCGGATCGCGCGCTGGAGGGCGGCCGTGAGCTCGTCCCGGTCGTCGTCGCGGCCCTCCGCGCCGAGGATGGCGCCGATGGACACCAGGTTGAAGCCCTGGCGCTGGAGCGAAACGATGTGCTCCAGCCGCCGCACGTGCGTGTCGTCGTAGTAACCGACCCGCCCGCTGCGGACCGGCGGTTGCAGCAGCTTGCGCGATTGGTGCGCGCGGACGTTCCGCGGCGACATGCCGACGATCCGGGAGAGTTCCTCCACGGTGTAGCGGGCGGCCGGACGGTCCGGGCTCGTCAGGGACAGGGGGCTCGATGTCATGGGGTGTCCTTCCACGGACCGGCACCGTGGTCGAGGCGATGCCCATGGCGGTGGTCATGGCCATGAGGTGGTGCCGCCGTGGTGATCTCGGGTGAGGTGGGCGCACCGCATCGCGAGAGGGGCGTGCGGTGTGGGGGGTGGGCCGGAGGCCCGCCGTGCCGTGCCGGGCACGTCGTGCCCGGCAGGTGCGGCCGGACCCAGTCGAGCACGCGCCCGCCGATGCGGACCAGGCGGTTCAGCCCGCAGGACTGGGTCCGGCATACTTCTGCCGTACAGCTCGCGCCGCGCCCGGGGGAGCGCAGCACCACGAGGAGCGTTCCACGTGCGGCAGCCCTGCCGAGTCCCTGTCAACGGGCGTCCACCAGCGGCCGGTCCGTCATGAGCGGCGGCGGATCCGCGCCCGACGGGTTCGGGGAACTGCTCCGCAGCCTGCGCCTGCGCGCCGGCCACACCCAGGAGCGACTCGCCCACACCGCGGGAGTGAGCGTCCGCACCCTCGCCGACCTGGAACGCGGCCGGACGCGCGGACCGCAGCGCCGTACGGTCCAGGCCCTGGCCCGCGCACTCGCACTGGACACCGCGGACCGCGGCCACCTGGAACGGGTCGCCGCCGTCGGCCGCCCCCGCTCGCGACAGGCGGCCGCGCCGTCGGGCATCCTGCCGCTCCCGCGCGACCTCAGCGACTTCACCGCCCGCACCCAGGCCCTGGCCCACCTCCACGCCCTGGCCCAACGCCCCCCGGGAGACTGGGCCCCCGTCGCGATCGTCGCCGGACAACCGGGCCTCGGCAAGACCGCCTTCGCCGTCCACGCCGCGCACCGCCTCGCCCCGCACTACCCCGACGGTCAGTTCGCCGTCGATCTGCTCGGCATGGACGAGCGGCCCGCCGACCCGCGCGAGGTGCTCTCCCGGCTGCTGCGAGCCCTCGGCGTGAGCGAGCGCGGTGTCCCCCACGAGACCCCGGACCGCACGGGCCTGCTCCGCTCCCTCACCGCCACCCGCCGGCTGCTCCTGCTGTTCGACAACGCCGCGGACGAGGACCAGCTCCGCCCGCTGCTCCCGGGCCGCGGCGACTCGCTGACCGTCGTCACCAGCCGGCACGCCCTGGCCGGTCTGGAATGCGCCCACCGGGTCGACCTGACCCTGCTGCACCGCGAGGAATCCGTCGAGCTGATCACCCGCATCATCGGCGCACCGCGCGTGGCCCGAGAGGCCCGGGCCGCCCGCGAGCTCGCCGACCTGTGCGGCCATCTGCCGCTGGCCGTCCGGATCGCCGGACAGCGGCTGGCGGTCCGGCCCCAGGAGCGTTTGGGCAAGTTGGCGACCCAACTCGCGCGGGAGGAGAGCCGTCTGGACGCGCTGAAGGCCGGAAGCCTGGAGATGCGGGCCGCCTTCGCACTGTCCTACCGGCAGCTCCCCCCGGCCGCCCGCACCGTGCTGCGGCGCGCGGCCCTCGCCGCCGGACCCGATTTCAGCCCGGAGACCGTGGCGCTGCTCGCGGGCACCACACTGCGCCGGGCCCGGCTGTGCATCGAGGACCTCGCCGACCGCGGCCTCCTGCAACCCCACCCGGAAGCCGAGCGCTACCGCTTCCACGACCTGCTGAAACTCTTCGCCACCGAGCAGCTCGCCGCCGACGACGACCCCGCCGCCCTCGTGGTCGCCCGTCGGCGCACCGCCCGCTGGATGCTGAGCCGGGCCACGGCGGCGGCGCTCCACTTCGACGCGGACCACCATCGCACCGGGGACGGCGATCCGGACCCCGCGACCGCTCCCACCGGCAGCGAAGCGGCCCGGGCCTGGTTGGAGGCCGAACGCACCCAGTGGCTCTGGGCGCTCCACCACGCCCAGGCGGCCGGATGGCACCGCGAGGTCATCGACACCGCCGAGGCCATGCACTGGTTCTCCGACCGCACCCAACACTGGGAGCAGTGGGTCGAGGTCTTCCGCCTCGCCGTCACCGCGGCCCGCGCGCTGGGCAGCCGGACGGAGGAGACCGTCCACCTCAACTACCTGGCCTGGGCTTACAACATGTGCACCTACGACCACCACGCCGCCCTGGAGACCGCCGACGCGGCCTTCGCCGCGGCCCGCGAGGGCGGCGACGCGCTCCAGATGGGCTGGGCCCTGGGCTACGGGGCGGGTGCGCTCAAACGCCTCGGTCGCACCGGCGAGGCCATCGCCTGGCTGCGCGATTCCGCCGCCTGCCACCGCGACAACGCCACCCCCCAGGGCCGTCTCGCCGAACTGACCACCCTCAACACCCTCGGCGTCGTCCTGCGCGAAACCGGCCACGCGGGCCAGGCACTCGCCATCCACCGCAGCAGCGAGGCGATCTGCCGCGCGGGAATCCCCGGCCAGTCACCCGACCTGCTCGCCGTCTACCACGCCGCCACCCTCCACCACCTCGGGGGCGACCTGGCCGCACTCGCCCGCTGGTCCGAGGCGGAAGCCGTCCTGAGCGGGGCGCTCACCGCCTTCGAGGCCGCGGACATGCCGGCCTGGAGCGAACCGGCCCGACTCGACCTGGGCATCGCCCTGCACCACCTCGGCCGCGGCGAGGAGGCCCGTACCGCCGTGGCCACGGCCCACCGCGCCCTGACGGAGCTCAACCACCCCCGCCACGCCGAAGCCGCCGCCCTCCTGGACGGGCTCCCCGGCGCCACCGGCTGAGCCGGGCCCGGGCGGCCCAGGCGTCGGCGTCGTCACGGTGCAGGTCAGCGGCAGAAGTCCATGAGGGTCTCCTCGAAGTCCGGGAACTCGGCGGTCGCCGACGCGACCACGGCGGTGGCCGAGCGGCGCCGGTCCGGCGCGAACCGCTCGGCGATCGCCGCGAACTCCGGCGGGGCGGGCGCCGTTCCTCCGGGCTCGTACGAGGTGACGGCCTCCAGCGGCCCGCAGCCGTCGGCCAGCAGCCACAGGAAGTCGCCCAGGTCGCGCGCGACGACGCCGGTCTCCCCCTCGGACCCGAGGAAGACGACGGGCTGCTCGGCCAGCGGCCGGCCCGGGCGCACCGACCAGAACGCCGCGTACCCGCCCGTACCGTCCTGTCCGAAGACGTGGAAGTCGCTGCCGTCGATCTCGTGGTTCCCGGTCCAGGCCTGGAACCAGTCGGTCGTCTCGGCGACGGACAGGAAGGCGGGGAAGGGCTCGAAGTCGACGCCGTGGCCGTCGGCGTAGTCGAACGGAGCGGCCATCGCGGCGGCGAGCGCGGCAGGGAACGGGAGGTCATCGTCGTACGTCACCGCAACAGGCTAGCCAGCGGCTCCGACAGCGGTGGCCGGGGGTGGTGGCCCCCGGTGTTCCGCGTCCGAGGATCAGCCCCTCGCGTGCTGGTGCAGGGAAGCGGCCAGGAGGTGCGAGTCGAGCAGCGAGGCGTCCGCCGTGCGGTCCGCCCGCGCGTAGCCCGCCAGCATCCGCTTGGTCAGGACGAGCGCCTCGGGCGAGCGCCGCACGAGGGGCCCGGTCCAGGAGGCGACCACCTTGTCCAACTGGTCGAGCGGGGCGGTCCGGTGGAGCAGGCCGAGGCGGTGGGCCGTCCCGGCGTCGAAGACGTCGCAGGTGAGCATGAGCTCGCGGATCCGGGAGGCGCCGACCTCGCCGACCAGGCGTCCCATCGCGCCGCCCCACGCCGGCGGCAGCCCCACGCCGACCTCCGGCATGCGGAAGCGGCTGGTGTCCGCACCGGCGCGCAGGTCGCAGAAGGAGGCGAGGGCCAGACCCGCGCCGATGACCCGTCCGTGCAGCCGGGCGATCGTGACCGCGTGGGTGTTCTCCAGCGCCTGGCACAGGCGGTGCGCCTTGTCGGCGATGCGCCGCAGACCGACCCCGGACGGATCGGCGGCCAGCGCCTCCTGGTACTCGCCCCGGTCGGCGCCGAGGCAGAAGTCCGTACCCAGTGACGAGAGCGTCAGGATCCGGACGTCGGGTCTCTCGTGCAGGTCGTCCAGGAGGTTGATGAGGTCGTCGAGGACCGCGGCGTCCAAGGTGTCGTCCTGCCCCCAGGGGTTGAGGCGCACGTGCAGTACGGGGCCGTCCTCGTCGACGAGCACCGCCTTGGGGGCGGTCCGGGCGCGGCTGGGAGCCGGGCCGGGGGTGGGGGCGTGGGTGGGCGCGGGGGAGTGGGCCGGGGCGGCGGGGTGGGGTGATTCGATCATGCGACGGCCACGTCCAGGTTCAGCAGGCGTCGGAACGCCACGCGGGGCGCCATCGACGGGGGGCGTACGAGGGTGAGGCGCGGCAGGCGCCGGATCAACTGGTGGAGGAGGGTCGTCGCTTCGAGGCGGGCCAGCGGCGCGCCGAGGCAGTAGTGGATGCCGCCGCTGAAGGCGAGGTGGCCGGGTGCGCGCCGGGGGTCGAAGCGGTCCGCGTCGTGGTGCCGGGCCGGGTCCCGGTGCGCCGCTCCGACCAGGAGGTGGACCATCTCGTCCCGGTGGATCTCGATGCCCCCCAGCACGCAGTCCTGCGAGGCGACCCGGCTGATCACATGGGTGGGCGGGTCGTAGCGCAGCGATTCCTCGACGAACCCGGATACGAGGTCGGGGTCGTCGGCGACCGCGTCCCAGCGCTCAGGGCTCTCGACGAGGCGCAGCGCCGTCGTTGACAGGAGCGTCGAGGTGGTCTCCAGCGCGGCCAGCAGGATGAACAGCACCAGGAAGTAGACGGCCTCGTCGGCCTTGTCCCGGTCGGGCTCGATCCCGTCCCAGGTCCGGATCCACCGGGTGATGGGGTCGTCACCGGGGCGGGAGCGTCGTTCACGCACCAACTCCGTGAAGTAGGAGCGTAGTTCGGCCGTGGCCGCGTCGGACAGTGCCAGTTGGCTGGCCGACGGGAGCAGTTCCTGGGCGAAGACCTGGTCGTGCGTCAACTCCCGCAGTCTGGCCCAGTCCGCCTGTGGCAGCCCGAGCCAGCCGCCTATGGTGGCCACCGGCAGCTCCTCGCAGACGAGCGCGGAGAAGTCGGCCTCGCCGGTTCGTATTCGCTCGGTGAAGGCGTCGAGGAGGCGATCGGTGGTCCGGTCCACGTGGCGGCCGATGCACTCCATCGTGGACCGGTCGAAGGTGCCGGCCGCCCGCCGCACCTTGGTGTGGTCCGGGGTGTTGAGGGCGGCCAGGGTGTTGCTCATCTCGCGGGAGGAGGAGGCGTTCCAGCGCGTCCCCGACTCCTGGCGCGCGCGCCAGGCCCGGTCGGGCTCCAGCCACGCGCGGCTGCGCAGGACCTGGTCGCAGGCGGCGAAGCCCGTCACGACCGAGCCGCCCCAGGGGGCGGGTACGACTTCACCCCGGGCCAGCAGCTCCGCGTAGATGGGGAAGGGGTCGGCCTGCCCTCCGGCCGTCCGCAGACGGGAGAAGAGGGAGGCGGACGCCCTGCGGTCGTACGACGGAGTTGTGGCAACCCCCATGATGGCGGCTCCTTTCTGAAGACCAGCCGCCATGCATACCCACATGATCGTTAAAGCATCCATGGCGGCAGCTACTCAGGAGGTTCGTGGGACTGCTGGGATCACATTCGCCTCATTCGCCCCGGGTCCAGGCCAAAAATCGACTGAACAGGCCGCCCTTGGCCTGCGACGCACCACCGGCCTTCGCGCGCGCCGGTCCGGCGTGGGACGGCGGGGCGCCGGCGCCGGCGGGCGAGGGGGCGACCGGCTGCTGCTGGTGCGGCTGACCCGCGGTCGAGCCCGCCGCCTCGGCCGCCTGGGGAGCGGACCGCGGCGTGAAGCGGATCGGGAGGGTGACCAGCGTGCGGCTCCACGGGCTCGGCTGCCAGGTGAGCGACTTGAACGGGACGCGCATCTCCACGTCCAGCAGCTGGTTCAGCAGCGCCTCCACGGCCGTCACCGTGATCATGAAGGCCGGGTCCTTGGCGGGGCAGGCGTGCGGACCCGCGCCGAAGGCCAAGTGCGCCTTGGTGTTGAGCTGTTCGCGGTGCGCGGTCAGTTTCGGGTCGGTGTTGGCCGCTGCGAAGGAGATCAGCACCGGGTCGTTCGCCCGGACCACCCGGTTGCCGAGCTCGATGTCGTGCGTCGGGTAGTGGGCGGCGTAGTTGGCGATCGGCGCGTAGTTCCAGAGGGTCTGCGAGACCGCGTCCTCGACCGGGAGGCCGACCTGCCAGTCCTCGCCGAGGTACAGGGCGCTGCTGGTGCCGATGGCAGCGGCGAGCGGGGCCGTACCGCCGGAGAGCAGGGTGACCAGCTGGTGCAGCACCTCCTCGTCGCTGAGCTGCGCCGGGTGCTCCATCAGGCGGGTCGTCAGGTCGCCCGTCGGTCGCCGCCGCTTGAGGGCGATCAGCTCGGTGAGCGCCCCGCCCAGGACCTCGTCGGCCCCGGGGGTCCCCTCGAAGATGCCGCTGATCCCGGCGATCACGCGGTCGCCGATCTCGGGCGGGCAGCCGAACAGGTCGCTGAAGACCAGCAGGGGCAGCGGCTGGGCGTACTCGGCCATCAGCTCCGCCTGCCCGAGCACGTCGGTGCTGAACTGGCTGATCAAGTACTGGGCGGACTGCTGCGTCTGCCGGATGAGCTGGTGCTCGTTGACCGTGGCGAGACTGTCGGTGACCGCCCGCCGCAGTCGGGCGTGTGCGGCGCCGTCGCTGAAGAGCGCGTTGGGGCGGTAACCCATCATGGGCAGCGCCGGGCTGTCGGCCGGAACGCGCCCTTCGGCCAGGGCGTTCCAGCGGCGGGAGTCGCGCACGAAGGAGGCGGGGTTCTGCAGGACGTAGAGGGCCGCGTCGTAGGTGGTGACGAGCTCGGCCTGGACGCCGGGGGCGATGTCCACGGGCGCGCTGTGCCCGAAGGAACGCAGCTGCGCGTAGTGGCTGTCGGGGTCGGCTCCGAAGGCGGCGCCGTACAGCTGGACGTTCCCGTGCGCGGGGCAGCCGGGGGGTATCTCCTGGGGATCACGGGGCTGTTGCATTCCTGCGCTCCTAGCCGAGTTGGGACATGAGGTGTTTCACGAGGGTGATGAGGGCCTGCGCCGAGGAGTTCTCGTCCCGTACGTCGCACTCCACGACGGGGGTCTCGGCGGTGAGGTTGAGAGCCTCGCGCACCTCGTCGAGCGGGTAGTGCGTGGTGCCCGCGAAGTGGTTCACGGCGATGGCGTAGGTCAAGCCGAAGCGCTCGACCAGGTCCAGGACGGGGAAGGACTCGTGCAGCCGCTCCGGGTCGACCAGGACCAGTGCGCCCAGCGCCCCCCGGGAGAGCTCCTCCCACATCTCCTTGAAACGCTCCTGGCCGGGCGTTCCGAAGAGGTAGAGCACCAGGGTGTCGCTCAGCGTGAGCCGGCCGAAGTCCATCGCGACGGTCGTGGTCGTCTTGTCGGGGGTGCCCGACAGGTCGTCGAAGCCCACGCTGGCCTCGGTGATCTCCTCCTCGGTCCGCAGCGGCTCGATCTCGGAGAGACTGCCGATGCAGGTGGTCTTGCCGACCCCGAAGTGCCCCACTATGAGGATCTTCACCGCGTGGGAGACATCTGGATCCAGGTACACGCGTTACGCTCCGAATCGATTCTTCAGGCCTTCGAGCACCGCGCTGACCAGTTCCCTGTCAACCCGTTCGGCGCGCGGGATCGGTGTCCTGGCGAGAATGAGACTGTCCTCCTCCAACTGCGCCAGCAGGATCCGGACGACGCCCAGGGGCAGGTGGGTGTGTCCCGCCACCTCGGCCACGGACAGGAAGCCGTTCGCGACCAGGTCCATGACCTGCCCCGCTTCCGGGGAGAGCGTGCGCGCGGAGACCGGCGCGTCCTGCGCCACCGCGGCCGTCACGAGCGTGGTGTGCTCGTACTCGTGGTCCGGCGGCAACGCCCGTCCGTTCGTGATCACGAAGAGGGGGACTAACGGGGACGTCAGCTCCAACTCCTCGTCCTGCTCGGGCCCGTCAGGCATGGCCTGTCCCCTTCTCCGGTGTCGCCGCCGCGGTCAGTCGGGGAACCACCTCGTGCAGCCGCGTGGCGAACTTCTCGATGTCGCAGTCGTGTTCGGCGGCAGCGGCCAGGAAGGCGTCGGGGCCGGCAGCCATGAGGAAGATCCAGCCGTGTTGGAACTCGATGACCGTCTGGCGCCACCGCGCGTCCTCGGCCGCCCCCGCGAAGCGGGAGGTGACCCGGCTGTAGGCGTGGATGCCCGTCATCGCCGCCGAGATCGTGTCCGCGAGGTCGCGGCTCACCCCGGCCGTCGCCCCGCGGGGGAGCCCGTCCGAGCCCAGCAGCACCGCGTGGCGGGCGCCCTCGACCTCGGACACCACCTGGTCGAGCTCACCGAGGACGAATCCGGGGTGGGCGGCGTCCTGCTGCTCCCCTGCGCCCCTGCGCCGGCCCGCGACCTCCTCGGCGCTCACCCGGGGCGGCGAGGTGAGGTTGGTGCCCAGCCGGGCGACGAGACGGTGCATGCGGAAGGAGATCTGCTGCATGTCCACGTCGGGCTCGGCCGCGGCGGCGAGGTACGAGCCCTGCCCCGCCCCGATCAGGAAGCTCCAGCCGTGCGAGAACTCGATGATGGTCTGGTTCCACTGCCGGTCCTCCTCCGGACCGGCGAAGTGGGCCGCCGCCCGACTGAGCGACTGCATCCCGGCCATGGCGGCGGAGATGGTGCGCACGTCCGTCTCGGACAGCCCCTCCGTCGCGCCGCGCGGAAGGCCGTCCGCGGACAGCAGGACGGCGTGCCGGGCCCGGGGCACGTTGTGCACGATGTCCTGGAGCATCCACGAAAGGTCTGCGGTCATGCCTCTTCGGGCCCTTCGAACGAGGTGACGTCAAGGTTGCGACCGGAGAGCGTGCCGCGCTGGAAGGCCCCCAGGCCGCGCCCGGAAGGGCGGCCCGACTCCTGCGGGGTCCGCGCCGCCGGCGGCGCCGCGTCGCCGGGATCGGGCACGCTCGCGATGGGCGCCTGGCGCGCGCCGCGCTTGGGCAGACCGTGCATCGTGCGCGAGGGCGCGACCTGCGGCCGGCTCTCGGGGGCGCGCCGGATGTTGCTGACCAGGGCCTCGGGGGCGGTCGGTATCTCCTCCATGGTCCACAGCTCCTCGGGCAAGAGGACGACGGCCCTGACGCCGCCGTACCGGGAGACACCGGTGACGTCCACCCTGAAGCCGTGCTGGCGTGCGATCAGGCCGATGACCGGGAAGCCGAACTTGGGCTGCGTCCCGAGCTGCGACAGCCGGGGCGCGACCTCGCCGGAGAGCAGCGCGGTCGCCCGCTGCCGGTCTTCGTCGTTCATGCTCACACCGGCGTCGTCGATGACGATGCACAGGTTGTTCTGGACCCGCTGGAACGTCACTTCGATCGGGGCGTCGTGCTGCGAGAAGCTGGCGGCGTTGTCGAGCAGCTCCGCCACGGCGAGGGCGACGGGCGCGACCGCGGACGCCTTCAGGGCGAGACCGGTCTGCTGCATGATGGCGACCCGGTGGAAGTTGCGGATCTGGCTCTGGGCGCTGCGCACCACGTCGTAGACGCTGGCGGGCCTGTTGCGCCGGCCGAGCGGCGCACCGCACATGACGGCGATGCCCTGGGCCTTGCGCGCCATCTGGGCGTTGGCGTGGTTGACGTCCAGCAGGTCGCTGAGGACGGCGTGCCCGCCGTACGTGCGCTGGATGCCGTCCAGGAGCGTCGTCTGCTCGGCCGCGAGGCTCTGTAGGAGGCTGGCGGCGCCCTTGAGGACGGTCTTGGTGTTCTCCTCCGCCGCTTCCTTGGCCTCGCGGAGCGTGGCCTCCTGCCCGCTGCGGAACCGCTGTAGCTCGGCGCGCGACGCGTGCAGGTGGCCGTCGGCGGTGAGCAGTTGCTGCCGCAGCTCGGCCTCCGCCTGCTCCTTCTTCGCCTCCAGCGCCCTGTTGCGGGCGATGAGTGCTGCGACCGCGACCACGGCTATCGCCGCCACCGCAACCAAGCACCACACAAGTGCGTCTCGATTCATGGAAACCTTTCCCGGCGCATGGCGTGCGGACGGCTGCAGATGCACCTCGAGAGGCCCCGCAACGCAGCTGATCGGCACCGTCCACCTGCTGTTACGCGGAGAACATGGCGCCGATCGCAAATCTGCATCTGCGTCAAAGTAGATCAAGATCACAGATGCCGGGATGCTATCACCCGGATCTTCGGCCCCTCGACGCCCCGCAGGGCGCTACAAACGCCCAGCTCAGCGGTCGCGGGAGCGGGCTGACAGGGCCTGCGGACCTGGCTTTCGGCCTCCGCGGACCTCCCTCGGCGTCGATCTGTTAAGCAGTTCTTCACGCGAGGAGTGACAATCTCTCACATCTATCTGAGGCCCCGTCAACCACACCGGTGACGCCCTCCATCGGCAGGCGCGGCCGCTCAGTTCGGGGGTGAGCGGCCACTTATTGGCCTGATATCGACGCGTGGAGCGGCCGGTACGACGGCGACCGGGCCCGCCGACTCCCCGCGTCTTCGTCACCCTCCGTGGCCGCGTCCCGGCGGCGCCGGCCGACGGCGCGGCCGAAGCCGCCGGCGCGGCGACGCGGCGCCCGGGGGCCCCGAGGTGGTGATCGCCCTCGGCCGCCGCCTCGACCCCGCACAGGGTGTCGGTGGGCCCCTACGAGACGTTCGCACGAGCTAAGTCGATCAACGCGGTGGGTGACCGCGGTCGGTCTCGGGGCCCGGGCACGGAGGAGCTCGTCGAGCCGGACGGCGTGCGAGGTCGTGCGAGGTGCAGGTGGGGGCAGCGGAGCTCCGCCGGTTCGATCTCGGCGAGCACGCTGCGGCGCAGCGGGTACGGAATGCGCGTCATCCTGCGCGCCACCGCGCGCACCCAGGATGCAAGGTTCACCACCGCGGCGTTCCATGGTCACAGGAGCCTCCACTCGGGGACCGAGATCCTCAGGACACGGAGGTGGCCAGCCATGGCCGCATTGCTTTGGAAGCGCACGTGTGTCGCGGCCGCGGCCGCGGTCGCGCTGTTGAGCGTCAGCGGAGGTTACGGGCACGCCCTCGCTGCGACGCCGCCCGACGAAACGACCCGACAGCTCGTCGGGTCGTCCCCGCTACCGCTGCCGTACCCCCTCAACCGCCAACAGGCGGTCGACATGCTCAGTTCCGGGCTCTCCGTCGCGGGTCGGTACGGGACCAAGGGGCTCGAAGGGTTTGCGAGGCAGTCGACGGAGACGGCCTACAGGGACAAGCAGGTCCGTCGCGAGAAGTGCGGCTACGAGTACGACTACTACAAGAGGAAGGACGTCTGGAAGTGTCACGACGAGTACGTCACGGAAAAGGTGCCGTACGAGAAGACGGTCTACACGACCACCGACTTCTCGGACCTCGGCACGGCCTCATCGCTCACGTTCTCCTCGGCCGCCGCGGCCATTGGTCACATGTCCGGCTTGGGCGTCACGGCCTGGCGCCATTTGACCCCGTGACGAAATTCCTTCGGGGCCTGCCACAGGTGGCACGGGTGTGGGCGCGGGCGGATACTGCAAAGGGGTGAAGGGAAAGGTCGCCGGGTTCCCGCGCAGGGGGAGTGCCTGGGAGTACCACCCTGAGCACGAGCAGCCTGGCCGCGCTCGCCTCGTCGTTCGCCGGCGAACTGATCGGCCCCGACGACCATCGAAACATCCCGCCGAGCACGCACGCGTAGGAGTGGAGCCAGGATGATCCCGGCTCCACGGTTCACCCCTACGCCGTGGCGGGTCGTCAGGTGCGGGTCCAGCGCTGGTTGCTGCCGCCCGAGCAGGAGTAGAGCTGGATCAGGGTGCCGTTGGCGGTGCCGGTGCCGGCGGCGTCCAGGCAGAGGCCGGACTGGACTCCGGCGATGGATCCGTCGGAGCCGAGGCGCCACTTCTGGTTGTCGCCGCCCCAACAGCTGTAGATCTGGACCTTGGTGCCGTTGCCGGTGCCGGCGGCGTCCAGGCACTTGTCGCCGTAGACCCTGAGCTCGCCCTCGGCGGTGTACGACCACTGCTGGTTGGTGCGGTTGTTGCAGTCCCACAGGTTGAGCTGGGTGCCGTCGGTGGTACCGGCACCGGGCACGTCCAGGCAGCGGCCCGAACCGACGCCCTTGACCTGTCCGGGACCGGGCGTGGGGTTCGGTGTGGGGTCGGAGGAGCCGGCGTTGAGCGCGTTGAGCACGGAGGTGTAGGCGGGCTTCTTGTTGCCGTTGCCGTCGAACAGCAGCGGCGATTGCTCCGACCGCCAGGAGTCGGTGTCGCGCACGCCCCAGACGGTGATGCCGAGGCAGCGCGCGACGGCCAGGCAGTCGTTGGTCACGTTGGCGTAGGTCGCGGCCGAGGCGCCCTGGATGTCGAGTTCGGTGACGGCCACGTCGACGCCGAGGGCGGCGAAGCTCTGCAGGGTGGTGCGGAAGTTGCTGTTGTACGCGCTGTCGTTGTTGAAGTGGGACTGGAAGCCGACGCAGTCGATCGGCACTCCGCGCTGCTTGAAGTCCCGGACCATGGCGTACATGGCCTGGGTCTTGGCCCAGGTCCAGTTCTCGACGTTGTAGTCGTTGTAGCAGAGCTTGGCGGCCGGGTCGGCGGCCCGCGCGGTGCGGAAGGCGACCTCGATCCAGTCATTGCCGGTGCGCTGCAGGTTGGAGTCGCGCCGGGCCCCCGAACTGCCGTCGGCGAAGGCCTCGTTCACTACGTCCCACTGGACGAGCTTGCCCTTGTAGTGGGCCATCACGCCGTTGATGTGGTGGGTCATCGCCTGGCGCAACGTGCTGCCGCTGAGGTTCTGCATCCAGCCGGGCTGCTGCGAGTGCCAGGCCAGGGTGTGGCCCCGTACCTGCTTGCCGTTCTGCACGGCCCAGTTGTAGACGCGGTCACCGGCGGCGAAGTTGAACTGGCCCTGCTGGGGTTCGGTGGCGTCGATCTTCATCTCGTTCTCGGGCGTCACCATGTTGAACTCGCGGCCCGCGATCGTCGTGTACGCCGAGTCGCCCAGCCTGCCCGAGGCGATGGCGGTACCGAAGTAACGGCCGCTCTGCGCCGCCGCGCCACCGGGAGTGCTCTCGGCGGCGTGTGAGGCCGGCGGGGCCACCAGCAGGGCGGCCGAACCGAGGACGCCGGCGACCAGCGCCGTACCGAGCACACCGACCCTTCGGCGAACGGTGGACGGGGGAATGGCATGTGAGCCCATGAAAGAGCCTCCAGGACAGAAATCACGGAAGGATCGGAGCGAGGCGGGATGCATCCGCGTGAACGACGCCCGTGTCCATGGACAAAGGGCGCTCACCGTCGGGGCGCAGAGATCCGAGGCCGGCACTCGGCACCCGGAAACAGGCGGGGATATCGCCTCGACCCTCAGTCTGGAAACACCGCCGAAACATGTCAAGAGTTTCGAAAGCATTTCGATAATCCGCCCCTATGAATAGCCGGATAGCCGCTATCCATAAAGCGATCCTCATCGAAACTATTTCGATGAGGATCGCTCGGGTGGCGCCGGGGCCCGGCCTTCGGCGGGGGAAGGGGGGTGAGGGTGGGGGGGAGGGTGGATCAGTAGCCGTAGATCATCTTGTAGGCGACCTCCGGCAGGAACTGTCCGGCCGAGGAGCCGGCCCCGACGCCGCAGTTGCCGTCGGACTCGCCGGGGATCTTGATCCACAGCAGCATTTCGGCGCCGCCGCCGCGCTGGGTGGGAGCACCGATCCGGCGGCCGGCCGGGTTGCACCACTGGCCATTGGAGCCGTTGCCGTTGCGGCTGCTGTCGACGACGAACGGCTTGGTGTAGCCGTAGGAGCTCAGGGCGGAGTTGACCGCGTTGCCGTAGGAGGTGTTCTGGTCGGTGGTGAAGTAGTTGGAGACGTTCAGCACGAAGCCGCGTGCCCCGCCGACCCCGGCTGCGGCGAGCTGCTGCGCCATGGTCGAGGCGCCGATCCAGCCGGAGTTCCCGGCGTCGAGGTACACCCAGGTGTGGGGTGCCTTGGCATTGAACTGGGCGATCGCGTTCTTCAGCATGGCGTTGCGCTCGGCGATCTGAGTGGCTGTCATGCAGCTCTCGTGGCCGAGCGCGTCGGGTTCGAGGACGACGACGGCCGGGCGGTTGCCGATGCCACCGGCGAAGGCGGCGATCCAGGCGTCGTACGCGGCCCGGCTCCCGGCGCCGCCGCCGGACTGACCGGCGCAGATGTCCCGGTCGGGGATGTTGTACGCGACCAGGACCGGCAACTTGTCCGAGGCGTCCGCGCGGCCGACGTAGGCGCCGGTGGCGGAGGCGATGTCGCCGCTCCAGTTGCCGAACCAGCGGGCGGCCGGGGTGTTGGCGATGGATGTCCGGATCGCCGCCGCCCGTCCGTCGCCGGGGTTCGCGTTGGTCCACCGCAGGGCGGAGTTGTCGGGGTCGGTGTAGAAGCCGCTGGTCATGGTGGTCGGGTCGGCGGCGTACGCCGGGCCGGCGTCGACCAGGGCGAGAGCGGCGGTGAGGGCACCGGCCAGCAGGGCGGATGCGGCGCGGACGGACTTGCTCATGGTTCTTCCTCCGGTGGGGGGTGGGGGAGGGGGGTGAGGAAGGGGGGGCATCGACGGTCCCACCTCGCCGTGGGCGGCCCGTGGCGATCGGGGGACGCGGCGCGGGGGTCAGATGAAGCGCCACAGGTGGTCGGCGGTGCCGTTGTCGTCCCACAGGACGGTCTGGGCGCCCTGGGCGGTGGAGGCGCCGGAGACGCCGAGGACCCGGCCGCTGGTGGCGCACTGGATCCGGAAGGTGTCTCCGGCGCGGTGGCGCAGGCGCCACCGGTGGTCGGCGGCGCCGTTGTCCGCCCACTGGACGATCCGGGAGCCGTTGGTCGTGCCGCCGTTCTCGACGGCGAGGACCTTGCCGCTGTGGGAGTTGCGCAGGCGCAGGTGGCCGCCGGCGTCGACGACGGCCGTCCAGAGGTGGTCGGCGGTGCCGTTGTCGTCCCACTGGACGGCGAGGCCGCCGTCGGCGGTGGACATGTCCCGCACGCCCAGGACCCGCCCGCTGGCGACGTTCTGGATGCGCCGGGCACCGGTGGGGACGAACTGCCACTGGCCGGCGGGGGCACCGGTGTCGGGGACCTGTACGGCCGCGGCGCCGTTGGCGGTGGAGCCGCCCGCGATGCCGAGCAGCTTGCCGGAGTGTACGTTCCGCAGCGCGTGGTAGCCGTTGCCCGCGTCGACGACGGTCCACTGGTGGTCGGCGGTGCCGGTGTCGGACCACTGGAGGATCGTGGCGTCGTCGGCGGTCGACATGTCCTTCACGCCGAGGACCTTGCCGCTGTTGCGGTTGCGCAGCCGCAGTGCGGCGCCGTCGACGAGGAGGAGCCAGTCGTGGTCGGCGGTGCCGGAGTCGGTCCACTGCAGGGCGGCGCCCCCGTCGGCGGTGGACATGTCCCGGATGCCGAGGACGAGTCCGCTGGCCGCGTTCACGAGCCGGAAGCCGGGGCTGTCGGTCCGCCAGTAGACGGTGTAGTTGAACCCCTGGGCGTCGTGGAACGGCGCGAGTTCGACCGTCGCTCCGTTGGCGGTGGCCGTGAAGGCGAGGGCGGTGGTGCTGGTCCGGGTGATCGAGGAGGGGTCCAGGGTCGGCAGGGAGGACAGCGTGGTGCTGCCGTAGTTGCCGGCGAGGACGGCGGGGCCGTAGGTGATCGCCGCGATGCCGGGGTCGTCGTTGGCCTCCTGGAGGTGCACGCGCATGGGGAGCTTCACGGTGACGGTGTCGTCGGCGGCCCAGGCCCGGGTGAGGGTGGCGTAGGTGCCCGGCGTGGCCGTGACGGTCTGGGCGACGCCGTTGACGCTGACGGTGGCGCCCGAGGTCCACGCGGGGATGCGCACGCGCATCGACCAGGTCCCACCGACGCCGCCGGTGACCTTGAGCGTCGTGGTGTCGTCTGCCGGGTAGGAGGTGCTCTGGGTGACCGTGATGCCCCGCTCGGTCCAGTTCAGGACGGAGGGGAGGAACAGGTTCACGGTGAGGGTGGCGCCGTCGTGGAAGTAGACGGAGTCCATCAGCTTGGTGTGGGACTCGATGCCCGTTCCCTGGCAGCACCAGAAGGTGCCGTAGTCGGTGCTCCAGGTGCCGCCGCCCCACGCCGGGCCCACGCCGCGGCGGCCGCCCGGGTCGAGCGGGGTGAAGTAGGTGACGTGCCCGTGCGGGTCGGCCGGGTTCTGGGCGCCGAGGACATGGTTCAGCAGCGTCTTCTCGTAGAAGTCGAAGTACGACGCACGATCGGGGTCGAGCTGCCACAACTCCCGGGTCAGCTTGAGCATGTTGTAGGAGTTGCAGAGCTCGCAGGTGTCGCGGGCGAGGAAGCCGGCGATCGCGTCGGGGGCCCGGAAGTGCTCCGCCTGGCTGTTGCCGCCGATGGCGTAGGTGTGTGAAGTGGTGCAGAACGTCCACGCGTTGGCGGCGATGTCGCGGTAGCGGGTGGTCCCGGTGGCCTGGTACGCGCGGGCGGCTCCGATCCATTTGGGCACCTGCGTGTTGGCGTGCAGGCCGTCGAGCCGGTCCAGGTTTGCCGCGAGGGGGTCGAAGACCGCGGCGTGGTCGAACCGCTGGGCGGCGGTCAGCCAGCGGGCGTCGCCGGTCTGCAGGTGAATGTCGGCCAGCACCTCGTTCATCCCGCCGAACTCGATGCCCATCAGCGACTGCATCGCGTCGCGGCTGAGCGCGGCGGTGCGCCGGTCGACCCAGCCGGCGAGCGCGAGGAGGACGTCGCGGGCCTGTGCGCTGCCGGTCAGGCGCCACACGTCGAGCAGACCCGCCAGGGTCTTGTGGACGCAGTAGTACGGGACGTTGCCGTTGTTCAGCGTCCCTGCTTCGAGCCGGGCGAAGTCGCTCTCGGGAAAGCCCGAGAGGTAGCCGGCGGAGTACCCCGCGGTGGAGTTGTTGGCCTGGCACTTGGCGAGTTCGGCCACCATGTGGTCCGCCTTGTCGCGGCAGGTGGTGTCGCCGAGCGCGGCGTAGGCCTGGGCCCACGCCGTGAGGAAGTGACCCTGCACGTGGGTCCGGAAGGGGAACGCCGGGTCGTCCCACCCGCCGGTCGGGGCCGCGGCGTTGGTGGAGAGCCGGTGGTTGGAGCGGAAGTTGTAGAGCAGGCGGTCGACGTCGACGAAGCGGAGATAGGCCAGCGTGCGGTTCTGGTTGTCGAGCCATCGGCTGCTGGTGAGCCGGACCTGACCCAGCTCGAACGGCAGCGTCGACACGCCGACGTCGGACCTGATCGGGGACGTCCGCGCCGCGGCGGAGACGGTGTCGAGTACAGGTCCGGCGGCGGCCGCCACGGCCGCGACGCCGGCCGCCTTGATGACGGCGCGGCGGCTGAGAGGATGAGCCGGCATGGCGAACTCCATGGTCCGTGAGGGATGGGGGTGCCGCGCACCAGGGCTGTCGGACTTCGATCCGCGGCTGCGAGGCCGGTGTGTCGGACGCCTGCTGCGCACGAGTGTTAACGCTCACAATTGACGTGTCAATCCTTTCGACGGGCGGCGGAGACACGACGTCAGGCCCTGCTGGGATGTTCCTGTGGGCCCGGGTAGGTGATGTCGAACCGCGTGAAGTGGGCCTGGTGGGTGGAGGGGTGGCCGTTGGAGGTGGCGTAGAGGCCGAGCTGGACGCTGGTGAACAGCGGGGTGAGGAAGGTGGCTTCGACGGTGGCCAGGTCCTGCCACGCTCCGCCGGGCGCCGCGTGGGCGAAGGTGTGGCTGAAGCCGCGGATGCGGACCCCCAGGCGAAGGGGGCCCGGGGGCACGGGAACGCCGGCCAGGACCTCGGCCCCGCGGCGGAGGCCGAGTCCTTCCGCGGTGCGCAGGAGGAGGAGGTGGGTGTCGTCGTCGAGGACCACGGCGAGGCCCGCCTGCTCGTCCGGTGCCGTGGGCGTGAAGTGCAGCTCGGTGGAGACGTCGCAGTCGGGCTGTTCCTGAGGGCGGACCAGGAGGGACGGGGTGGCGCGTTCGCCGAGGCGTTCGGGGCGGAGTCGGAGGCGGAGCCCGTCGCCGGTGCTCCAGAACTGCTCCGGCGGTGTGCGCAGGCTGCTCCAGTCCGCGCCGAGCGTGGCGAAGTCGTCGTGGACGGGGCGGCGGAGGTCGGTGTGGGCGACGGGGGAGAAGACCGGCCAGCCCGCGTCCCAGGTGATCCGGCTGAGGAAGGTCTCGCGGCCGAGGGCGGAGCCGGGGCGGACGCCCAGCAGGACGGCCCGCCAGTCGCCGTCCGGGGTGCGGACGAGGTCGGCGTGCCCGGTGCAGGTGACCGGACCCTCGGCGGGCGGGAGTACCGGATTGCCGGGGGCACCCTCGTAGGGGCCGGTCACGCGGTCCGCGCGGGCGGCCACCACGCTGTGGTCCACGTCGGTGCCGCCCTCGGCGGTGACCAGGAGGTAGGTGCCGCCGGTCCTGTAGAGGTGCGGGGCTTCCGACCATCGGGCGCCGGGGTGGCTCCCCGACCACAGGACGTGCTCGGGGCCCCTCAGCCGTCGTTCCCGGGGAAGGTATTCGCGCATCCAGATCTCGGTGCGGCCCGCGGCTTCGTCCACGACGCGTGCGGCCGTGAACCAGGCCCGGCCGTCGCCGTCGCCGTCGCCGTCGCCGCCGTCGCCGTCGCCGTCGCCGTCGCCGCCGTCGCCGTTGCCGTTGCCGTTGCCGTTGCCGTTGCAGTCGCCGTTGCCGTCCGCCCCGTCCCCGCCCCCGTCCGCCCCGTCTCCGCCCCCGTGCCCATCGCCGTCGTCCGGCCCGTCGTCGAAGAACAGCGACGGGTCGAAGCCCTCGCCCTCCAACCAGTGGGGCTCGGACCACGGCCCCGCCGGGTCGGTCGCGGTGACGACGAAATGACCCGGGCCGTCCATCAGCGTGCAGACGAGGTGGAAGACCCCGTCGTGGTGCCGGATCGTCGGCGCGAACAGACCCCGGGAGGGCTCGCAGCCGTCGAGGTCGAGCTGGGACGCCCGGTCGAGCGCGGAGCCGATGCGCCGCCAGTTCACGAGGTCGCGGCTGTGGAAGACGGGCAGGCCCGGGAACCATTCGAAGCTGGACGTCACCAGGTAGTAGTCCGCTCCCACCCGGCAGACGGACGGATCGGGCCGGAACCCGGGCAGCACGGGATCGCCGAAAGACCTGATCATGGAGCCGGGACCGGGACGATCTCGACCGGCACCGACAGCACCCGGTCGGCCGCCGGGTGACGTACGGGGCCTTCCAGAGTGAAGCAGCCCTGGAGCGGAAGATCGCCGCTGGACCGTCCGACGGACACGCCGATCTCCCCGGGCTCCACTCTTCTGCGCAGGTCGAGCCCGGTGAAGGAGGTCCGGTCGGCGTGGACCGAGAAGGTGATCCGGGAGGCCGCGCCCGGCCGCAGTTCGACCCTGGCGAATCCGGCGAGCCACCGCTGCGGCCGGACGACGGACGCCACGGGGTCGGAGAGGTACAGCTGGACCACTTCGGTCCCGGCCACCTCGCCGACGTTGCGTACGGTGACCGAGACGGCGACGCCCCCGTCCGTCGCGGCGACGGGGTCCACGGAGAGCTCCGAGAAGGCGAAGCTGGTCCAGCTCAGCCCGTGTCCGAACGGGAACAGCGGGGTCGGGTCCACCGAGCTCCAGTCGGTGTGCCCGCCGAGCCTGGCGTGCAGGTAGGTGCCGGGCTGGCCGCCGACCCGGCGGGGGATGGAAACGGGCAGCCGTCCGGACGGTTCCGCGGCGCCGCTGATGATCCGGGCCAGCGCTGTTCCGCCCTCCTCACCGGGGAAGAAGGCCTGCACCACGGCCGATGCGCGCTCGGCGAGCGTGCCGAGCGCGTAGGGCCGTCCGGAGACGAGGATCAGGACGGTCGGCACCTGCGAGTCCAGCACGGCGCGGGCGAGTGCGGCCTGGTCGCCGGGCAGGTCGAGGGTCTCGGCGTCGCAGCCCTCTCCTGAGGTGCCCCGGCCGAACATGCCGGCCCGGTCCCCGAGCAGGAGCAGGTTCACGTCCGGATCGTCCGTGGTGACCGTGAACCCGGCAGCGGTGAGCGCCTCGCCGAGCGTCGGGATCTCCAACCCGAGGTCGCCGGGCAGCGCGACGTGGTTGGGGAAGGAGTAGCAGCCGAGGAAGGACTGGGGGTCCTCGGCGTAGGGCCCGCTGATCGTGACCCGGCACGGCCGCAGCGGCAGGATGCCGTCGTTGGCGAGCAACACCGTGGACCGTTCGGCCAGGAGCCGGGCCAGTGCCCGGTTCTCCGGCGGGTCGAGGTCGACCGGCTCGGGCTCGACGGGTTCCCAGTCGGGGTCCAGCAGGCCGAGCTCGGCCTTCTGGAGCAGGACCCGTTCCGCGGCGCGGTCGATGAGCTCCTCGGACACGCTTCCCGCCCGCACGAGTTCGGTCAGCGGCTCGCCGTAGCACCGCGCCGTGGGCAGCTCGACGTCGATGCCGGCGGTCAGCGCCAACGCGCCGGCCGCGCCCCGCGATCCGGTGACACCGTGGCGGGTCTCCAGGAAGGAGACGGCGTAGTAGTCGGCGACGACCACACCGCTGAACCCCAGCTCGCCCCTGAGCAGTTCGGTCAGCAGCCGTTCGTCGGCGGCCACCGGAACGCCGTCCACGTCGGTGTAGCTGTTCATCACCGACCGGGCGCCCCCCTCGCGCAGTGCCCGTACGAAGGGCTCGACCAGTACGTCGGCGAACTCGCGCGGTCCCGAGGCGACGGGGGCCATGTTCCGGCCGCCGCGCGAGGCCGAGTACCCGGCGAAGTGCTTGAGCGTCGCCACGATCCCGGCGCCCTCCAAGCCCTGCACGTAGGCGGTGCCGATCGCTCCGACGAGGTAGGGGTCCTCGCCGATGCACTCCTCGGTCCTGCCCCACCGGTAGTCGCGGACCACGTCGAGCACCGGAGCCAGCCCCTGGTGGACGCCGACCCGCCGCATCCCCGCGCCGATGGCGGCAGCCATCCGGCGCACGAGCCCGGGATCGAAGGAGGCGCCCCAGCACAGTGGCCCGGGGAAGACCGTCGCTCCGAACGTCATGAACCCGGTCAGGCACTCCTCGTGAGCGACCGCCGGTATCCCGAACCGGCCGGATCCGGTGACCTGCCGCTGGAGCGAGGCGAGCCGCTCCATCCCGGCTTCCGCGGTGATCGGCGCGGTTCCGTACACCCGGGTGAGCTGGCCGAGGCCGTGGGCGACGATGTCGTCGAGGCCCGGCGCGGACTCGCCGGAATCGTCCTCCATCGGCGCGACGGGTGCGCCCGGATCCGAGGGCAGCGCCCAGAAGCCGGCGAGCTGACCCACCTTCTCCTCCAGCGTCATCCGCTTCAGCAGATCGGCTACGCGTACGGACACGGGAACGAGGGGGTCACGCCAGGGCTCGGTCAAGGAGTTCTCCTAGGAACGGGGCGGGGCGGTGGAGAGCCGGACCTTGAGCTCGGTCGAGAGCTCCATCCGGGGGCTGACCAGGGGCTGTCCGTCCAGGAGCTGGAAGAGCGTACGGGCGGCCAACCGGCCCATTTCCTCCAGCGGCTGACGCACCGTCGTCAGCGGCGGGGACAGCCATTCGCACATCGGCAGGTCGTCGAAGCCGACCACGCTGAGGTCCCGCGGGATGCTCAGCCCGCTCTGCCGCGCGGCTTCGTAGACGCCCATCGCCTGCTGGTCGCTGCCGGCGAAGACGGCGGTCGGCGGCTCGGGGAGGGCGAGCAGTTCCCGGGCGCGTCGGAACCCGCCCTCGTGTTGGAAGTCGCCGAACCGGATCAGCTCACGGTCGACCTCGATCCCGGCCCGCTCCAGCGCGGCGCGGTACCCGTCGATGCGGGCCTGGCTGCAGAGCATCTCCTTGCGCCCGCCGATCGCGGCGATCCGACGGTGCCCCAGCTCCAGCAGGTGTTCCGTGGCGGCGAGGCCGCCCGCCCAGTTGGTCGCGCCGATGCTCGGCACGCCGTAGCCCGGCAGGTCGATCGGGTCGATGACGACGAGTGCCACCCCGGCCTGTTCGACCTGGGCGCGCTGGGCCCGGGTGACCGAGGCGGTGACGAGGATGACGCCGTCGCTGTGGTGCAGGACCGGCAGCGCGGCCCAACTCGAAGGAGTGGCCTCGCCCGGCGGGACGAGCGATACGACGGTGCCGACGCTCCGCTGGGCGCACTCGGCCTCGACGCCGCGCAGTATCTCCACCGCCCAGGCGCTGTCCAGACCGCCGATGATCAGGTCGACCAGGCCGGACCTGCGGGCCCTGGCCTGCGCGCCGGGGTGGAGGTAGTGGTGCGAGCGCAGCAGGCTCTCGATCCGTTCGCGTGTCGCGGGTGCGACGTCGGAGCGGCCGTTGACCACCTTGGACACGGTGGCCTGGGAGACCCCCGCCTCGGCGGCGATGACGGCCAGGGTCGGGCGCGGCTCGCTCAACTTCTCTCCTCCATGCTGACATCTCGGGTCGGCGACAGGTATCGCAAACTTTCGAAGAGTTTCCGGTCGGCCCGACTTGGTTGTCAAGCCGCAAGAGGGCTTCTCCCAAAGGGAATTCGGTGAGAAGGCTTGACCGGAGGGCTACGCGTTCCTAGTTTGTGGCAGCACGAATTCGAGAATGTTACGAAACATTTTCGAACTCGAACCGGCATTCCTCACCCCGGAGGTCACATGGCCAGCACACCCCCGAGTCGACGAAGCTTCCTCGCGCTCTCGGGTCTGACCGCTCTGTCCGTCCCGCTCACCGCGGCCTGCGGCGGCGGGGGCTCCGGCTCGGGATCGGCGGCCGACGGCAAGGTGACCATCGCGTGGTGGAACATCGCCACGACGGAACCGGGCAAGTCCCTGTTCCCGCGGATCTCCTCGGCGTTCACGACCGCTCACCCGAACATCACCATCAAGACGACCTCGTTGGAGAACGAGGCGTTCAAGTCCAAGCTGACGGCCACGACTTCATCGGGCAGGCTCCCCGACGTCTTCCAGACCTGGGGCGGCGGCGTGCTGCGGCAGCAGATCGACGCGGGGCTGGTCGAGGACCTCACCGAGGCGTTCGGCTGGTCGTCCGACCTCACCCCGGTCTCGCTGCAGGCCTATCGGTTCGAGGGCCGGACCTACGGGGTGCCCTACGACGTCGGCATGGTGGGCTTCTGGTACAACAAGAAGCTCTTCACCGAGGCCGGGATCACCGCTCCGCCGGCCACCTGGGCCGAGTTCCTCGAAGACGTCAAGAAGCTCAAGGCGGCGGGCGTCACTCCGATCGCCCTCGCGGGCAAGGAGAAATGGCCGGGCCACTACTACTGGGCCTACCTCGCGATGCGCGTCGCGGGCCTCCCTGCGCTACAGCAGGCCGCCGCCACCAA
The DNA here is from genome assembly GCF_044454405.1 of Streptomyces sp. NPDC051555. Classification (NCBI taxonomy): domain Bacteria; kingdom Bacillati; phylum Actinomycetota; class Actinomycetes; order Kitasatosporales; family Streptomycetaceae; genus Streptomyces; species Streptomyces sp. NPDC051555. Next base: position 349,888 of record NZ_JBITDP010000005.1, on the reverse strand, counting down.
GGACTTCACCGACGCCGGTTTCGTCCGGGCGGGCACCCACCTCAAGGAGCTGGTCGACCTCCAGCCGTTCCAGACGGGCTTCCTCGGCGCCGGCTACGCCACCCCCGGCGGCCAGGCCGCGACCATGGGCAACGGCAAGGCCGCCATGGAGCTGATGGGGCAGTGGGCGCCGTCGGTGCAGAAGGACGCGGGCGCGGACCTCGGAGCGGACCTGGGCTTCTTCCCCTTCCCGACGGTCGACGGCGGCGTCGGCAGGGCCACCGAGGTGTTCGGCGGTGGCGGCGGCTTCGCGCTGCGCAAGGGCGCCCCGAAGGAGGCGCTGGATTTCCTGAAGTTCTTCGTCCTGGAGAACGAGTCCGAGCTGCTGGCCTCCAACGGCTACCTGCCGGTGGTCAAGGGCGCGGAGAGCGGGCTCACCGAGCCCAACAGAAAGGTGGTGGCCGACAGTCTGGTGAAGGCGACGGGCTTCCAGCTCTTCCTCGACCAGGCCTACCCGCCGGCGGTCGGCCAGGAGGTCAACGACAGCGTCGCCGACCTCATCGCGGGCAAGAAGACGCCCGAGCAGGTCACCACGTCGATCACCGAGGCTGCGAAGGGTGCCTAGCTCCGTGTCCACCCTGCCCGAGGAGCGGACGAAGGACGCCGTCCCGGCGCGCCCGCCCGCCCCGGAACGGTCTCTCCTGCGCGGGTGGGGACGCTGGGCGTCGGTCGCCTGGTTCCTCGTCCCGGCCCTGGTCCTCTTCCTCGTCTTCGTCCTCGCCCCGATCGTCATCGCCGTCTACACCGGCTTCTTCAAATGGGGCGGGATCGGCCCCCTGGACGACTTCATCGGCTTCGCGAACTACGCCGCGATCTTCCGTGACCCGGTCTTCCTCGGCGATCTGGGGCGCGGACTTTACCTGATCGTCCTGTCGATCACGGTGCAGTTGCCGTTCGCGCTGTTCACCGCGGTCCTGCTCAACCAGCGGCTGCGCGGCCGCGCCGTCTACCGGATGCTGTTCTTCGCGCCGTACATCCTGTCCGAGGTGGTCACGGCGGTCCTGTTCACGATGATCTTCCTTCCCGGTGCGGGCATGGCCGACCATCTCGCCGGCGCCCTCGGCCTGGAGGGGTTGCAGGGCAAGTGGCTCGCCGATCCCTCGACGGTCATGCCGACCCTGTTCGTGGTCATGACCTGGAAGTACTTCGGCTTCCACATGATGCTCTTCCTCGCCGGACTGCAGAGCATCCCGAGCGAGATCCTGGAGGCGGCCCGCATCGACGGCGCGGGCGCGTGGCAGCGCTTCCGGCACGTGACGCTGCCGCTGCTCGGCCCGACGGTCCGGATCAGCGCGTTCCTTTCGGTCATCGGGGCCATCCAGCTCTTCGACCTCGTGTGGGTCATGACCGCGGGCGGGCCCAACCACTCCTCCGAGACGATGGCGATCTCGATGTTCCAGTTCGGGTTCAAGCGCTACCAGGTCGGCTACGCCAGTGCGATCAGCGTGGTGCTGTTCATGATCAGCCTGGTCTTCTCCCTCTTCTACCAGCGTTACGTGCTCCGCCGTGACCTGAGCGGGGCCGTCACCTCGGGAGGTGGCCGATGAACGCCCGCGCCCGCGGGACGGCGCGCGGCCTGTCGCTGCACGTCGTGGTCTGGCTGATCGCCGCGTTCGTCGTCGTGCCGCTGGTCTACGCGGTGATCTCCGGCTTCAAGAGCACCGGTGAGCTGACGACCGACCCGTTCGGGCTGCCGGACCACTGGAAGACCTCCAACTACAGCGGCATTCTCGGCGACGCGATGTTCTGGCGGCAGATCGCCAACAGCGCGGGCATCGCGATCGGTACGACATGCTGCACGGTGGCGGTCGCCGCGATGGCGGCGTTCGTGCTGGCCCGCTACGCCTTCCGGGGCAGGGAGCTGTTCTACACGCTGTTCACGATCGGGCTCATGTTCCCGTTCGCGGTGGCCGTCCTGCCGTTGTTCCTGCTGCTGCGCACCTTCGACCTGCTCGACAACCCGCTCGGTGTGATCCTCCCGCAGGCGGCCTTCGGGCTGCCCATGACGATCATCATTCTGCGCGGCTTCTTCCGGACGATCCCGGCGGAGGTGGAGGAGGCGGCCATCATGGACGGCTGCGGCAAGTTCCGCTTCTTCTGGAAGATCCTGCTGCCGATGGCGCGTCCGGCGCTCGGCACGGTCTCGGTGCTGGCGATCGTGGCGAGCTGGAACAACTTCTTCCTGCCGCTGCTGGTGTTCAACGACCCGAAATGGCGGACGATCCCGGTCGGAGTCCAGCAGTTCCAGGGCCAGTACTCGACCGACTACGCGCTCGTCCTCGCCTACATCGTGCTCGCCATGGTCCCCGCCCTCGCCTTCTACGCCGTCGCCGAGCGGCAGTTGATCGGCGGCCTCACGGCGGGCGCCACCAAGGGTTGACCCCTCCCGCGCGACCTCCACCCCCCAGGAGACGTAGTGAATCACCTGATGACCCTCGCACCCCCTATTTTGTTAGCGCTAACATCGCAGACCGTGACCACCCCCGCCCCCACTCCCGTCCCGCCGCGCAGGGCAGGGAACGCGTGGACCGCCGGGCGCCTGTCCCGCCACCTCGCGGAACGCCCGTGGTGACCCCGCTCCCCGGGGGTGTGGGGGTCTCCGGGTTGACCGTCTACGACTGGGAGGCCGCCGACGGGCTGTGCGGCGGCGCGCCCCACATGCACCTCGTCTGCTCCGAGGCCTACGTCGTCATCGGCGGCGCGGGCAGCATGCAGACCCTCACCACCTCCGGTTTCGACGAGACCCCACTGCTCCCCGGCGACGTCGTCCGGTTCACCCCCGGCACGATCCACCGCCTCGTCAACGACGGAGGTCTGCGCCTCGTGGTGCTCATGCAGAACGGCGGACTCCCCGAGGCGGGCGACGCCGTCTTCACCTTCCCCGCTCCGGTGCTGGCCGATCCCCACGCCTACCGCCGGGCGGCCGGCCTGAGCGGGGAGCGTTCCGCGGCGGCCCGCCGCCGCGACCTGGCGCTGGAGGGTTTCCTGGCCTTGCGCGAAGGTGGGCTGCGGGAGTTCCACATCGCGGCCCACCGCCTGAAGACCGACCTCCTGGACGCCTGGCGGATCCGCTGGCGTGACGGCGCCCTCGCCGCAGCCGTCACGACCGGCCGGCAGCTGGAACGGCTGAAGGCCGGAGACCTCTCCCACCTCGACCACGGCCGAGTGTCACGGCTGGAGTGCCCGGAGCGCCCACGCTTCGGCACGTGCGGCCGCCTCCACACCCATCCCGTCCCCGACCCCTCGACGCGTCCGCCCCGCGGCCCGTCGGGGTCACCCCGCCCCCACCCCCCGAAGGAGAACTTCTGATGCGGTCTCGCCATCCATCCCGGGTCGACCTGGGACGACGCCTACTCGCCGTCCTGGCACCCTTGCTGCTCCTGGTCGCCTTCCTCGGTGTGCAACCCGCCGGCGCGGCGACGGCCATCGACCCCAACGCCTCGTACGTGCTGGTCAACCGCAACAGTGCCAAGGCCCTGGACGTCTACAACCGGGCGACCGACGACGGGGCCCGCATCACCCAGTGGACCAGGAACGATCAGAACCAGCAGCAGTGGCAGTTCGTCGACTCCGGCGCCGGCTACTACCGCATCACGTCCCGCCACTCCGGCAAGGTGCTGGACGTCCAGAACGGGTCCACCGCGAACGGCGCCGCGATCGTCCAGTGGGCCGACGCGAACGGCACCAACCAGCAGTGGCGGCTGGCCGACAGCTCGGACGGCTACGTGAGGCTCATCGCGCGCCACAGCAACAAGGCCCTCGAAGTGCAAGGCGGCTCCACCGCCGACAACGCGAACATCGTCCAGTACGACGACTGGGGCGGCACCAACCAGCAGTGGCAGCTGGTCAAGGTCGGTGCCGGCAACCCCGGGACGTGCGATCTTCCGGCGACGTACCGCTGGACCTCGACGGGCGCGCTGGCACAGCCCAAGGCCGGGTGGGCCTCGCTCAAGGACTTCACCGTCGCTCCCTACAACGGCAAGCAGCTCGTCTATGCGACGACGCACGGCGCGGGATCGGGAACGGGCTGGGGTTCGATGAACTTCGGCCTGTTCGGAAACTGGTCGGAGATGGCCTCGGCCGGCCAGAACGCGATGTCGAACTCCGCCGTCGCGCCCACGCTCTTCTACTTCGCGCCGAAGAACATCTGGGTCCTCGCCTACCAGTGGGGTGGAAGCGCCTTCTCCTACCGGACGTCGAGCGACCCCTCCAACCCCAACGGCTGGTCATCACAGCAGGTCCTCTTCTCCGGCGGCATCGCGGAGCCCGGAACGGGCCCCATCGACCAGACGCTCATCGGTGACGGCACGAACATGTACCTGTTCTTCGCCGGAGACAACGGCAAGATCTACCGGGCCGGCATGCCGATCGGGAACTTCCCGGGCAGCTTCGGCACGACCTCGACCGTGGTCATGAGCGATACGACGAACAACCTGTTCGAAGCCCCGCAGGTCTACAAACTCCAGGGCCAGGACCGCTACCTCATGATCGTCGAGGCGATCGGCTCGCAGGGCCGCTACTTCCGCTCGTTCACGGCCACCAGCCTGAACGGCTCATGGACACCCCAGGCCGCGACCGAGAGCAACCCCTTCGCCGGCAAGGCCAACAGCGGGGCCACCTGGACCAACGACATCAGCCATGGCGAACTGATCCGCACCACCGCCGATCAGACCTTCACCGTCGACCCCTGCAACCTGCAGTTCCTCTACCAGGGCCGCGACCCCAACTCCGGCGGCGACTACGGCCAATGGCCCTACCGGCCAGGTCTGCTGACACGGCAGCGCTGACGACGCGACCCGGCCCCGACTCCACACCGGAGCCGGGGCAGCGGGCCCGGCAAAGGGCCGAGCCCGCCCGGCCCACCCGAAACGACCGACGCACGTACGACGACGACGCAGCGCAGACCCGGGCAACACTCAGAGCCAGTCCCGCCGCTTGAAGATGACGTACAGGCTCACGCAGACCACCGCCATCAGCAGGATGGCGAAGGGGTAGCCGGCCGCCCACTGGAGCTCTGGCATCGACTCGAAGTTCATGCCGTAGATGGTGCCGACCAGGGTGGGGGCGAAGAGGATGGCTGCCCACGAGGAGATCTTCTTGAAGTCGTCACCCTCACACCGCTGACCTGCGGAAAATGCCCGAACGGACGGTCTGACCTGCGGCGATCGACCTTTCCGAGTCTTTCACCCTGCTGCCCGTATATGCAGCCGATTCCCCCCAGCCGCCCCCCACGCGGCCTCATTCCCCCCAGATTCCCCCCAGCGGACACTGTCTTGCGAAGGGGAGCACCGCAGGTCGGGGGCCGTCCAACGTCGCTCACGACAGGTTACTCAGGGGAGTGGCAAGGCGGGGCTGGATGAGTTCGGCGCGTCTGCTGTTGCTCGGGGCCACCGTCGTACGCTGCCCAGAGTTCCGCCACTTCAGCCGTCGACTGGGAGCGCCCCGTGACTGAGCCGCAGCGCAAGTCTGTCTTGTACGTCATCGTGTGCGCGGCCGGGATCGCCGGCGATGTCGGCAAACTCATCACCGTCGCCCAGGAACGGGGCTGGGAGGTCGTGGTTGTGGCCACCCCACAGGGCTTCGACTTCCTCGACAGCCAGGTGATCGAGAACCAGACCGGTCACCCGATCCGCTCTGCCTGGCGCTCACCGGGTGATGCGCGGTCGTACCCGCGGGCCGACTCCATCGCAGTCGCACCAGCCACGTTCAACACGGTTAACAAGTGGGCGGCCGGCTTCGCGGACAACCTCGCCCTCGGCATCCTCTGCGAGGCACCCGGCATGGGCATCCCCACGGTGGTGCTCCCCTACGTGAACACCGCCCTCGCTGCCCACCGCGCATATCGGCGCAGCGTTGATGAGCTGCGTGAGATGGGCGTGATGTTCGGCAGCTACATGCCGCATCGCCCGAAGTCCGGTGGCGGTGCTGACCGCTTCCTCTGGGAGGAGGCTGTTGACCTCCTTGCGTCGAACTTCCCGCACTTGGCGCGTCAGCGGTGACGTCGTCATGGCCACCCTCGAGGGCAGAGCCGTCCGGTCTTGCCCCACAGGGCTGGGCTCTGTCAGGACAGGTCGGTCTAGTGCCTGGTTGGGAGCGTGGCCTCGGGCGCAAGGATGTCGGAGGCGGGTTACCCGGAAATAGTTCGGTCACCCTCGCGGTTGGCATGGGAGAAGCGGGCTATAGGGGGAGTTGCGGAGTGCGTCTTTTCGACGTGACCGGGGGGAGCGCGGTGGAAATAGCCGCGCGGCCGGCGGAGGTAGAGCGCGACCTGCACGACATGGTCGAGGCGAACATGGAGACCATGCTGGGCGTTCGGCACCTGGCCCGCGAGTACAGCACCGGGCCGGTACACGGCGGCCGGATCGACTCGTTGGGCCTGGACGAGAACGGATCGCCCGTCGTGGTCGAGTACAAGCGTGGGCGCGACGCCGGCGTGATTACTCAGGGCCTCTACTACCTGGCGTGGCTGACTGACCACCGGGCCGAGTTCCAGCAGCTGGTCCGCGACCGGCTCGGGGCGGATGCCGCGTCCCAGGTGCTTTGGAGCAGCCCCCGGCTGATCTGCATCGCGGAAGACTTCACCCGCTATGACGTCCACGCCGTGCGCGAGATTCGCCGCACCATCGACCTGGTCCGCTACAGCTTCTTCGGCACTGGCCTTCTCGCGCTTGAGCCGGTGGCCAAGGTGACGGCGGTGCCGACACCGGCCCGGAGCGACGGCCGCCGGCCCCTGGCCGGAACTGCAGGCTCAGGGCAGGGCGGCGTGGCCCACCTGCGCAGCGCGCTCGATGAGTTGGTGCGTGGGTTTGGAGAGGACGTCAGCAGCGTCGACCGCAAGCAGTACCGCGCGTACCGGCGCCTGCGAAACTTCGCGTGCGTCAGCCACGCCCACCAGCAGGAGGTCGTGGCGACGCTCCGCCTCGCCCCGAAGGATGTCGACCTTGTCGCGGGCTTCACCCGGGATGTCAGCCAGATCGGCCACCACGGTACGGGCGATGTCGAGGTGCGTCTTCGGACGGAGGCGGACCTGCGTCGCGCTGAACCACTTCTCCGGATGAGCTACGACGCTGCTTGACACGGAGCTCTCGGTTGGCGGTGAGTGCGATTCGGCAGTCTTTGCATGTGCTTGTGATGCAGTCAGTAGGTGTCGTCCTCACGTCGGATGGTCAGGGGAAGTTGGCGGTGTCTTTCCATGATGCGGGGAATCCGTGATTTCGGAAGTCCCGCATTGCTTGGTAATGGGCGCCGGCCGGCCGCTCTGGAGGGTGCGCTTGCAAGGCTCGGCCGTGCGGTAGCGGAAGTCAGACCGGGGGGCGTCTGAGCGCCGGGAAGCCAGACTGTGGGGGGCTTGCCACGATCGATGCGGTCTTGCAGAAGCCGTCTGCGATCACCGTTCCAAGGTCTCGTGGTCGTCGATTACGGCCATGAACTGCAACACGCAGCGCTGGAGATCGGGGTGAGGTATAGCCCTGGAGATGGAGCCAGCGAGCCTGGGCCACGGAGCCGCCCATGGTCGTCACCGTCCACGCTTACGCGCTCCGCTCCCGCTGTTGTTCAGCTTTTCCCCGGTCGTTGTCAGTGGCCCGCCGGAGAATCGGTGGATGGCCTTCGAACCGACAGCGGCAGTCAGCGAGTCCGAGACGCTCGCTGCTGCCTTGCGCGCATACCTGTCCGAGACGCGCTTCGCGTTCTCTGGCCTGACTGGCAAAGAGGCAACCCTGTGCATCACCCGCGCGGTATGCGAGTGGGCGCATGCGTCCGGCTGGCAGGCCAGAACGGAGGTGCCGGTCCGCTACATCGACCCGCCTCGCCTGATGAACGGAGGCTGCGTGTCGTACTGGTCACCGTCCTGGATCGCCTACCTGGATCTCCGTCTGCGCCGCAAGGACGGCCCTCCCGTGGCGGTGGAGATCGATCGCGCGGACTACAGCACCGCCGTAGACAAGCTCCGCGACGAGGCCCTCCGCGGGCACCCTGCGCTGTGGATTCGCTGGCACGGAGCGCTGAGGGCCGAGCTCCCGGACGGCGTCGCCCGCCTGTACCTGCCGACGCGGTCCAGCCGCTCTCCCGTCCGGTACTCGCTGGCCCCAGTGACCGGCACAGCCGCGATCACCGCTGGCGAGGCCGTCACCCCGGAGGCCCGAGCAGATGCTCTGCAGCGGGACCAGCAGCGGATGGCTGCGGAGAAGCGCGTTTCCGCCCTACCCCGTGACCCCGGTCCTATCCGTTGCATCTAGGACTTGTCCGGGCGAAAACGAAGTTGTCGGCGGCAGGCTCTTCATGAGGACGATGCTGTCGTAATTGGTGACGTCCCACCGCCAAGTGCCGATCGGCGCGTAGCCTCGCCGGCGGTACCAGTCGACGAGGTCTGTTGCCTGCGAGGAGGTATCGATGACGACTTGTGCCGATCCGAGCGCAGCAATGCGTGACTCTGCCAGAGCCAGCAGTCGTTGTCCGAGGCCGGTGCCTCTTTGCGATGGGTCGACAGCCAGTTGCCAGAACGAGCCCCCTCCCGCTGGCGCTGGGTATCCGGCCGGAGTGGTGTGTGGAGCCGACACGGTGACGGTGCCGACCAGTGCGTTTCCGTTCATCGCGACCCAGCACTCGCCTTTGCTCAGGCGGTGCTGTGTGTCCTGCGGACTTTGGTAGGAGGCGAAGAAGACCCGCCCGGCAGCGGCATGGTCTGCGTAGGCGCGGTGGAGCAGGAGAGTGAGCTGCTCCACCGAATCGCCGTTGCGGAAACGCCTGACCTGCACGGTCACGGACGGACTTACCTCCGTCGAGTTGATGTTCATCCTGGCAGTCAAGCGCGACTGACGGCAAGAACGTGGGCAGAGGCGTCGGTGAGCGCAGGGTGCGGTTCCGCGAGGCGGGCCGCGGCGAGGGCTGCGTCGTACATCGCCGTGCCCAAGAGGTTGGTGTCGGTGTACTTCTCGATGGCCTTGACCGCGACCCAGCCGGGTCCTTCGATTCCGTAGAGGGTGGGGTCGGTGAGTCCGGCCTCGGTGACCTCGGCGCGGAGCTCGGCCGAGGTCTGGAAGTAGGCGACGGTGAAGCCGCGCTGGCCGGCATAGCGGCCCTGGTCGAGGGTGTCGCGTACTCCGTCCTGGATGGCGGGCTCGGTGATGCCGGTGGTGGCCATGTAGTCCAGGAGCGGGGAGTAGCGGGAGATCGCGGCTGCGGCGACGAGGCCTCCCGGCCGGACCACGCGGGCTGCTTCGGTCAGTGCGGAGAGCCGGTCGGTCTTGTCGTGAAGGTGGTAGAGGGGGCCGAGGAGCAGTACTGCGTCGTACGTGCCGGCTGCGGCGGTGAGGTGGCGGGCGTCGCCCAGTTCGGCTGTCACTCCGTCGAGGGCTTCGGCCTGGTCGACGTGCTTGGGTACGGGGTCCACGACGTGCACGGTGTAGCCGTCTTCGACGAGCCAGCGGGCGTGTGTTCCGGGACCACCACCGACGTCAAGAACGCGGGCCGGAGCGGGTGGGAGGTGGCGGCGGAGTAACTCGCGGGTGCGTGAGAGTTCCAGAGTGCCCGTGGCGGTCGTGTGCAGCCGCGCGGCCTCGTCGGAGCGGGTGTAAAAGTCGATGATCTCTGGGCGTACGGCGTGGTTGCTCGTCATCGGGGAGTCCTCGTCATGAGTCGCTGCTGGTGTCCGGCAGGGTAGGGGACATGACGGAGTGATCACTGCGAATTACGGCAGACCCCGGGGAAGTGCCTGGGCTCCAAAGACTTGCAGGTGTCCGGTGACAGGCGCCGGAAGGTGGGCTGATCGGCCGCGGGTCGATGCTCAGGAGAGCTCGGCACAAAGCCAGGCGGCCGCTTACCATCTCCGATGGGCTGCGTGCACCGGAGCGGTCGGCACTGCAGGTGTCGCCAGCGTGGCCTGAGGGTAGGCGGGGAGTGTCGCGGCGGTTGGCCGATGGCTGGCGGAAGCCAGTTCGAAAGCGAGAGCGCCGAGGATGTCGGGGGGAGTCGCTGACGAGAGGTGGATGGCCCGGGTCGGGCGGTTGAGGTCGGCGCCTCCGGAGGCTATCCACGCAGGCAGGCAGCTGTGCGGGTGCTTGGCGGCGTAGGGGTCGTGTTCGAACCTGACGCTGCCATCGGGGGCTTGCCAGAAGACCTGCCGGGTGGACGTGGTCTGTGACCACCCGGCCTCCGCGAGGTCCTGGGCGGGGGTCTGGGCCCAAGGGTCGTTGACGGTCAGGCTCTCCAGGAGGGCACGGACCAGCAGGGTGGGTGTGGTCGGGCTGGCCGTTGCATGCCAGAGCCACTCGCCGACGGGCGATGCGTAGGACGCGGCCGTCCACGCGGGGTCCGCGCCCATGGCGTCGTGGTCGAACTGAACACGGACCGTCTGGTTCTCGTGGGCGGCGACGGTGATTTCGTCGGACCAGGTGCGTTCCCTGTCAAGTCCAGCGTGTTGAACTGAGGTGCTTCTCTCCAGCAGCCGGGCCATTCGACGGTGCGCCCGGACGGGTTGAAGGAGGTTGACGGAGCCTGTGGGCGACGGCATGATGACGGACTGCGTGGCCTACGCCGAACCTCCCGCGACCGTCCCCAGCACGGTTTCCTATCGGAGGCAAAGGGACTAGCGTCTCAGGTCGCTGTCGCAGCCCGATCGCCTCGGGCGAGGTTGCTGGGGAACCGTCGCTCAAGGCGTGGAAGGCCGCGATGACAGCCCGCAGGAACTTCAAGCGCCAGGTACGCGCCCGCGCCGCCAAGACCGGCGAGTCCTATACGTCTGCTCTCCGGCACTTCCGTCCGACTCCATTTGGAGACGTCATGTCGGAAGCAAGGAACCCCAAGAGCGTGCGGCTCGCCGTCGCGCAGACCCCCGTTCGCGAGGACCCCCGAGATGTTGACGCACTGCACGAAGGCGGCCGCCGCGTCCGTGCTCTGATGCGCGAGGCGAGTGCTCGGGGCGCGAGGATCGTGCACTTCCCGGAAGGCGCGATCTGCTTTCCCCACAAGCTCGTCATGTCCGTCAACGGCCCGGACGCGGTCGGCCCGGCGGACTGGGACCGGTGCCAGTGGCCAGTTCTGCAAGCAGAGTTGGCTGCGATCGTCGAGTTGGCACGGGAGTTGCGGCTGTGGACGGTGATCGCCTCGGTGCACCGCTTGACCGAGCCGAACCGCCCGCACAACAGCCTCTACGTCATCTCCGATCGCGGCGAGGTTGTCACGCGCTACGACGAGCGCCTGCTGTCGAGCACGAAGGTCTCGTACATGTACTCACCGGGCATCTCGCCGGTGACCTTCGACGTCGACGGTGTGCGCTTCGGCTGCCTCCTCGGCATGGAGATCCACTACCCGGAGCCGTTCGCCGAGTACGAGAACCTGGACGTCGACTGCGTCCTGTTCTCCACGACCGGCGTCTCCCCAGGGAACGCCGCCGCCCAAGCCCAAGGCCACGCCGCGGCCAACAGCTACTGGGTCAGCTTCTCGGTGCCGACGCAGCACAGCGCCACCGCGCCGTCCGGAGTCATCGCCCCCAACGGCGACTGGCTTGAGCGGTGCCCTGCAGACGGATCACCATCGGTGGCGGTCGTGGACCTCGACAACAGTTCCGAGGCCGCCGCCGAATCAGTGACCTACGCGCGTCCCTGGCGTCGAGAGGCGCGCTTGGGCGTCTACACCGGGTACCAGGTGACCGATCCACGCAGTGAAGACCGAACTGCAGCCTTCTAGCGCAGAAGCAGAATCCGAGGGGTTCGCGGGTACGGAATGGCTCCCGCGCCGCGAACACCTTGGATTCCGAGTTGTTGGGGCAGCCGGATCATTGTCGGTGGCTGACCCCGTACCTGCCGGGCGACGTGCGAGCGCCCACCAGTGCCCCGAGATCGGCCTTCAGCCGGACCCTCGATCCGCATCAACACGTCAATCCAAGTTCTACGTGTTGAACCCACACGCGTAGATCCTCCGCGAGCCGGGCAGCGCTTCAGGGCGTCCGGTCCGGGTGCGGCTGGGTCGGCAGCGCCCGGACCGAGGAGTCGGGCTGGGACAGCGCCTGGAGCCGCCGTGGCCGGGATGAAGAGCGGGGCGGACATGAGGGGCAGCGGGGCTGGTCTGGGGCATGGAGCATGGGGCTCGGTTCTCGGGTCCGGCCGGCTGCGTGGCCGGCCGGACCCGGTCGGGGTATGGAGAAGGGGTTATCGGGAGGCCCGCGGTGATCCGGCTGGGGTGGCAGGGCGCGGGGCGGGCGGACCGGCCCGGGATGCTGGTGCAGGCTGGGCCCTCGGCTGGCGGGCGGCTGGCGGGCGGGTGGCGTGGTGCCAGCGGGCCCGGAGGGCGCCGAGGTCGGCGAGTGCGCGGCGGCTGCCGGTGATCAGCTGGTGCGGGGTGTTCGAGGGGTCGTTGGTGAAGGCGTGGATGTGCAGGCCGGTGCTGTGTGCGTGGTGGAGGAGGGAGCGCTGCAGGATCTGCTCGCCCCAGTGCTCCGGGGATCCGGCCGGGGTAGCGAAGAGATCCAGCACTTCCCTGGCGGTTGCCCCCGAGGTGATGAGGCCGTGGTGCTGGGCTTCCCAGAGCACCGTCACGGCGTCGATCGGATCGCCTCGGTAGGCCAGGGAGGCCATGCACCGGTACAGGACGCCGTGAAGCGGGACGGTGAAGTCCTCGGGCCGCAGCCACCTCATCTCGGGCAGGCAGGCGGGGCGCGCGGCCGCCGTCGACAGGAGCAGCTGCTCCTCGCTGGCGGCATTGGAACCGACGCCGGTGTCCCTGGTTGGTGGGGGTGGCAGCGTGGTGCGGGGGAGTGAGCCCGGGTGCGAGGGGAAGAGCCTACCGAGGTCGTCGAGGACGGCGGTGACGGCATCGGTACGGTCCAGGACGTGCGCGGCGGGGTCCGGCAGCACCGGGTCGGTGGCCGCCTGGATGAGGCGTTCGGCGGCAGCCCGGATGGTGAGGCGGGCACGGTTGGCCACGATCATCTGGGCGTAGGCGGGGGCGTGGCTGGGTTCGGGGCACGAGTCGGCCAGGGTGTGCAGGTAGGGGGCGGTCAGCCCGCGGGCGTGGGGCTGGGCACGGTCCAGGAGTGCGGTGATCCATACCGGTTCGCGGGCGTGGACTTCCGGGGCCGGCGGGGTGAGGGCGGTCATCGCCGCGAACAGGGCGCCGTGCATTGCGACGCTGAAGTGTTCGGGGCCGAGCGAGCCGAGCGTCTTGATACGGAGAGGCTCGAGGATGAGGGCACCGAGGAGGGCCTGCTCGGCATACCGGACAGGCGGGTCCGCAGGCATGTCGTCCAGGGACAAGTCTCCTTGGTTGGAGGCGAGGTTGGGCATCAGGCTGCCAGGGTGAAGTCGGAGCGGGTGAGGGTCTTGCCGAGGTGCGGGGCCAGCAGATGGGCCGCCAGCAGGGGCGGGACGGCGTTGCCGATCTGGGAGAAGGCCTGCCCCTTGTTGCCGGCCCAGGGATAGTCGGCGGGGAAGGTCTGCAGGATGCCGGCTTCGGTGGCGGTGATCCGGATCGACTCCGGCGCCGCACTCTCCTCCTCGGCTTCGAGGGAGTGCCGTTCGGCGACCCACACGCATTCGTTCGCGCGGTGCCCGAAGAACAGCGTCTCAGCGGGCTCGTCCGTATCCCGGACGGTGGCATTGGCCTGGTTGCTGCTGCGCAGCGACCAGGACCAGCGGTGCTTCCCGCAGGTGCAGACGGGGGCATCGGCGTCCGGCGGGCGCAGGCGTCCGGAACGGGTCCCGCGGGGGCTGCGTCCGGAGCGTGGCCTGGGGGCGGGTGGCTTCCAAATGCCGCGGTCGCGGGCGTCCGTCAGGGCTTTGCGGGCCCCGGAGGGGAACGGTTCGGGGCCGCCGCCCGGTCCTCCGCCGGCGCAGACGGTCGGGGTGGGCCGGTCGGTGGCGCCCCAGCCGAGGGCCTCGGCCATCGACACCCACTTCGCGCGGCCCGGTCCGAACAGACTTTCTGGTTCAGCTCCTTGGGCGTGGGTGGGCGGCGGGGGCTCGGCTGTGCGGGTGCGGGAGGCGATCAGGATCGCCCGCTTCCTAGTCTGCGGTATGCCGTAGTCGGCGGCGTTGAGGATCCCGGTCCAGACGGAGAAGCCCCAGCCGCGCAGGATCACGGCGTACTGGCGCCATAGCGGCAGGACGTCCGGGACCTCCTCCATGGCGATCCACTCCGGCTCGCCCACCGAGTGCAGGGCGTGGAGGTAGCGCATCGGCTCGGCGGCCAGCAGGCTCCGGGGGTCCTTGCAGGCGGTCAGCAGCTTCGCCCGGCTGTCCCGGCCCGCGGCGAGGTCGGCAACGGCCTGGTGAACGAGCGGCTGGTCCACCAGCCCGAGCCTTTTGCCCGCCATCGACCAGGCCTGACAAGGCGGGCTCGCCAGAAACCCGTGGATGCGGCCGACCAGCGGCCACACCGGGTACATCGCTACATCGGTACGGATCGTCAACTGCCCAGCACGGGCGCGCGTTTTGCACGCCCACTCGTCCCACTCCAGGCCGACGTCCCGCGCGCCGAGCACGTGCAGGGCGTGGCTCCAGCCCCCAGGGCCGGCGAAGAGGTCCAGCACGATCCTGTCCATCACGAGGCAAGCCCGAAGTCGTCCTGCTCCGGCTCGACCTCCCCGCCGCGGCAGGCCCACGGCGAGCAGCCGTTGACCACACCGTGCTCCAGCTCGTCCAGCTCGGCGGCGCGGACCAGGGTGGCGGCGATGTGCTCGGTGACGAGGAGCGGGTGGCGCAGCGGCAGGGCATGGGTCGCTTCCGGCAGGACCTGGAGCTCGGCCTGGGGCAGGCGCTGTGCGAGGCGGCGGGTGTGGTCTGCGGGGATGTGGGCGTCCCGGTCGCCGGCCAGGATCCGGACGCGTTGTCCCAGTGCCCGCAGGGGGGCGAGGTCGTGGTGCTGTTCGGTGAGGTCGTGCCACAGAGCGGCGACATCGGCCGTGGGCAGAGTGTGAAGCCCGCGTCTGCAGGGCAGAGGCTGGGCCGGCACTTCCGTGGGTGCCGGCGGGCGCAGTGCCCAGCGGCTGGTGGCGGGAAGCAGGCGC
The DNA here is from genome assembly GCF_044454405.1 of Streptomyces sp. NPDC051555. NCBI lineage: Bacteria > Bacillati > Actinomycetota > Actinomycetes > Kitasatosporales > Streptomycetaceae > Streptomyces > Streptomyces sp. NPDC051555. The sequence continues at coordinate 334,848 of NZ_JBITDP010000005.1, read as the reverse complement.
CGGAGCGCGTCCAGTAGCCGCGGGGTCCGGGTGCACGCACGCGCCAGCAGGTTGCGGCTGCGGGTGAGGAGAGCGTGTCCGGCGCCGGTTCCGGTGCGGGTGCTCAGCCCGGCGTGCGGCGGGGAGATCAGGACGAGGCTTGTGATCCGTGGTGCTAGATGGGGGTGGCGGGCGGTCAGCCGCATGAGTGTCATGGCTCCCATGGAGTGCCCGGCGAGCGCGATGGGCCCGCTTGGTGCGGCGGCGTCGAGAAGGTGTGCGAGATCGTCGGCGAGCTGGTTCAGGGTCAGCGGGGCGCTGCCGCGGGTGGAGTGGCCGTGACCGCGCTGGTCGTAGCGCACGACACGCAGGTTCTGCCGGGCCAGCAGGGGCACATGGCGGCGCCAGAGCGCTGAGGTGACGGAGAGACCGTGGACGAGGACCACGGTTGCGGATCCGTCGTCCGGACCGTCGATGTGCGCGGACACTCTGGCGCCGTCCGGGAGCGGCACGGCCAACGGCCCAGAGGATCCGCTGGTGTGGGGGTGGGTGACAGGGGAGGTCATCGATCTCCGAGACAGGGGTGCGGCTCGCGGTGGGGCGGCCGAGGCTGAACGTTAGGCGGCGGTGCCGAAGTCGGACTGGCGCGGTGCGTGCTTGGCCACCGCGCGGGCGGTGATCGCCCTCGATGCGGCTGCAGAGGAGGCGGACAGCACCTCGGATCCGGGTTCGAGGTACCAGGGGCGCAGGTCGAGCATGGCCACCCGCATGCCGGTGGCGAAGCAGAGCGCGGTGCCCTTGGGGAGGGCGCGGATGGCGTCGGCGGGCAGGATCCGTTCCTGCCGCATGCTGATGCTGGTGGACTTGCCGGAGTCCGAAACGGAGGTGGACTTCGTCTCGACGTCGTGGTCGCCGATGAGCCGGGACAGTTTGTCGGCGAAGTCGGGGTCGTCGATGCCGGAGCCGATCACCTTCACCGTGCTCGCGCTCCACATGGCGTCCATGCCTGCGTCTCCCCAGACTTTCTGGCCCTGTCTGTAGGACTGCAGGATGGTGATCGGGATGATCCCGCGGCTGCCCAGGTGGGAATACAGGTCTGGGAGGTCGCTGATCTTGCACACGTTGGCGGCCTCGTCGAGGATCGCGAGCATCGGCGGGTCCAGGCGTCCGCCGGCGCGCTCGGCCTGGGCCGTTGCGGCCCTCATCACGGAGTCCGCGCACGCCGCGATCAGCGCGCTCGCGCCGCCGCCGCCGTCCTTCGAGAGGAGGAACAGGGTGTCGGTGCCGGTGACGAAGTCTGCCGGCTGGAACTCGGCGATGCCCTTCTGTGGGGTGACCCAGGCCGCGATCTCGCTGTTCAGGAGAGCGGCGGCGTACTGTCTCGCGGTCTCGTAGATTCCGTCTCTCGTCTCCGGCGGGCCCTCCACAGTGCCCTTGAGCTGGGAGGCGACCGCGGTGAAGCGGTGGTCGCGCAGGATGTCGAGCGGGGTGCGGTCTGCAGGGAAGGCGAGCCACTGCATAACGTCGGTGATCGGCCGCTCGTCGAGGGCGGCGGCGAGGAGGAGCTGCGCCAGGATGTTGCTGCCGGCCTTGGACCAGAAGTCGCCCTGCTGGCTCGCGTCCACGGAAGCGGCGAGGAAGTGTCCGGCCAACCGGCCTGCGCCCTCAAGGGACGTGGCGCCCGCAAGTGGGTTCCACCACATGGCCCGCTCGGTGTGAGCGATCTGCTGTGGGTCCATGGTCCAGACCCGGCCGACCTGGCCGCGGGCGTCGCACGTCGTGGTAAACGCGTCGCCCGCCGCCTTGTTCGAGGTGAGCAGGACGGGGCCGGGGGCGGCCAGGATCGCGGGGATCGCCAGGCAGGTGGTCTTGCCGGAGCGCGGCGCCATGATCGCCACGGCAACGTCCTCATAGCCCATGCGGACTTCATGCCGGGTGCTCTGGAGGTTGCCGAGCAGGATGCCGGTGTCCTTCGCAGCGATGTCCTTTGCGTCCTTCAGGCTCGGACGCAGCGCGCGGGCCTTCGCGGTGATCGCCTTGGCGAGAAGAGGCTCGATGTCGGATCGCTTCGCCATACCGGCGACGCGCTTCCGCTTCCCCACGCCCGTGTTGTGGCGTTTCCACCAGAGGAAGACCGAGAGGACGAGCGCGAGGAGAAGCACCGAGGGCAGGATCCGGGTGGCGATTAAGAGCGCCGTCTCGCCGCTGCCCGGCCACAGGAGGTCGGGGTGGAGGAGGGCGTTGGCCGGCTGATAGGGGACCCAGGCTCCGGTGCCGCTGACCCAGGCGAGCGTGTTCCCGCCGAGCCAGGCCAGCGTTGACAGGGGGACGATGACGGCCATGGCGCCGAGGAGCGCCTTGAAGGCTATGTCGTAGCCGTCACTGTTGGAGGAGTTGGAGGAGTTGGAGGAGTTGGAGGAGTTGGACAAGAGGGCGGTTCCAAGGGGGAGGGCTGGGTCAGCGGGAGCGGTGGGTCCGGGGCTGTACGGCAAGTCCGGGTGGGGCCGCTGGATGGCGCGGGCAGGGGCTCCGGGAGATGAGGGCGTCGATACGTAGCTCCAGGGCGAAGGCCACGTCCGCGGCGGGCAGCTGCCGGATGCTCGTGTGCATGCGGTCCTGTCCCAATGGGGGCAGGCGCTGGGGGTCGCGGGGGAGCGGTGAAGGATCGGCGAGGGCACGGGTGACCGCCGGGATCAGGTGCGTCGGGGTTCCGGTCCCGAGCTGTGCCCGCCAGATCAACCCCTCAGGGTCGCCGCTGATGGCCACGTCGATGAACCAGGTGCCGGAGCCGGTCTCGGTGAAGTGCTCGACCTGCACGGTGCCGTCAGGGGAGGTGAGCCCGCTGTGGTCGCGGGCCGGCTGCCATCCGGCGGCCCGCAGCGGTTCGTACGGGCTGCCGCCGGCCGAGGGAGTCGCCGGGTCGGTGAGGGCGTCGGTGAACGCCGCGATGATCTCGGCCGGTGTGCGGGCGCCGAAGCTCGCCTGCCAGGCGGGGGTGCTGGCGGTCCGGGCGTGGCGGATGACCCACCACGGCTGGTCCGGCTCGGGTTCGAGGTGGAGCAGGGCCTGCTGGTCGGGGCTGGCCAGCAGGACGCGGGCGAGGAGGGGGCCGTGGCCGTAACTCCATCCACTGGCTCGGTGGAGCGCGGTGGTGACCCAGGTCGGGTCGCCGGGTCCTGCGAGATAGCGAGGCCTGATGAAGACCTGCTCGACGGAGGGCTCGTGTATCCGGCTCACCGCCGCAGCCCGACGGTGGAGTCCGCTGTCGGGGGCGGGGCCGGTGTCAGAGCAGGGGGCGCGGGTTTCCGGGAGGGCTTGGCTCGGGCGGCGGTGTCGATGTCGATCACGGATTGCCCGTGGAGGGCCCAGGCGTCGAGGTAGGCCCAGGCCTCCGCGTTTCGCTCGGCGAGCGGCTCGTCGTACTGCTCGGTGCCCGGGCGGGCACTGACCGGGAGGGTGTCGCGGACGCCGAGCCACTCGGACTGAAGGGCGTCGATCTCCTTGAGCGCGGTGCGCAGGACCTTCAGGTGCCATCCCCGCCGCAGCGAAGTACTGCCGGTGGGCATCCGGCTCAGCTGGGCTTCGGCGGTATCGAGCATGGCCGCGGCGGTGTCGCGCACGGTGGTGAAGGCCCGCCAGGTGTCGGCATCGCGGTGGCTCTGCCGGCGTCCGTAGGCGGTCTCGTCGTGTGGCCATCCGTCCGGGTCGGTGTGCAGGTCGGAGTATTCGTCCCAGGAGTCGAGGGTGTCCTCGGCTTCCCGCAGGAATGCGCCGAGCCGCCGGAGCGCGTGCTGGTGGGCTTCGTCGGGGGGCATGGGCAACGGGGCAGGTCCTTTTGGCATTGGGTACGTTGGCGAGGTCAGCGGGAGGGGCGGGCGCCTGTCCGGTCCGGGGCAGCCGGGACAGCGGCACGGGCCGCGGGGGACGCAGGGCGGGGACGGGTTAGACGGGCCTGGGCCAAACGCACCTTGTGCGCGGCGAGCACCTCGCTGCCGATTGCGAATTCGGGGCCGACCGCAAGGTGGGGTCCTTCGTCGATCTCGAAGCGGCTGCGCAGAACGGCTGTCGGTGTGGAGACGGCGTCGGCGACGGAGGCCAGGAGGTGGGTGGGGGTGTCCTCGTTGAAGTAGGCCCGCCACAGCGTCCCCTCGGGGCCGTGCTCGCCGTGATGGCGTGCGGCCTCGAATTCCCATCCGCAGAGGAAGGCGGAGACACGCAGCTCGGCCTGGACGATGCCGTCCGGTGAGACCAGCGTCTGGGAGCCGGCGTCGTTGGTGCTGTGCGCCCAGCCGCGGGCGGTCAGGATCTCCACGACCGTGGGCGCGGCTTCGTCAGGCGCGGGACGGATCAGGGCGTCGGTCAGGCCGGCCACGATCTCCGCGGGGGTGGTGATGCTGAAGGTTGCGGACCAGTAGCCAAGGAGGAACTCGGTGCTGATCTTCCAGGCGTAGTGATGGCTTGCGGGGTTGAGGCTGAGGTTGTGCGCGTAGTCGGGGCTGGTCATCGTGATCGACGGGTGGAGCGGGTCGGAGGTGTTCGTCCACCCGGCGGCGCGCAGGGCGTGAGTGATGTGCCGGGGGTCGCCGGGCCCGGCCAGGTAGCGGGGGCTGATTGCCGAGCCGAGCTTGTGTTCGTGGTCGGAGGCGAAGACGGCGAATTGCCGGTCGGTCACCGTCACGACGTGCTTCCTGCCTGCCGCCCAGGTGCGGCGGCCTGCCGTTCGACCTCGGCACGGATGGCGCCCAGCTGCCAGTCGAGCTTGTTGTATTCCAGGAGGAACTCGGAGGCATCGCTGTACACGCCCCACAGGTGGTCGAGGTCCTCGGCTTCTCCGGTGAGTTCGGGCCTGCCGTAGAAGTAGCTGTTGACTTCGGCAAGCGCCTGGGAGAGGCGAGCCACTGCGCCGTCGTACTTGTCAACGAGCGGTACGAGATAGGGCAGCAAGTTGCTGGCGTCCGGGTTGCTGCGTATGTACCGGGTGAGGCGGACCAGGGTGCGGGTGGCCTCCTGGACGTCGTCGGGGGTGAGGTCGGCGTAGTCGGATCCGGGCATGAAAGTCCTTACGGAAGGGGGAGCCGTAGTTCTGGGGCTAGCGCCTCTGGTGTGTGCCGCCGGCCGACGCATAGGGGCTGGCGGCCGGGGCGTGCTTGCCCGGGCGGGCTGCGGCCCAGGAGTTGCGGGCCCAGGTAGTGGCGCGGGCGGCGGTGATCCGTGTCTGCTGCCACGCCCCGAGCTGGGAGGGCCGTACGGAGACGGAAGTGGTGCGGACCCACTTCGTCGCGGGGATGTTCCCGCGCGGACGCATGACCGGGGTGGGGTCGGCCAGTGCGGCCGAGAAGCCTTCGACGAGGTGCATCGGGGTGGTCGGGGTGAACACGGCGTCCCAGGTCCGGCCGTGTTCCGTGCGGGCACCGGCCCACCAGTGGGCCTGGCCAGGTTCGTTCTGGTGGAACTGGAGCCAAGAGTTCCGGTCCGGGGATACCGCGGTGAAGTGCTGGCCGCGTTCGGTCTCCCACCCGTGTTCCTCCAACGGGGCCCACGGGTTGGGGGCATGGGCGGAGCGCGGCTTGGTCAGGGTGTCGGTGAACCCGGCGACGACCTCCACCGGCACTGCGGTGGTGAGGGTGGCGTGCCAGGCGGCCTGGTCACCGATGGCCTGACCAGAGACGGTCCAGCCACCCGGAATGCTGTGCGGATCGAAGCCGATCCGTACGGTCCGGTCGGGGTTGTCGAAGACGATCGGCCCGCCGGCACGGGAGAGGTCCTTCCAGCCGGAGGCGCGGAGATACTCGGCCACGTACCGGAAGTCGCCGCCGCCGGCCAGGTGCCGCGGCTCGACGAGGTAGTGCTGCTCGGGCTGGTCGGCGGTCGGGCCCCAGCCTGTCCATTGCTTCTTCACCGGTGCCTCCGCGCGACGAGCGGCGAGGCGACCGGCGGGATGCCGACGACGACCGGCGGACGGGCGAGACGATGAAGGTCTTCGGTGTGCTCGGCGAGGTCGTTGCTCACAGCGGCGAGTTCGTTCGCGGCTCGGCCGATCGCCAGCCAGACCTCCGCGGGAAGCGCGCCGACGGTGGCACAGTCCCGGGCGAACCGTGAGCCAGCGGCCATCAGGTCGGTGACCTCGTCGAGGATGCCCTCGGGAGCCAGCACCTGTGCGAGGACCTGGGCGGCTTCGGCCGGTTCGGCGGAGGCCAGGTGGGCGGTCAGCCGACCGATCTCCTGGGTGATGTGGCGTACGAGCGCCTGCGGGTCGTAGAGGGTCACGTTCCTCCGGTGCGGTTGGGTCCGGCGGTGCGCCAGTGGGACTCGTCCAGGACGCCGAAGGCTCCGGTGGCCAGTACGTTGTGGCGCCCGGAGGATGAGGCGGTCACGGCACGCAGGTACCGGCGGAGCAGGAAGACGGCAAGGCGCGGGCGGCGGGCGGCGGAGATCGGCGGCGGGGTGGGCGGGGACGTCGGGATCGTCGTGCTCCGGTTGGTCGAGGAGGGGGCTGTCCCCGGCTTCAAACGCCGGGGACAGCCAGGTGAAGAGGAAGGTCAGCGGGACCGAGGGGCTGTGGGACTGGCAGGTCCGGTGGAGGGAAGAGCTGAAGGCCCCGACGCCTTTGCCTGGCGCGAGCGGTGTTCGGAGATGGCCTTCGCCCAGGCGGTCACGTCGTACACGTCCGGATCGATATTGACGTCGTAGTCGGCGATGAGCACCGGGAGCATCGAGCGGGTGACCAGCCCCTTCTGCTCCTCTTCGCTCAGGCCCTGAGGTGTTTCGTGCCAGACGTAGACGGGGCCTGAGGTCTTCTCGGTCTTGCGTTCGAGGCCGGCGCTGTCGAGGAGGGCCAGCAGTTCTTCGGGGGCTCCGGTGCGGCTGACGACGTGGATCGTGTCGGGGTTGAAGGCCCGCCGGTATATCTCAACATCGGTGCCGGATTCATCGGCGACATTGCCCACGGGGGCTCCTTCGGGTGGTGGGTCAGCGGCTGGGGGACGCGACGGCTGGGGCCGGGGGGCGGGCGGGCCGCGCTGTCGGCTTCGGCGCTGCGGGGGCGGGGCGGACCGTGACACCGACGCCGATCTGGGCCAGCCGTTGCGAGACGGCCTGGATGCGGGCGAGCTGTTGCTGGTCGCCGTAGGACGCGGGCAGCAGGAACATGCGGTGGTAGGGGTGGTACTGGAAGCCGTGGATGTAGAGGAGGCCGGTGGCTTTGGGACTGCCGGTGACGGCGCCGACGGCACCGTCCGGATACCAGGCGATACCGACGTTCCCGGCGATCACCGCAGGTGCGGGTCGGCGGGGTACCGGGTGGGCGGTGTTGTGCCGGACCTGCCGGAGTGCCGTCTCGTACCGGGGCAGCAGTCTGCGGGCGATTTGGGCCGCGGCACGGGCGGGGTCGGCGGGGATGGTGAGGCCGTTGGGTTCGGCCACCAGGTGGAAGGCGTCGTCGTGGGCGTCCGGCTGCAGGGCGCCCACCATGAACTGGCGTCGGCGCAGGGGGCGATCGAAGACCAGCAGGCGGGCTCCGTCGCCGCGGGCGAGGACCGCCTCGTGGCCCAGGACGAAGTTCGTCGCGGCGTATCCGACGGCCCCGATGTCCCAAAGTTCCTTGGTGGTTCGGATCTGGTCGGGGTATTCGCCGTGGCGAGCGTAGGTGGTGGTCCAGGTGTCGCCGGGAAGCCGGGCGGCGAGGGCGTGGGCGAAGGCGCCGAGGTCGGTGCGGGGCGGGTTGGAAGGCATGGGGATCTCGGGAGGGTGGAGGGAAGGTGGTTCGTGCAGGAGAGGCGCTGGAGCTGGGGGGCCCTACTCGTTGTTCGGGGTGCTGGGCCACTCGTGGATGTCAGGGTGTTTGGCGAGATAGGCGGCCAGGTGATCACCGGCCTGCCGGTGGGTGTGTTGGGCCTGCTGGACGGCGCGTTCGGCGCGAGCCAAACCCTCGATCAGCTCTGCGGCCTCGGTGGACAGCTCTGGCGGGCTGATGAGGTCGGTGAGGGCGACCCCGAGGACCTGGGCGAATCCAATTGCCTCGTCGAGGTGGATACGCCGTTTGCCGTTCTCGATCCGCCACACCGCCGACGGGTTCATTCGGTATCCGCTGTGGTTGAGCCGGTCGGAGAGACTGGTCGTGCTCCACCCGCGTTGTCTGCGTTCGATGTTGATCCGTGCCGCGGCGTGGTCTTCGCCCAGGACATGCCCCGTGGGGGTGCTGTCTGTGCTGACGTCGATGGCCATCTGCGAGTGCTCCGTTTCAGTGGGGGTCATCGGGTGCGCCGGGCGGATGTCGGTGGTGTCGGCGGTGCTGGTGGGCACGAGCAGGTGACGGAGGCTTCCGCCTCCGAGGCGTCGACTCCGGTGCATGCGGGGCGAAGCGGGTGGTCGGTGTGCCGGTCCCCAGCAGGTTTCGGTAGGCGCCCACCTCGGTGGTGATGACCGAGAGCTGATCGGCGAGGTGGCGGATCTGGTTGGCGTGGGCCGGGTCGGCTTCGTCTCCGAGCCCTTGCAGGAAGTCGGCTGTGGAGTGGAGGACTTCGCTCACGGCGGGCAGGACCCCGTCGGCGGGAGCCACCAGCTCAGTGATCACTGCGGCGGCCCACTGGCTGTGCAGGGCAGCTCAGATGTGCTCCGCGAGGCCTGCGACCTGGGCGCCGAGCGATAGGTCGTAGACGAGCCGGACGTCGGAGGCGAACTCGGGGTTGTGCTGCGGGGCGTAGCCGACGGCCTTGAGGACAGCGACAGCGCGGCGGGCCCGGCGGACTTGTTTGTCCTGCTCCAGTTCCCGGGGAAGCCGGTGGTACCAGTCGTGGCCTCGGTGGACGGGGATGAAGCCGCTGCGCTCAAGGAGGGACTCGGCTTCGGCGTCGCCTCCGCGGGCGAGGACTTCCTCGGAGTGCGGATCGCGGCTGATATGGACGATGCGGGCGGTCAGGGGCATGGCGCTGGCTACCTGCGGCCAGAGGTGTCCGCAACGTGGACGAGCTGGTCGAGGGCGGTCAGGGTGTACCAGCCGCAGTCGACGGCGGTGCTGTCCGTGTTGGCCTTGCGCACCATGAGCTTTTCCAGGGCACGCAGGTAGATGAGGCAGTCGGCGCAGCGGCGGTTGAGATGGACGAGATAGCGGGGGTGCGCGGTGACGAACGTGTGCTGACCGCCGTTGGGGTCACGTAGCCGCCAGCCGTCCTCGTTGGTGGGGGTGTGCCAGGACGGGGTGACGACGGTCATGGAGTCCCCCCAGAGCTCGTCGCCCGCGATCCCCTTGAGGACCACGACGCGGTCGCCCGGGGCGAAGTGCCGGTGGGTGATGTCCCGGTCAGGGGTGAGGGTGTCGGCCGGAGCAGTGGGACGGGGAGCGGCTTCGGGCACGGAGGATTCCTTCCACGTGAACGCGGCAGAGACGGCGGTGGGGATGACTTCAATGGTCCGCAGAATCCGGGATTTACGAATTCACGGATGCCGTGATAGCTGTCGCGCGATTCGTCACCGGAACGGATTCTCGGTACCGCGGTCGTCGTCACCTGCGGCGTCGAGGAGTTCGGGAACGTCCACACCGTCGGCGTCACGCTGGTCGATCCACCAGCCGGCCCGGGTCACGGACCGGATCTTCTCCTCCAGGGCCGCCCAGGCGGCGTCGTCCCAGGACCCTTCGACAACGAGAGCGGTATAGGCGGTGGTGACCAGCTGGTGCCTACTGCGCTCGCCCCATTCCAGGGCGCGCTCGGGACCGTCGAGCGGCGGCATGTCGAACTGCTCGGCCCACTCCTTCGCGGCGGCCTGCTCTGCAGCCCGCCGGGCTGCGAGCCACTCCTCGCGGCTGAGGTTGTCGCCGGTGCGGCTCGCCCTCCAGCAGTCGGTGCAGTCGCGGCCGGAAAGCCATCGGGCGAATCCCGCACGCCGGTCGGCGGGGCGGTCGGAGAGATTGTGATCGACGTCGTGCCCGCAGGCGTGGGTGACTGTCCAAGTAGTGCGTACGGCCATGAAGAGGTGTTTCTCCTTGCGAGGATGAGGTCAGTTGTGGGCGGCACGGGCCCGGGTGCGCCGGTGCCGGCCCCGCTGGCGCGACGCGCCGGCGGGGGTGAGACGTCGGCGGGCAGCCGTGAGGAACGACAGCGACACGGCGGCGCCGACGGCAGGAAGCGCGGCGCCGGCGAGCGGGTGCGCTGCGAGAGCGCCGGCGAGCGCAGTGCCCGCGGCCTGGCCGACGCCGACGGAGAGGATCAGCCACGCGTACGCCTCGGTGGTGCGCGTCGGCGGGGCGAGCGTGTCCACGGTCATGAAGGCACAGCTGACGACCACCGTGAGGAACAGCCCCGGGACGGCGACGGCTGCGATGGCAGCGCGCGGGCCGGGCAGGGTGAGCAGCGGCAGCCATCCGGTGAGGAAGCACGCGGCACCGACGAGGAGCTGCGCCGCACTCGAGCCGGGCCAGACACGGCGCCCGTAGAGCAGGCCGCCGAGGAAGCTGCCCGTGGAGAACGCGGCGGGGATCGCGCCGGACAGCAGCTCCATGTGGTGGCTAGCCGCCATCGCGACGGACCACACGTTCATGGAGCCGATGGCGCAGCCGGTACCGGCGAGGGCCAAGTACAGCATCAACAGCCCGGGGGACAGCAGGCGTCCGCGCGTTTCGCCGCCGTCAGTTGTCGCGGGGCGCCAGCGTCGGGACGGCGGCGCGGTGAGGACGATCACGGTGCCCAGCAGCCCGAGTACGGCCGTGGTGACGAGCGCGAGCCCGGGACCGCGGGCGGCGGCGAGGGCGGTCACCAGCAGGGGGCCGACGATGTAGAGCAGCCCCTGGGTGCCGGTGTCGAGGCTGACAGCGATGCGCCGCCGGCCCGGATCGGCCAGGACAGCCGCCCACAGGGCACGCAGACCGGCTTCCAGCGGCGGTGTGCACAGGCCGGCCACACTCACTGCCGCGGTGACGACTGCTGGATGCCCGCTCGCGCCGATCACCGGAAGGGCCAGCAGGCTGGAGGAATTGAGGATCACTGCCGGTCCGGAGACGCGGGTCTGACCGAAGCGGTCCATCAGCCTGCCCTTGACGGGCTGGCTCAGCCCGGACGCCAGTCCGTACAGGGCGCTGAGCATCCCGGCAAAGGCCAGGGAACCGCCAACGCCCGTGATCCACAGGGCAAGTCCGACGGGAACCATGCCGTTGGGCAGGCGCCCGATGAGGGTGCCACCGAGCAGACGGGCAACGTGCCGACTGCCCAGTACCGCACCGTAGGTGGCGCGCGGCTGCGGGACGGACGGATGATCGGTCAGGGACAACAGGGGAAGGGCTTTCCGTCGGAGGCATACGGGAACGGTGGTGGTGCGGCGCCGCAGGCTGGGCGGACCTGTCGGCGCCGCAGAGGGTCAGTCGGAGTGGGGCTCGCCGGGAGCGAAGGCGAAGGGCTCGCGCGCCTCGCTTACCTGCCGCGCCCGGTCGCTGACGTGGCGGGGGCCGGCCGAGGGACCGCGGGTGTCGATGCCGCGGGCGCGTACGGCAGCGTGGTGTGCGGGGTGCCGCGCTGTGGGGAGCGGGAGTTGGCTGCCTGCGCGATTCGCGAGCGGTGTTCTTGAAGGTTGGCGGTCCGCTGCTGGTGCGGCGGGTCCGGTGTGAGTTCTGGGTCGAGGGTGAAGTCGGCCTGCACACGCAGGCCCAAGGTGCGTATTGCTGCTACGGCTTGCCGGGCGCGGCGGCGGCCGTCCTGCCCCGGATCGGTGAGCCGGTGCAGGGTGGTTCCCGGAACGGGTTCGAACTGGACGCGGTCCAGAACCCAGTTCTTGAGATGGTCGGTCAGGGGTCGGCCGGAGGCGGCGACGAACCCGTGCTCTTCGTGCCAGCCGATGTACAGGTGGGGCGGGTCCGCAGGCAGGGGGCGGTCCTTTCAGTGCAAGGTGTGGGTGAAGTCCTCGGTCGCAGGTCCGAGCTGGGCTGTGGCATGCGAAGGTCAGGCCGGGGCCGGTCCTGGGTGCGCGGCGGCGAGGTGGTCGACGCCCAGCTGGAACGCGAGCCGGTCGGCGACGTCGAGGAGTTCGCTCGTGCGGCGGTAGCGGTCTCCGAGGGCGCGTTGACCATGGCCGTCGCACCACGCACCGGCAGCGCGCAGGAAGTCACGCAGGGCCAGAAGCGCACCGCCCTCGGAGCCGATGACCGTGTCAGTGACGACGTGGAACTGAGCGGCGGTCTCGGCCTTTGCGAGCGCCTGGGTCCAGGGCAGCAGGCTCTGTCCCGGCTCCGGCAAGTTCAGCGTCGCCAGGTAGTCGGCCGCTTCCAGACGGGCAGTGCGCCGCAAGTCGCTGCTGCCGGGTACGGCCGCCATCGGCGGCTGCTCCCCCTGCACGTCGTCGGGCCCTGGGTCTTCGCCGGTGGCCGGGTCGGGTGCCTTTCGGAGAGGTCGGGTGCTCACCGGCGGGTCGCCGACTTCGCCGCCGGCGCGAGGGGTTCGGCTTTGCGGACAGTCGTGGTGGGTGTCTGGCTGCGACTGGCAGGGCGGGGGCGCCAGCGTTCGGGGTCGTCGTTGAACGGGGTGAGCGGGTCCACGTCCCAGCCGACGAGGAGACCGCGGGGCCCGTTCTGGAGGCTGGCGACCTCGACTCCCTCCGGACGCAGCACGTACGCCCAGCTCAGCCAGCTTTCATGGGCGGACACTTCGTCGAAGGTCATCCGCTGGACGGGGCTGCCGTCCAGCGTGACCAGGCCGGTCGTCGGGCGGCATGCGTCGTACCCGTTGCCCAGGCGCTGCTGTACGGGTTCCGGCGCGTCGGTGAGGAGGTCCGCGCCGAGGTGGTCCCAGCTGACCTCGGGGGAGTCCACGAGGAAGCGGGTCATCGCTTCGATGTCGCCCTTGAATCGGAACTGGTGGGCGGCGAGGAGAAGTGGCAGGTGGTGGGTGGGGTAGCCGTCCCAGTGGACGTAAATGCCCTCGAAGCCGGTCGGGGTCGGTCGGGCGATGCAGGATCGGGTGGCCAGAACAATCTCCTGATACGTGATGGATGAGGCAGTCGGCGAACGGACCGAGGGCCGGCCCTCGCCGAGCGGATGCCTAGAGAAGCGAGCCGCCGGGGCTCTCCCCACCGCGAAGCCGCGGGGGAGGGCCGGGCGGCGGGGGAGTACGGCTGCCGGGCGGCGTGTTGAGCGGGGTCCCGGTCACGACGACGATGTCGAAGCGGTGGACGTGCAGGCGCAGGACGGCCTGCTGGATGACGGGCTCGGGATGCCGCTCCGCGTACCTGAGTCGGCACAGACCGGTTGCGGGATCCAGCACCCACCGGCCGTCGGAGTGGAGCAAGGCCCGCACGGCCGTCGGCGCGACCGTGTTCAGCAAGGGCTGTCCGTCGTCGCCTCGCCCGATCACGATCTTGTCGTGCTCCCGGAACCAGGTGGTGCGGGCCACCACCATCGCGGCCGTGCGGTACGGGCGCAGAAGACGACGTCGGACGTCGGCCGCCGCACGGACGGGGTCTCCCGTTACGCCGATCGCGGGTGGAGGCTGGACGCCGCCGTGCTCGAAGACACCGGCGGGGAGCACGGCGGAGACGATGAAACTGTCCAGGTCCGGTGTCCGGGGGAGAACGTAGAGCTGCAGGCCATGGGGGTGGGTAAGGACGGCCCGGTGCACGTGCGGGAAGGACTCCAGCGTTCGGTGCAAGCTGCCGCCGGCCATGTCCCAGACCCGGCCTTCGGCCGGGTCACGACCGGAGGGGGTCCACCGCCCCACCGCAGTCCAGCCTGGTCCCAGCCCGGTGGCGAGCCGGTCAGCGAATCCGGTCACGAGCGCGTGCCGGTCGCAAGGCCCCAGCCCGCGGCCCGGCCGGTCCCTTCTCACTCGTCCGCCTTGGGCTGGGGGTGGTGCACGTGCGCGACGGCGTGTCCACGGGAGTGCAGGGCGTGCACGGCCTCGTGAACGAGGTGTTCCTGCTGCTCGGCGGGCAGTGTGTGCGCGGCTGTATATCCGTGGAGTCGGGAGCAGTACGTGAACCCCCTGGACCAAAGGAGCTGCTGGACCGGGTCGGTTCGGGGGCGGTCCAGGGGTCCGGCGGTGTGCTGGCCGATGTGAATGCTCACGGGGTGGTACACGGAGTGAGGAATCCTTTCTGCAAGGTTCCCGGTCAACGGCGCTTCGGGGCGGCGCTGCTGGCGGTGATGGGTTGGGTGGGCGGTAGCGCGGCGGGTACCGGGTGGGGCAGGAGCTGGCGCCGCAGTTCGGCGCGCCCGGTGAACTCGGTCGCTGCCGTCAGCGACGTCTCTGCGGCCTGTCCGAGTTCGCGCCGACCGTCGGCGTGGTGGAAGACGATGCGCCACTGGAGGTGCTCGGCGAGGCGCCCGCTGGATCCGGCCGCGATGGCCGTGGCGGCGGCGAAGTGCTGCACAGCGGAAGCGGCGTGCGCGGCGGCAGCCGAGAGGGGAACGAGCACGGCGGTCGTCAGGGCTGGGGGAAGTCCGGGTGCCGCGAGGAGGGCTGAGACTGCGCGCTGGGCGGTGGCGGCAAGCCCCTGGGTGTGGAGGGCCTGGTCGAGAAGGGCGGGGCCGAGCGGGTTCTCGGGGACGTGCCGGGCTTCGTCCAGCAGCGTGAGCTGGTTCTTCGCGCGGCGGAAGTCCTCCGCCAGGACCTCAAGCCGGGATGGCCAGGTCTGCTCGTCTGGTGCTGGGTTGATGTCCCAGGAGAAGTCGTATGGGTCGTCGGAGTCGATAAGGCCGTTCTCCAGCTGGGCCTCGCGGTCGACGACCTGTGCGAGGACAGTGTTCTCCTCGGCCTGGCACTGCCGGTAGTCGGCCCATTCCTCCTCGGTCAGCTCAGGAGGGCGCTGCATAGGAGAGCTCCTTCGAACGCGGCGATTTCGTGCGGCTGTTGGCGTACGGCCTTGGGGCTCGGTGGTGGTGGGAGGCGTTCACCGGTGCTTGGCCTGTGATGACGTGGCGCGCGGTATGAGGTCCGGCGTTGGCCTGGCGGCGCCGTGACTCAACTGCGTCGTTTGGGTGGCCATCGGCCTCGAGTCCGGTCGCTTCGGGGGAGTGCGCCTGCGCAGGTGCGCCAGGTGCGCGTTGACCGCAGTGATGAAGCGGGCCACGTGGGTGCTGGCCTGGGGGTCGGGATGCGATCTGGAGTCGTAGAGGACCGTCATCGAGGAGTGGTCCACGGCGGGGGTTTCGTAGGTGACCAGCCATCCGTCGTCAGATCCGATGATGACCACGGCGTCTTGGTCGGGAGGCCAGGCGTAGACGATCCAGTCATCCAGGCCGAAGTCGACGTCGCAGGTCAGGCCGCGTTCCCGCAGCGGGGTCGTCACTTGCTCGAACCTGGCCCAGGCCCGCAGCCACTGGGGATCGCGGATGTGTCGGTGATCGGGCAGGGGGGCCAGGTCGGGGGTGAGCCTGGTGGTGGGCGGCGTGTTCAAGTCAAACGGCTCCGGTAGGCGTCATGGGCGGGGCGAGGGGGTGGGGTATGGGGACAGAGAGAAGTCGTCGGGTCGGCTCGGCCGCGACGAGGCGAGCGGCCGTCGGTGCTTCAGGAATCGCGAACCCACGGGTCGACCTCTCAGTGCATTCGGGAGTCCGTGTCGAACAGCTGTTGTTCGGCGGGGTGGAGGAGGTGCTGGACGATGAACGACCGTCCGGCGACGCGCCACAGTCCGCGGCCTCGGTTGAGGTGGGATATGGCCTGCATTTCGACGGAGGTGAGGCCGAGGAGGCCGGCGGCGGCGTGGAGTTGGTCGTTCTCCTGGCGGTAGATGATGCGGGTGGAGCAGTCCGCGAGAAGGCCTTCGGCGAGGGCTCGTCCGCGTGATCCGGCGTCGCCCGCGGTCAGCAGGTCGGACAGGCGGTGGATGACCATGAGGTTCGCGATGCCGAGCCCGCGGGACAGCTTCCACTGAGCCTGCATCCGCTCCAGCAGGCCCGCGTGCCTCATCAGTCGCCACGCCTCGTCGTAGACCACCCAGCGCCGTCCGCCCGCCGGGTCGGTCAGCGCGGACTCCATCCAGGCCGAAGCGCAGGTCATGGCCAGCACCAATGCCGTGTCGTCCCCGGATCCGCCCAGGCGCGAGAGGTCGATGGTCAGCATCGGGCTGGTGGGGTCGAAGCGGATGGTCGACTGGGCATCGAACATGCCGGACAGGTCGCCGTTGACGAGCCGGCGCAGGGCGTGGGCGAGGTCGCGGGCCGCGTCGCCGAGGTGGCCGGACATGGTGCCGCCGGCCTGGTCGAGGAGCTCGGGCTGGTTGAGGGTGTGGGCGATGTCGCCCAGCAGCGGTGTGCGGCCGACCGCGGCGGCGGCCTGGACGACCGCGTCGAGGGCGACGTCGAGCGCGGTGTGCTCCATCGGCTTCAGGTCCCGGCCGAGCACGGTCCGGGCGAGGGAGCCGAGCAGCAGCAGGCGCCGCTTGCGGACCTCGACCGCCCAGTCGGCCTCGGCGACGCCGGCGGGCCGGGGTGCGGCGTCGAGGGGGTTCAGCTTGCCGGGCAGTCCCGGTCCCAGTGCGATCGACGTGCCGCCGAGGGCGGCGGCGACGGGGGTCCATTCGCCCTTGGGGTCGCAGGGGACGTACACCCGGTACCCGAAGGCGACGGAGCGCAGGGCGAAGGATTTGGCCAGGGCGCTCTTGCCCTGGCCGATCACGCCGGCCAAGAGGATGTTGGGGTTGGTGAAGCCCTCGACGCGCCCGTACAGGGTGAAGGGGTCGAAGGTGAAGCTCGCCTCGGCGTGGACGTCGCGGCCGATGTAGATGCCTTCGGCGCCGAGCCCGCCTTCGGCGAGGAAGGGGTACGCGCCGCTGGCGGTGGCGGTGGTCATGCGGTGAGCGGGAAGGCGCAGCCGGGTGCCGCGTGCGGAGGCGGCGCCGGGGCGGCCGTAGGCCGGGTACACCGGGAGCGGCATGTGCGCTTCGGCGGGCTCGTGGCCGGAGGGGTGGGCGGCGGCGGTTTCGCGGGCCTTGGCCTGGGCTTCGGCGAGCTGCTTGCGGGCTGCTTTGCGGGTGGCGCGGTCGGTGCCGTGCGGGGTGAACAGGGGGCTCGCGCTGGCGCGGCGGGCTCGGCGGGCGGGCCGGTGGTTCATCGGGGCGGCCTTAGGTCGGGTGTGGGCAGGTCATCGCCCGCAGTGGGTGGTGTGGCCGCGCAGGTCGGCGGGGGTGGTCTTGCGGCGGATGGCGTGGCCGGTTGCGAGGTGGCGGTGGCAGATGGTCAGCACGGGCGGGCCGTCGGGGAGCCGGTCCGGCCGGCACTCGGCTTCGTCGCCGGAGGATTCGGGCGGGAGGGTGTGGAAGGCGTCGTGTAGTTCGGCGCTTGCCTGCCACAGCCGGGTGTGGGCGGTCGCGAGGTGGCGTCCGGCAGCGGGCCAGCTGTTGCGGGTGGTGTCGGTGAGCTGGTCGAGGAGCTGGTGGAGCGTGGTGAGGTGGGCGTGGAGGACGTCCAGGTGGGCTCGGTCCGCGGGCGTCTTCGGGCGGGGCCGGTCGGCCTGGGGTGTGAGGCTGCGGGTGTGGTGGCGGATGCCGGCGGTGGCGGCGCGCAGGTAGGGGTGCGCGTTGGTGGTCGGGGTGTGGGGTGTCACGGGATCCTTCCTGCCGGGGGCAGGGTCAGCGGCCTTGTCGGCTACAGGGCGGTGCGGGCCAGGGGCAGTGCGGCCAGGGCGAAGGCGTCGGGCTGCTGGCAGATGAGGCGGCGCAGGTCGACCTGGGCGGTCACGGCGGCGGTTTCGATCTGTGCGCAGGCGGAGTCGAGGAGGGCGTCGGTCTCCGCGGTCACGGTGAGCAGTCCGGTCAGGGCGACGTCTGCGTGGCCGGCGATCAGCTGCCGCTCCCGGTCCTTCACGTCGGCGTACTCGACGTTGTCCTCTTCGCTGTCGACCATGCCCTTGCGGCGCCGCTCGGCGGCGTCCGAGATGATCGTGGCCTTGCGGCGCTGGACATCGCGCAGGGCGGCGGACAGGGCTTGCGGGGCGTAGATGAGGGAGAAGCTGCGTCGGACGCCGGCGCTGAACAGCAGGCCGTGGAGGAAGCCGGCCGAGGTTTCGGTCCTGGGCCAGTTTTCGACCCAGTAGGTGGCGTGGCGGGCGGTGTCGGTGGCGAGGCGGTCGCTCTCCTCGATCTGGACCACGGGGCCCGCGGCGGCGGGGTCGGCCTCGGCGCGGCCGGATTCGGACCACTGCTGGAGTGCAGAGAGGGCCTTGGGGTCGTAGGCGGTCCGTATGACCGCGGAGATTTCGCGTGCGTTCAGCCAGCCGGTGACCGTCAGCCCGGAGTTGCGGGCGGCCTGGGCGACGGAGCTGGTGGTCTGCGCCATCACGGTGAAGGCTCCGGGCAGGCCGCCGCCGGCCTGCGAGATCAGCCGCTTGGCGGCCTTGAGGTCCAGGGAGATTGCGATGTACGACTCGTGGGGGGCGGCGGCCGGGCCTGCGGAGGTGACCAGGTCGGCGTACACCTGCCCGGCCACCGGGGTGTCGGCGCGGCCGTGGGTGCTCCAGTGGCGGGCGAGGCCGTCGCCGGAGTCGGGCACGGTCCGTTCCAGGACCTGGACGGTGGCGACGTGTCCGCTGCGGGCGATGCTGGCCAGGGCCCGGCCCCAGTTGGCGACGTTGGCGTTCTGCGTGGACGGGTCGAGCAGGGCGAAGGCCCTGCTGCTGACGCGGGCGACGGCGGTGAGGGTCTGCTGGTGCGGATCGTGGATGGCCGAGGCCTGCGAGCCTTCGGGGGTGACCACGCGCAGCGCCGCCGCCGAGCCGGGCAGGTGGAGCAGGCCGTCGATGCGGGGCCGGGAGACGGCGCGGGCCAGCCACAGGGTCTGGCCGGTGCGGCGCCGGTGGGCGTAACGGGTGATGATCGGCGCCCAGTCGATGAGCGAGCGACCGCTGTGCCGTACGAAGGCCAGGGCTGCGATGGCCGCCCACAGCGGGACGAGGGCGAAGGCTCCGGCCAGGCCGGTGGTCACGACCGTGACCAGCAGCAGCGCCAGGGCCAGGGAAACGAGGATCAGTTGGGGGAAGGACAGGCCGAGCAGGATGCCGCGACGGGAGCGAAGAGGAAACTTCACCGTCAGCGGGGGAGTCAGGGTCAGATCAGACAAGGGGTGGGCCGTTCGACGTGCGGGCGGGCAGCGGGTGGAACCGTGGGACGCGCCGGAGCGGACGCGGCGCGTCCCACGGGGATGGGGCCAGCGGGCGGCGGTCAGGGACCGCTGGGCGGCGGCGCCGCTGACGCCGAGCCGCTGGCCGAAGTGCCTTCGGAAGAAGGCGAGTTCCCCTGCGGTGGCGGGGAGCTGCTGCCGCGTTCGCCCCACTGGTCGCCGCCTGAACCGGAGGAACCGGTGGCGGGGGCGCCGGAGGTGCCGCCGACCTGGCCGCTGGTGTCCTGCTGCACGCTGGTCGGAGGCGGCTGCGCCGCCTTCTTCAGGGCGTCCATAGCGGGAGACATTCCGCCGCCCTGCCCGCCCTGGCCCTTGGTGTCGCCTCCGCCGGTGGAGTGCGAGGCGATGTCGCCGGGGAATCCGCCTCCGCCGTCGGGGCCCTGCGGGGCAGCGCCTGCTCCGGCTGCCGCTCCTCCGGTACCGGCGGTCGCGGCCATCGCCGCTCCCTTGCGGGCTGCGTTCTCCGCGTGCTGCCGTGCGACCTGTCCTCCCGCGCCACCGGCACGGTGGATCGACTCTGCGTCGGTGCTCTCAGCAGCCCAGTGAACGAACTTGAAGCAGGCGTACGGGCACAACAGGACGAGGCACATGATGACGACGCCGGCCATGACGTCGGCGAGCGCGGCGGTTCCGTCCTTGGCGTCGGTCCTGCCGAGGGCGGAGATGCCCAGCAGGAAGATCACGGTCATCAGGAGTTTGGAGACGACCAGGGTGGCGGTGGCCTCGATCCAGCCGAGCCGCCACCGGCGAGCGACCTCCCAGCCGCCGCCGGCACCGGCGAACACGGCCAGGGTGACCAGGACCAAGATGCCCACCTTGCGTACGAGCATCACGCACCAGAACATGAAGGCACCGATGGCGGCTCCGAGGCCGACGATGCCGGGCACCATCCACCCGAGTCCGGCAAGACCGCCGATCTGGGAGACCTTGATGCTGCGCCGGACGGCTTCCTTCATCGACGTGCCCGCGGCGGCGAAGAGACCGTCGCTCAGGGCATCGACGACCTCGATGGCGACGGTGGTCAGGGCGATGGCACCGAACGCGAAGATCACGCCCGAGGCGGTGCCGGTGAACGCCTGGCGCAGGGCCTCGCCGTCGCGGCGGAAGGCGGCGCGGACAAGCTGGGCGCACATCGTTGCGACGAGGACGACCAAGCCGATCGGCAGCAACATCTCGTAGTTCTCGCGGAACCACGTGGCGTTGAGGTCGACCTTGGTGGTGGTGTCGATGGCGTCGGCTGCCAGGTCGGCGGCTGCGGCAGCGAGTTCGCCGATGCTCTTGGCGATCCAGTTGCCTATGCCCTCGGTGATCGCCTTGCCGGGGTTGTTCGCGAAGTCGATGACGTCGGCAGCCGTGCACAACTTGTTCGCCAGGGGCAGGTCGCAGAAGCCCACAGGGGTCTACCTCCTCTCGTGGGTGGGGGTCAGGGCAGGACGCTCGGGGCGATGGCGACCAGGGAGCAGTCCGTCTTGGGTCGGCACTGCACGGCGAGGGTGGCCGTGCGGTCCTCGGCTCCGGCCCCGCCGCCGTTCCAGGTGATCTGCTGCTTGCCGGCGACCGTGACCACGTAGATGTACGCCTGGGTCAGCGCTGCGGGGTCGTCGGCGAGTGCCTGTTTGAAGGAGCTGGGGAAGTGCGCCTCGCTGATCAGGGCGGTGGCGTGCTGGCCGTTGTCGTGCATCCGCGACCACAGGACGGGGTCGGGGATCTGGGCCTGGACGCCGGTCCAGTCGGCGTACTGGGTCTCGCGGGTGACCCAGGCGTGCAGGCCTTCCAGCTGCTGGGCGTGCGTGGTGGTGCGGGTGTCGTACGTCCACAGCACCTGGGCCGCGGCCTTTGCGTAGACGAGCGGATCAGCGATCTGCGGGGGCTTGGCCACGCCGCCGGTCCCGCCGGTCGCCGGGTTGGGGGAGGACGGGCCGGGAGAGCTGAGTCCGGGAGCTGGGGTGCTGGGCCGGTCCGCGGTGTCGTTGCGGCCGGTCCACCATGCGGCGAGGCCGGCGAGGGCCACGAGCATGGTGAGGCCGATGACGAGGACGGTGATGCGCCGGTTGGACGACCAGTGCCCGGTGTGCAGGTACATCCGGGGGCGGGCCCGTGTGCGGGATCGTTTCGCCACTACTTGACCTGCGATCCCAGGGCGGAGAAGAACATGACGATGCCGTTGGCAGCGCCGAGTCCGAGGGCGGCGCCGGCGCTGACGACCGCGCCCTTCTTGCCGGTCGCCTCGGAGTTGTGGCCTCCGGTGAAGTGGCCCCAGGCCCACACGGCAAGGGAGACGGCGAGGGCGCCGACGACGGCGATGATCCCGTACAGGTTGATCGAGGAGACGACGCTCTTGAGGACCGAAAGGCCCGGGAGGCCGCCTTCGTTGGGGGTGATGCCCGGGTCGTAGGCAAGGATGATGAGTCGGTCGATGGACGACATGGGTGTGCTGGACTCCTTGCAGGCAACGGCTGTTGGCCGGTGCGGGTGGCGCGAGAAGGGGGAAGGGCGCGGCGAAGGCGCGCGAGGGCAGCGCGAGGCCGCGGGGGATCCGGCCGGAAGGCCGGGAGGGGAAGCCGCAGGCGGCGGCTAGGAAGCGGGGACCATCCGCTGGACGGCGATGATGGTGCCCAGGCTGGCCTGGGTGACGATCCGGACGGGCTTGCCTGTCCGGGGTGCCTCGATCGCCAGGAGGGTGCCCTTGGCGGTGCCGATGGCCATGGCCACGTGCTCGGGACCGGACGGGCCGGGGCGGGTGAACAGCAGGTCACCGGGCCGGATCGCGGATGCCGGTACCGGGTCGCCTTCTTTGACCTGGGTGTACGTGGTGCGGGTGAGGGTGATGCCGGCGGCCTTGTAGGACTGCTGGGTCAGGCTGGAGCAGTCGCACCGGCCCATCGGGTCCGGGCCGCGGGAATTCGTGCAGGTGCCGCCCCACTGGTACATCGTTCCGAGCTGGCCCATCGACCAGCGGATCGCGGTGCGGACCTTCTCGGGGGCGTCCTTGGGGATCTCGTACCCGTCCGGGACGGCGCCCTCGGGGATCGGTCCGAGGTCGCCGCCTCCCGCGCATCCGCCGGTTGCCGGTGGCTGGGTGCCGCCGGTGGTGGGAGTGCCGTTGCCGCCGGGGAGGGTCTTGACGATGGCCTGCTGCAGGGCACGGGCGAGCGGTTCCCACTGCGCGTACGCGCCCGGGAAGCCGCTGAGCTGGACTGCCTGGGCGGCCTGGGTGATGGTCACCTGCTCCCACCCGTGCACCTTCAGCAGCCCGTTGTAGAACTTGGTGGCGGCGTAGACCGGGTCGCGGATCTGCTCGGGGGTGCCCCAGCCCTGGCTGGGCCGCTGCTGGAACAGCCCGAGCGAGTCCCGGTCGCCGCCGTTCAGGTTGCGCAGTCGGGACTCCTGGATGGCCGTGGCCAGGGCCACGACCTGTCCGCGTTCGGGGACATGGAGGGAGATGCCGGTGGCGACGATGGTCTTGGCGTGCGGGATCTGCTCGGCGGGCAGCTCCAGGCCCTCGACGTGTACGTCCTGGCTGGTGCCGCCCTTGCCACCGAGGATGGCCTCGACGGCCTTCGCGACCGCGGCCGTGTCGAGGCCTTTGCCTGTGGAGCAGCTGGAGGACCGTCCGGCGGAACCGGCTGCGGCGACGGCCGCGGTCCCGGCGAGCAGGACGGGGGAGAGACAGGCGACGCCGATGATGGCGGCTATCGATTTCAATCCGGCCCGCCCGGCGGTGTATCAGCGCCGGAGCGCAGTACACGGGACGGATTCAGGCATGGGTGTGCCACGGTGATGGGTCCTTGAAGTGAGCGCCGGCCGCAGGACTGGCATGCGACGGAAAGGGCCTTCGGCCGGCTGGTAGGTGATCAACAGCGCGGGACCGCAGGTCGAGTTGCTGCTCGACGCTGGTCCGCGCCGTTGTCAGGTGATGCTGGACATGAGGGATCTCCGGCAGGGGAGGGGATGTCCCAACCGGGCTTCCCGGCGGGTCTTCCAAAACCCTAGGGCCGGAATCGGGAATGCCGAAATAGTGATCGGCGCCGAGGCGATTCCCGGATCGTGCCCTAGGCTCCTGCCCATCCCCGACATCCCCTCCCTGCCCGCGGATTCTGTGAATCCGTGTGAGGCCGAGGTCTGTCTGAATGCCGGTCGGGGCACACCGTCACCTACCGAAATACGGTTCCCCTTGCCCTTTTCCCTCCACGAGGGCGACGCGCTCAGCGTGCTCGCCACTCTCCCCGATGCCTGCGTCGACTCCGTCATCACCGACCCGCCGTACAACAGCGGTGGCCGGACGGCGAAGGAGAGGACCACGCGCACCGCGCGGCAGAAGTACACGTCCAACGATGCCGGCCACACCCTGCCGGACTTCACCGGCGAGAACATGGACCAACGGAGCTACGGCTTCTGGCTGACGCAGATCATGACCGAGGCGCACCGCCTGACGAAGCCCACGGGTACCGCGCTGCTGTTCACCGACTGGCGACAGCTGCCGGTGACCACCGATGCGATCCAGGCGGCCGGATGGCTCTGGCGCGGCATCCTGACCTGGCACAAGCCGCAGGCCAGGCCCCAGAAGGGCCGCTTCCGCCAGGACTGCGAATACATCGTGTGGGCGTCCAAGGGGCCGATGGACAACTCCCGGGCCATCTACCTCCCCGGCCTGTACAGCGCCTCGCAGCCCTCCGGCGCAGAGCGCAAACACATCACGCAGAAGCCCGTCTCGGTGATGCGTGAGCTGGTGAAGATCTGCCCGGAGCAGGGCACGGTCCTCGACTTCTGCACCGGATCCGGGTCCACCGGCGTGGCCGCGCTCCTGGAGGGCCGCTCCTTCATCGGCGTCGAGAAGACCCCCGAGTACAGCAAGATCGCCGCCGACCGGCTCACGGAAACGCTGACGCAGACCCTCACGCAGGGCGACTGCACGCTGGCGGCCTGACAGTCGACGGGCTGGTGGCGGATCAGCGCCGCCGCCAGCCCGTCGGCTCCCTATCAGCACTTCCGTGAATTCGGAATTCACGGATTCTCCGCATCGTTGAACGCACCTTCCCTACGCGCCCCGTGCGACTTCAAAGGAGTTTCCCGTGCCCGAATCCATAGACCCCCACGACGAGGGACAGCTGGAGCCGATCCGAATGGCCGATGGCGACCTGGAGGACCTGGAAGCCTCGGTTCGCAAGCTGATGGAGCAGTCGGCCGACCAGGCCCGGCTCCTCGACAGCCTCGCCGCCGACCCCATGCCGGCCTCGCCCTTCGCCGGGTTCCCGGCGATGCCGGCCAGATCCAGCATGCCGATGATGCCGCCCCCGCCGCCGGAGCCCCGGTTCATCCTCACCCTCGACGGCGAGGACTTCGACACCGAGCTGGACGGCCTGACTGACTGGGTGCAGCGCATCTTCCTCGGCGTGTACGGCTCGGAGATCACCACCGCCACGCCCTGGTGCCACGAGTGGCAGGAACACCTGGACGTGGTGGGCTGGCTGCACGCGCTGTGGCTGGCCTGGGGCCAGCACATGGACCCCGAGGCCGGGCCCTCCGGCCCCGCCGTGTGGCACCGGGACTTCCTCACCCACACCGTCGCGGCGGTCCGCGCCCCCGGCGGCCCGCTCTCGGCATGCACCACCGACCCTGAACGGCGCTCCCACCGGCTTCTGCCGCGCCCCGACGCACCGATCCAGCCGACCTCGGTGGACGGACGCGCCTTCCCCGGCGAGACGGAATGAACACCGCCCCCCAGTACGGGCTGTCGTTCGACCCTCGCGCCCTGAACGACCTTCTGGCCGCTCCTGGCGACATCAGAGACCTGGCCCTGGCCCACCTCCAAGACGCGGTCACCGGCGTACGCCAGGGCGCCAAACTCACCGGCGACCTGTCTGGATTCCGGAAGAGCTACGTCGACCACCGTGCCGAATGGCGGATGGTCTACGCCCTGCGCGCCGCCCCGGCCGGTGCCACGCACCCCACCGAGGTCTACGTCGTGGCCATCCGCCCACGCGATGGCTACGACGTGTACGACACCGTGGCAGCCCGCCTCGGCCGGGAACGCCGCCCCTTGAGCGCCCTTGCCCACGCGGCCCGCTCCCGCTCCCCGCACACGACCGTGCACGCCGCGAGCTCGCTGCCCGTACCCGCGACGCGGCCCGGTATCCCTCAACCCGCCCCGATCGTCCCGCCCACGAGAGGCATCTCCCGTTGACCGTCCCCTCCCAGCACGACCTCCTGACCCCCGTCATCGACGGAATCATCGAAGGTCTCCTCGACATCCTCGACGAGGAGCGATACGAGCGAGAGGCCTGCTGTGCCGACCGCCCGGAGGCCGCCCCCAGCAGCAGCCTGTACTCCGGCTGCGCCCGCGGTTCCGGCACTGCGGCACCCCTTCCGTCCGGCTGCGCCTGCCGAACCACGCTCCTGGAGCTGCTGGACGTGTTCCGGTCCACGGAGCCCCCGACGGGCGCCGCAGCCCCGTCCCGGTGCTGCTCGGACCAGACGGTGAGCCGCTCCAGTAGTGCAGCCGAGAGCGCCGGCGCTACGACCTCTTCGCGTCTGGTCGTGGAATGCCTCAACGCCTTCGGCCGACGGGGCAACCCGCAGGCCATGGCCTCCATGGACCTGGTCGCCGAGCTGACGGGCGTACCGGGCGTGGCAGGCAAGGGCTGGAGGTACGCCGACATCACTCCCGTGCGCCTGGCGAAGCTGCTGGCCCCGTACGACATCCATCCGCGGAACACGGATCTCTCCGACGGCCGGCGGCGCAAGGCCTACTCGCGGCGTGCCCTCGCACGGGCTCTGCACAGCCAGCCGCTCTGAGCGCCGCGTTCGCCACCTGCTCGGTCCACCGGGCTGGCCCCGAAGACTGGGACGCGGTCAACGCCTTCCTCCTGCGGTGCAGCGAGCAGTCGATGCACCGCAGGTGGGGGCGGCTCCGGATCCGCCGACCGGACTTCGAGCGCCTGCTGCGCGCCTCGGACCACTGGACCGCCAGCGCGCCCGGCGACGGGGTGATCGCCCTGGTCTCCATCGGACGCCTCCAGCACAGCCCCGGCGTCGTCGACCTCGGCGTACAAGTCGCCGACCACCTCCACCGCCGCAGTATCGGCATGGGGATGGTCCGCTTTGCCGCCCGGCATGCGCTGGCCGGCGGAGCCCACACCCTGAGCGTCTACACCGGGCAGGACAACGCCCCCATGCTGGGCCTCCTTCGCCGCCTGGGTCCTGCCTCCACGGTGCGCGACGGCGGCCACACCGAACTCCGGCTGTCGCTGTCCGAGGTCACCAGCCACTCCAGTCCCCCCTTCGACGAGGACTTCCATGACCCCAGCCACACGGCTCGGCGTCCGCAAGGCCCTGACCGGTCTTGATGACCGCATCGAAGCCGCGACCGGAACCACGGTCGACGCACTGTGGGAACACCACGACCGCGGCCTGCTCGACGAGCCGATTGCGCACCTGGTGCGGGCGCACCGCGCCTTGGCCAAGGCGCACACCGACCTTGCCTTCCACCGGACCCTCCTTCAGCGCCTGGCCAGCGGCGAGTTCGAAC
Source organism: Streptomyces sp. NPDC051555 (assembly GCF_044454405.1). Taxonomy (NCBI): domain Bacteria; kingdom Bacillati; phylum Actinomycetota; class Actinomycetes; order Kitasatosporales; family Streptomycetaceae; genus Streptomyces; species Streptomyces sp. NPDC051555. The sequence goes on along the minus strand of NZ_JBITDP010000005.1, from coordinate 308,251 downwards.
TCGATGCCGCCCTGCTGGCCCGAGTCGACCGGGTGGTCGGCCAGATCAAGGAGGCCGTGGCCGTCCGGGACACCCTGCACGCCGAGGCCGTCACAGCCCTGGAGCCGGTCGAACGAAACGCCCCAACGGCACGTCCCGACGGACTCCCCGACGTGTCCGCTCCGGACTGCGCCGCCCTGCTGGCCATCGCCCGCGGCGCCAAGCTCCACCAGCACCTGCTGACCGGCCGCCTGTCCGTCGCCACGGAATCCGGCACCAGGATCACGCAGTACGTCCTCGAGCGGCTCGAACGGGCCGACCTTGTCGTCCGCGACACCTCGCACTCCCTCCACGCCGGCCAGCCCGTCCTACTCACCGAGACCGGCCGCGCCGTACTCGCGGGAGCCCGTCCATCGCGCTCAGCACCGACCGGCTCGTCCTACGTCGCGGCGGCGGAAGTCCGCAGGAACCGCCAGCTGCGATAGCCAATCCGAGAGAGATCCGATTCAGTGTCACCATCCAAGGACAGCCCAGACTTTCGGCTCGGCGGCTACGAAGCGGCCAGCGACGAGGTCGAGGAACACTTCTACGGCCGCATCGAGGCCGACGAGGACATGCTGACGACGCTGGCCGAACATCACTCGGCCGACGCCCGCCACAGCTTCCACGTCCTGCACGATGGGACCGCCACCTGGGGGATTCCCGGCGAGCCGCAGATCATCGCCCTGCACATCGCCCGCGACCCCGGGGAGAGAACCTTCACGTTCGAGCACGCCATGCTGCCTCTGTCGGCCATGGCCCAGTCCTGGCTCGTGTCCCGGGGCTGCCCGCGCGAAGGGATCCGCCTGCCGCCGGGCATGGGGACCGCGCCCGCCAACGAGGCGACCACTGCGCTGCAGGAGCGACTCGTCGGCGACGGCCATCGCTTCGCCCTTATCGACAGCTACACCAACGACGGCTCGAAGCGGCCCCAGATCACGGTTTTGCTTCGAGCCCTCGACGACAAGGACGCCCACCCCTTCCGGGTTCTGGTGGAAGAGGCAGACCTCACGCAGTTCACCCACACCTTGCGCGAAGCTGGATTCCCCACCTATGACGCCGCCGAGTCGTATTTCAACGACCCGGACGGTGTTCGGCAGAAGCCGCCAACAACGCCGGCACCCCAACGTGCCGTTCCCGCGCGACCTGCCAGCGGAGCAGCTCCCCGCCGCCGTTGACCCTCCGGCTTCCAGCGCAGTGGGCGGACCCGGGCAAGGCCTTTTACCAGCGGATCCGTGAATTCGGAATTCACGGATTCTGCGGATTCTGGAACCAGCACTTCGCGCTGTGCGCGCCAGATGTGCGGCCACCCCGCCCACCTTGTACGAGAGGAGTCTTCTGTGCCCGACGGCGAGCAGGATGTGCTGGAGTTCTTCGCCCAGAGCATCGAAACGACGTTCCAGCGGACGCTGCCGGACCTCGCCCGCGACCACGACCAGGGCCAGTCCCGTCCGGGAGCTGTGGAAGCGCTCCGCTGGTACGGACGGCTCGCCGCCGCGCAGGACAGGCTGAGCCAGGCCGAGCACGACCTCGTCGTGGCCCTCGGCGCCGAGCCCGGGGAACTCACCCCCCGGCAGTGGGAGTTCGCCCACCGCGTGAACACCGGAGTCGTGGAACGCGACGTTCCCGCCGTCATCCTGAAGGCGCTGCTCGACACTGTCATGGCGGACACGCCCGAGCGTGGCCCCCGGCCGAACATGGTGGCCTTGCGCCGGGTTCAGGCTTCCTCCGTATCGGCGGCACAACCGCCCATTGTCGGCAGTGGAGTTCATGGGCGGGCTCGATGAAGCCGAGTACACAGGACCAGGCGATCGAGGCGGCCTTCGGACACCCGGTCGGCCTCCTGCACCGGCGCGCCACATCAGGCCTTGCGGGGCCCGCCTTGCACCGCGTGATGGAACTCAGGGCCTTCCTCGCCGTCGCCGAAGAACATCTCGTTCGGATCCGTGACCGCGTGCACCAGTCCACCGCTCCGCAACGGGACCTCGGGGAGCTGAACCCGGATGACCTGCGGATGGACGCCCAGTGGCTGGACGCCGCAGTGGACGCGCGGGAGGGACTGCTGTCCGCGCTCACCAACATCCTCACCTCCATGCCGGCAGCCGGACCCGATCGGCAGCGCCTCCGGCCACCGCCCCCGACGGTCCGGCCCGCCCCAGTTGCCGCTCCGGCGCCGGCCCGTCACCCGTGAAGGAGAAGCACTGCCCCACGACACATCCGACGCCCTCCGTGACCGCATCGAATCCCTCTTCGGTAGTCCCCTGAGCGACCTTGTGCGCCATGCCGAAGGGGCCTCCACCACAACTCTGCTTGGCGCCCTCCTCGGCATCCACGCCGACCTCGTTTTCGCCGAACGGAACATCGGCTTCCAACTGGAGCGTCTGCGCCAGTTCACTGGCGAAGGCCGAGAGATCGGGTCCTTCGCCGCCGGTCACATCCTCGACTGCGCTCAGCGGCTGAGCCAGTCCGTCACCGCCCGCGACGCTCACACCAAGGCCCTCACGGCCGCGTTGCAGGGCCTGCGCCGCAACGAACCCCCCGCCGCCACGGTGCCCGCCCCCGCCGCGCGCACCGCACCGGCCGCGCGCACTCACTGACACCGTCCCGCACCCCTGGAGAGACCTCCGTTGCCTACCACCGGCCTGCCCCGCCCCCTGACTGCCGACCTCGCCCGGGTCGGTGAAAGCCTGGAGATGCTCAGCCCGCGCTGGACGGTGTGGACGCTGATGACCCTCAGCGACCAGCCGATGCGCTACACCGAGATCAAGCCCCGCCTGGGCATGCTCCAGGACGGCCAGCTCGCCCCGCGGCTCGCCCGTCTGACCGCCGACGGCCTCGTCGAGCGCCGTCAGGAGCACGTACGCCACGTCAACTACCGCCTGTCGGCTCGTGGTCAGGCCCTCACCAGCGTGATCGCCACCCTCGCGACCTTCGGCGACAGCCACCTGGACAAGGAGACGAAGCCGAACCGGAAGACCGGTGAGCTGGAGGTCGAGCGGATACCCCCGGCACAGAACGCCGAAGACGTCCTGACCCTCATCACGCCCAAGCACGCCACCCCGCTGCTGTGGGCGCTGCGCTCCGAGGGACGCGCCTCCGGCCGGGACCTGGCCGCCATGGTGCTCCCCGGGGGGAACGCCGCCCTGCTGTACTCGCCGCTGCGCCAGCTCGTCGCCGACGGACTCGTGGAGCGGCTCGGCCACAGCGACTACCAGCTCTCCGCCCAGGGGATGGAACTCGCCCCGGTCTTCCGGTCGCTGTCCGCGTGGGGCGCTGGCCGCCGGACCCGGGCCGAGCATCCGCTGTGGGCCGAGCGGACCGCCCCCGACCCGCAGCTCCCCGATGGCCGGTGGGCTGCCAACCGTTCCCTCCCCGCTGCAGCCCCGCCGGCCACAACCGTTCGGCCGGGCAACCTGTTCTCCCACGCGCAGCCCGCCCGCCCCGCCGCGGCCAGCTCCTCGATGGGGGGCCGGGCCCGATGAGCACACCCCGACCGGCCGCCGACGCGGTCAGCGCCGCCGCGATGCTGAGCCTGCGGTGGACAACGCGCATCATCAGCGAGATCGACGACAACGGGCCCATCCCGCACCGAGCCGCTCAGGCCACCTTCCCCGATATCCCGGCAGACAGCCTGCAACACGGGCTGCGCACCCTTCGCCAGCGCGGACTCCTCCAGGTGCGCGAGCGCCGCGACGACGACAGCCCCGTCGAACTCACACAGGCCGGCCAAAACCTCGGCGACGTCTACGAAGCCTTCTCCCGCTGGGCCCGGCGGCACCACTACCCCACTGCGCAGAGCGACTTCGTCACCCGGGTCGAGGCGACCCTCTACCTGCTGCGCGACCGCCACACCGTGAGCCTGCTCGAATCCCCTTCGGCCATGCCGTACGGATACCGGGCACGGCGGGCGCTTCACGCCGGTCTCATCGGGACGGGCTCCAACGGCTGGTACACGCTCACCGAGGCCGGAGGGGAACTCGGTCAGGCGCTGGCCGTCCTCACGAACTGGGCAGCTGCCCACCCGCAGGTGGTCATGGACGCCGTGGGCCGCCGTCCGGGCAGGCCGACCACAGCGCTGCACCACGTCGCCGGCCCCGCTCTCCCGCCGGCCCATGCCAGTTCCACCCCGGCGCCGCGCTTCCCCCGGTAGTGCTTGTTCCCGCTTCGCATCGTGGGCCACTGCCTGCCCGCTGACCGCCCCCGGCCGCCGCTGACCGGGCCGCATTCCCGCTGAAAGTGATCATGACTCGTCGCAGAGCCGTCGGTGGCCGCCACGCCCGTATCCCCAACTTCGGCATCACGCGCCGTATCTACCTGCCGCGCTGCGCGGATGCCGTGTCCTTCAGCATGGCCACGTACGCCATCCCCCTGCTGGTCCTGGCCACAACGGGATCCGCCGCGCTGACCGGGATCGCCTTCACCCTGGAGTGGGTGCCCCGACTCGCCGCGTTCTCCTGGGCCGGCGCGGCCGTCGACCGGTGGGGATGCACGCGGGTCTTCCGGATGGCCGCCACCCTGCGGGCCCTGGTGCTGCTGGCCGCCGTCGCGGCGCTCACCCTGGTCGACGACGGACTGCCCGCCACCATCGCCGTGATGGGCCTGGCCGCAGTGACCGGCGTACTGACCGAATACAGCTACGTGGCGGCCGAAACCGCGGGGGCACTCGCAGGGCGCAAGGCCGGTGACAGCGAGCACAAGATCCAGTCGGCCCTCCTCGGCATCGACAACACCGCGAACCTGACCGGCTCCGCCGCCGGCGGCCTGCTCCTGCAGTACGCGGGGCGCACCGGCATGCTCCTCACGATCGCAGGGCTCTCGCTGCTGGCCGCCTCCCTCGCCCCCCGCGACCGCCTCCACCGCACCGCCGAGGTCTCCGCCTCGCCCATGCAGGGACTTAGGGTCGGCTGGGCCACCCTGCGCTCGCTTCCGGCCCTGGCCTGGCTGATCACCGGACTGACCGTCTCCAACATCTGCACTGGCACCCTCCAGGCCGCCGCCCCTGTCCTGATCGTGCAGCAGATGGGCCACACCAGCGCCTCGGTCGGACTGATCTGGTCCGCCGCCGCGGCAGCCTCCCTCCTCGCCGTCGCCGTCTGCCGCGTCGCCATCGACCGCGCCGGGCTCTGGCCCGTCGGCGCGGTCTGCGCGGCCATCGCCGCGGCAGCCGGAATCGCCGTCGCGCAGGCCGACGCCTACACCCAGCTGCTCGTCCTGGTCGCGGTCCTCATGGCCGGGGAGGGCGGCATGACCGTGGTGCTGCGCACGCTGCGCTCGAAGCTCATCCCCGCAGCCGTCTTCGGCAGCACCCTCGCCGTCACGATCCTCATCATGCTGCTGCCCTTCCCGGTGGCGGGCCTGCTCGTCGCTATGACCCCGGCCAACCTCCTCGGCCAAGTCCTCACTGTCTGCGCCGCACTGCAGGCCCTAGGCCTCGCCGTCGCGTTCTGGCAGATGCGGCGCGACCCCGCACTGGCCACTCAGGCCGCGTACACGCAGGCGGCCTGACCACCCCGGTCGCCCTCACCACACCCACTACCGCAAGGACACGTCATCGACGACCTCACCAGCCCCGACATCCTGTACGGCCACACCCCCGGCTACGTACGACCGCTGTGGATTGCCCTGCTCGGCGATCTTCCGCAGGCAGCCGCCGTGCTCGAGCGGCTCGGCTTCCAGACCATGACAGACAACGGCGGCGAGCTGTACGTCCCGCCCGCCGACGCCAGCACCGAGCGGACCACCATCATGCACCTCGCCTCGTTCGCGATCTTCTGCAGCGAGGAGTGGACCGTGATGTACACGCAGAACCACCCGGCCCTCCCCGAAGACCGCGTCCAAGCACTGCTGGGGATGCAGGCCGAAGAAGCGGGCATCGACCCCATCGAGCTCGCCACGGCACTCGTGCGACAGATGGAGCACCTGCCCGCCACCGCTCCCGCCGTCGCCCCTGCGCTCCCGGTACAGGCCGCTCCTCCTGGAGCAGTTGCCAGCCACCGCGCTGCGCACCGCTGAACCGCTCTCGAACCCCACTTTCTTGGAGCTGTATTTGACCCACCAGACTATTGGTAACCCGCGTTGTCAGAACGTGCGGAATGGATGCTCAGCGGCGGATGAGGTCTGCCGCGTATGCGGCTCCAGGGCCCTCGCTTTCGAGGCGCCAGGCGTCGGCGGTGTTCTGGTGGACACCGAGCAGGCGGCTCACGACGGCGGCTGGCAGCTCGGACGCGATGTCCATCAGGGCTGTGTTGCGGGCGAGGCGGGGCCGGACCCCTGCGGCCTTGAGGCGCTTACTCAGATGGGCAGGGCTGAGCGGTCGGCCTACGAGTCCACCGGGGAAGAGCCACTTGGACTCCTCGGCGGGCCTCGCGGCAGCGTGACCTTGACGCCGGTCGACGAGTTGGCGGATGAGGTCGTCGAGGGGAGCGGGCAGTTCGGCTGGGGTGCGTCCGAGGCGGATCGTGATCTTGTCTCCGTGGTCGACGACGTGGTCTGTGGTGAGCTGGATGATGCGGCTCGGCGGTTGGCCGAAGAGCAGCAGGAGGAGTCCTGCCGCGCGGTCTACGACGTCGAGGCTGGTGGTCTGGACGAGGTGGCGGACCATGCTCCAGCGCTGGTCCCGGGCGATCAGGTTGACCGCGGCGTTGCTGTTGAGGCTGGGAGCGTCGAGTGGTCGGGCGTGGCCGTGGCGGTGGGCCCACAGGAGGAAGGATCGAACGAGCGCACGGGCGTCGGGGCCGTCGGCGAGCCAGACGTCGAGGTGATCCTGCGTGCAGTCGCGCAGGGCGAGGTCCTGGGCTCGGAGCCATTCCAGGAGTCGTACGGCGTTGCGGATTTCGTGGCGGACGGCGTCGGCCTGGCCGTGGGTGACTTTCTTCCCGGAGGGCAGTCGGCGCAGCCGGCGCATGGGGTTCCAAGTGGTGTAGCTGCGAAGCGATTTGCGGTCTGCGGTGTTCTCGATGCGGGCGTAGGTCCGGGGCAGCCACTGTTCGAGGGCGGCGAGATGTTCGTCCCGGTCGGGCAGGGCGCCGCCGGCCATCAGGACAGCGCGCAGGGCGCTGACGACCTTCGGCGGATGGCAGAGGTCGAGGGTCTGATGGGTGACGGGCCCCTGAGCCGAGGCCAGTTCCTTCAGGATCGCGCGCAGGGCCGGTACTCCCCTGAGCCATCGCAGGACGGCGGCCGGCGGCAGGAGCCGCATGGCGTGGAGGGATGGGGTCAGGTCTTCGCGTACGGCGCCGTCGGGTCCGGTGAGCAGACTGAGCAGAGTGCGCTGGGCGGCGCAGGCGGTGCACAGGCCGTGGTGGTAGAGCCTCTCGACAGCTCCGCACGTGGTGCAGGGGCGGCGTGCTCGCGGGTGTCTCTCCCAGCAGCCCTCACAAAGGGGTTCGCCCTGCGCGGTGCGGCCGGTGACCCTGCGCGTGTGTCCGCAGGTGACGCACGGGACACGTGGGGCTCCGCAAGGCGTGCAGAGAGGGTCGCCCGCCGGGGTTCGGTAGACGGCGCGACGTTCGGTTCCGCAGCTGGTACAGATCTTGTGGGGTTGCGCCTTGGAGTGGCATGGCCCGCACCTGGGGGTTCCGGTGCTGGCGTAGTAGCACGGCCGGAGCTGTCCGCAGTTGGAGCAGGTCGCGGTGGGGCGCTGGTAGCAGCGCTGGCACAGGGCCTGGTCCCCGGTGCGCTGGACGATGGGGGCGATGTTCCCGCAGCTGGTGCAGGGCAGTTGGTTGAGGATGTCGGTCTTCCCACATGGCCCGCACAGAGGCTCGCCGTCGGCTGTCCGGGAGGCGATCCATCTCTCCCGGTGGCAGTGCGAGCACTGCTGGGTGCGGGTCGCGCGCCAGCACATGGTGCAGCAGCGCAGGTCCTGGCGCGTGTGGCTGAGCGGTACGTCGCGGAGGCAGAAGGGGCATGGCGGTATGGCCAGCGCCGAAGCTCCGCGGTCGGCGAGGGCCTTGATCAGACGGATGGTTCGTGGTGGTCCGTGGGCGCCGTCTCCGCTCAGCAGCCCGGGCACCTCCTCCAGGGCGCGAAGGAGCCGGGTCTGCCCGTTGCGGCTGCTGTCCGTGGTGCGGACGGCATTGGCGATGTCCAAGTGCGACAGGCCCGGGGCGAGGACGGAGATGCGCCTGCACAGCTCGGTCAGGACGTCGAGCCCTTCGTCCGGCGCGTGCCGCCGACACCGAGGCCGGCCGAGGTGGTCGCGGCCGGAGAAGTTCCTGCTGCCGCAGATCACGCACGGGTTGGCGACCGCGATACGGCGTGCCAGGCACGAGCCACAGATCCGCTGGTCGCCGTCCCACGCTTTGAGGGGCCGTGCGTTGCCGCAGCGGGCGCAGCACGGCAGTTTCAGGTTCACGGCACCCTGGTCGAGAAGTGCCCGGATCAGCCGTTCGACGGCCCGCGGCCCTTCGGGGCGGCCGGAGGTCAGCAGGCCGGGGTCGGCCATCAGCGCCTCGGCGAGCTCGCGCCGAGCCGGTCTGCGTTTGACCGTCGCGACGAGGACGGCCTCCACCAGCGGGGCCGCCAGGTCCGGTTCGGCCGCCAGGACGGCCTCCTCGATCACGCGTTCAGGCTCGGCGGCAACGCGGGGCAGAGGGGCAGAGGCCACGCGGTTCTCCTATTCGGGGACGATCCTGGCGCGCTTGGGCCTGAAGTCGCCTACGCCGGAAGGGCCTTGGCCGGGCTGTTCGATGGTGCCGCCCGCAGCAGCCTTGCGGCGGCCCGCCCGGGGGACGGCCACGGGCTCGATCAGCTCGGGCATCGTGCAGCCGAGGATGTCGAGCAGTGCCATGAGCGTCTTCAGGCTCAGTCGCTCGGGCCGCTCGACGACCAGGCGGTACGTTTGGCTGGGGGAGAGATCGATGCCGCGTTCAGCCAGCAGCGGGCGAAGGTCCGTGGTGGAGAACATGCCGCGGGTGGCCATGATCTCCCGCAGGTGCCAGCGGTAGTCCAGTTTGGCGGTCACGTCGACGACTCCCTACTGCCCGTTGTTCAGGGCACGGTCCAAAACCTTGCGCATCATTGTGTTCATGAAGTCCCCGCTCACGCCGGTGTAGAGGGCGGTGGTGGACGGATACCGGTGTCCGACCTGGTTCTGGACGAACGTGGGATCGGCACCGTCCTCGATCTGGTGTGTGACGTGGCTGTGCCTCAGGCAGTGCGGGACCAGCTCCTTTTCCAGCCCGAGCGCGTCACGGTAAGCGGCGAATCGCTCCTCGATCTCCCGGGGCCGCAGGCGCCCTCCACGCTCGGTCAGCCACAGAGCGGGCTTCTTCGAGGCCGAGGTGTAGCGCGAGCGGATGTTGACCACGTAGTCCTCGACCGCGTCGACGGCCCAGGGCATGACGCTGAGCACCATCCGGCGTTTGGGCGGCGTGCCTTTGGACCGTTTCCCGTACCGGACGTGGAGCGATCCGTACCGGCCGAGCTCGGGCGCTTTGGGGCTGCGGTAGAAGTCGGTGATGTCGAGCTTCGAGGTCTCGGTGCAGCGCAGGCCCCAGCCGTAGATGGCCTTGAAGACCGTCGCGTCGCGGTAGGCGGCGAGGGCTCCCTTGCGGCCGAGGCGGATCGCGCGGTCGACCTGGTCGTCGGCGTAGTCGAAGAAGAGCTGGATCTCCTCGCGGGTCATCGGCCGCCGGTCGGGGTCGCCCTCGTAGTCGACCAGGTGAGCGACGGTGTTCCACTCGTGGCAGACCTGCACCGGGTGGGTGCCGAACCGGCTCTCGCACTCCGCTGGCCACTGGTAGTGGGGCGAAGTGATGTAGTCGCAGAAAAGACGAAGTCCCGTCTGGTAGCCGCGGATTGTCGACTCCGCCCGGTGTAGTTCGGACGTCAAGTGGGTCATCCACTCATCGACATCGGCCGCCGCCCACTGCCACGGGTAGCGGTTGGTGAACTTCCCGAAGCGGCGGATGAGGTTCAGTCGCCCCCGGACGGTGTCGGGCTGCAGCTGGCGGCCTCCCCGCTGCTGCCGTTCCCACCCCTCCAGCATCGCTTCGAAGACCGCTTCCTCGGGATGCAGCAGCGAGACACCGGATAGCAGAACCAACCGGGCTGAACTCTCGCTCGCGACCGTTCCAGACACAGACCCACCCATCCACTAGGTGGGCGAATCATGCATCAAATGCAGGCTCCTCTGCAACGGTGCAGGTCAATGCCATTAACCTCCCCTGAAAGGAACGCGCACAATGTCGCAGACCACCACGTTCAACCCCTCTGAATCGTGCAACGAACGCAATTCCGCGCGGACCCCTGTCCTCCTCGTCGTTGCCCCCGGAGATTCCGTTTACCGCGGCTACTGTCTGGAACAGGTCTCCGAGGCCTACGACGTCGTCGTCATCACGCCGAGCCCGATCACCTGGGAAGACCCTTACGTCATCGACCATGAGGTCGCCGACCCGTACAACCCGGATGCCCTTCTCGCGGCCGGGCAGGCCCTGGCCGGCCGCCACACCATCGCCGGTGTCCTGACCTGGAACGAAGTCCTACTGGTCGCCACCGCTCACCTGGCCGAGGCGCTCGGCGTGAAGTCCAACTCGCCTGCGGTGATGCACAACTGCCGGGACAAGCAGGTCACGCGCACGCTCCTGGCCCGGCATGGGGTTCCCTCCGCCCGCTCCGTCCAGGTGGCCAGCCTGTTGGAGGCCGCGCTCGTAGCCGAACGGATCGGCTACCCGGTTGTTCTCAAGCCCGCCGGTCAGGCAGGCAGCGTCGGCGTCATCCGGGTCGACGCGGTCGAGGAACTCCCGCGCGCCCTGGCCTTCGCCACCGCCGGCGCGGCCCTGCACGGAGGCGAGAACACGGACGTTCTGGTCGAGGAGTACCTCGACGGCCCGGAGATCAGCGTCGAATGCGTCACCCAGAACGGCTCCACCACCGCCGTGGCCGTCACCCGCAAGCAGCTCGGCTTCGCCCCGTACTTCGAGGAGACCGGGCACACCGTGGACGGGGCCGATCCGCTCCTGGACCAGGTTGCGCCGATCGCAGCCGCAGCCATCCGGGCCCTCGGTATCGACCACGGCGTCCAGCACGTCGAAATGCGTCTGACCGCAACCGGTCCGCGCATCATCGAGGTCAACGGCAGGATCGGCGGCGACCTCATCGGCCACCTGGTCCGCCTCGCGACCGGCATCGACCTGCCCCGCGCCGCCGCCGATCTCGCCTGCGGCGCCACTCCTGACCTGAGCCCCTCCCGCATCCGCGCCGCCGGCATCACCCTGCTGTACCCGGAAGCCTCCGGCATCCTCACCCACCACGGCGTCGACGAGCAGTTCATGGACAACGCCCTGTGGCTGGAGCGCCTCCAGTGGCTCCGTAGCCCCGGCGACGAGATCGTCCTGCCGCCCGAAGGCGATGTGGACGTCGCGCGGGCCGGGCTCTACGTCGTCACCGGCTACGACGTCGCCAAGGTCGAGCAGCGACTTGCACAGACCGCTGCCCACATCACCGTCACCACGCTCGCGGCCGGCGAGCTCAGCTAGCCGCACCGTCGCCGATGCCCCAGGACCCCATGACTCATACCGACGAACCCGCGGGGGACTACTACGTCAGCCCCCGCTACCTGGCCGGATCCACCGTCGAGGGCGACCCGGGTCTCCAGCCCGCCCTCGACGCGGGGTGGAAACCGAGCTGGGACGACCACGGAAACGTCTTCCTCCCTGCTCCTGACCAGCGGGTGCGGATCGGCTACATGCCGGAGGGCGACGACGACGCCCTGTGGAAGATCAGCGCGTACGAGCACCACTTCGGTGCACCACGGTGGGCCGCCGCCTTCAACGACAAGGCCCCCACCGAATTCGTCACCGCCTTCACCAGCCAGCTCGTCGCCGCTTACCAGAGGGACGACGGCTCGGACCTGCGCAGCCCCGGCGGTGTCCGCAGTGGCTTCGGTCCGCTGATGGAAGCGGGTTGGCGAACTCACATCGTGCCTGGCCGCCTGGAGCTGACCTCGCCGGACGGACTCGCCGGAGCCTGGTTCGACCACGGCCCCCTCGACGAGGCACGCGAGCTGGTAACCAACGACACGCGCTGGGGAATGTGGGGCGGGCCGGAGCGCTCCTACTCCTCCTGGTACGCCGTCTTCAGCAGCCGTACGCCGGTGGAGCTGATAGCCGCCACCGCCACGGCCGTCGTCAACCCCGAGCCCGTACTGCGGTGGGAGGGCGAGCTGTCCCAGATGACCAAGCGGCACGCCCAGCTCACACCCGTGGTGCCGACGAAGCCGCCCACACCCACCCCCCTCGACCTCGCGCGCCTCCGCACACCCCCGACGGTGCGTCCCGCCAGCGTTCACCGCTGGTCGACCGCCACGGTTCCCGGTGCCCGACTCCCCGCTGCGGCCCGCCCCGCTGCCCGCCGCTGATCCCGCCGAACCAGGAGGCCCCACGCCCATGGCGCTGTCCCCGAACGCATTCTTCACCCAGGAACTGGCCCTCACCTTCGATAACGGTGCCGTAGTCGGCAACAGCTACTACGCAGCCCCCGTCCCGGACAGCCCGCTGCTCCTGCGGATCTCTTTCCAGTCCACCATCCGACAGGGGGAGTACGGCGGTCTGCGGCTGAGCATCGTCCACGCGGACCGCGGGCCCATCGACGAGATCACGCTCTCCTTCGCCGACCACGGCACCTTCAGCACACGGGACAGGGCCGCGGGCCGGACGGACCGATCAGACGGCTACGCCGTCTTCCGGGACTTCAACCCCCGTGCATCGGGCCCGGCGCCTTGGGCTGGCGGGGACTGGACCCGTCTGAAGGCCGCCGTCACCCGCTACGCCGATCTCTGGTTCTCCACCCGCCCCACCCCTCCTCGCACCCCCGGTACGTCGCTTGCCCGCACCACAGCGCTGCCGCTCGCCGAGAAGACCGCCGCCCCGGGCCCACCGATAGCCGAGGCCCGAGCCACCCCACCGACGAAGGGACCGGAACTGACCGACCCCATGAACCCACTGTCCTCGGACAAGCTCGTGTCCGTCCACGCCCGCTACCTCGCCGGACAAGGATCGGACCAGGTCTTCGACGGATGGCCGTTTCCTCACAACAGCGGCGAACACGACTGGTCATTCCACTGCCCGGAGGGCGGGTACCAAGTGGCAGCCAGTCCCTGCCTGAGGCTGCGTTCCGGCTTCCTCGCCGATCCCAGCGGCACAGCCGGAGACGGGATCTGGATCACCGCCGCACACCAGCAGCCCTTTGAACCGGCAGCCTGGACCGCCAAGTTCGACGCCTCCACCCCCGTCGAGATGATCTGGGACTTCCACACCGAGCTGCTTCACTTCTACCTGGACGACTCCTACAGCGACAGCGACATGCTGTTAGACGACGACACCGCGCCCGTAGCTGCGTACCTGCCACTGCTCAACGCCGGCTGGACCCACGTGATCGGCAAGAGCGGATCTCAGTACTTCCGTAGTCCAGACGGCGTCGCCCTTCTTGTACACCAATACGCCGCCTCCGACAGCAATAGGCCTGCCTGGGTGCTGGAAGCGGGAGACCCCGGCAAGCCGCTGTGGCGGGCGTCCTTCACCAGCCGCACTCCCGTCACCTACGTCGCGGCCTTCACCACCTCCCTGGTTGCCCAGGAGCCGCTCACCCGCGCTGTGGGCGAAGTCCCCTTCCCCACCAGGAATCTCGCCCGACTGTCCCCCGCGCCGGACCGCAAGCCCGGCGGCACCCTGGCCCTGCCACCGGCACCCCCGAACAGCACGGCGGCCCGCACCCGCTGACTCGCCCGACCATACGCCGGCACCCGTTCAACCAACCCACCAAGGAGCAGAACCCCGTTGTCCAGCCGATCCGCCCGCCGCAAGGCACCCACCGCTGCCATCGCCGTTGCCGCCGCCGCGACGGGAGCCCTGACCTGGGCACCCTCGGCCTCAGCCGAGGCACCCGAGCCGACCCCGTCCACCTCGGCCCCCGCGCCGCGCAGCATGCCCGAGCCGGAACCCGGCGGCGTCGAGATCCACAAGAAGGACCCCGCCGGCGCCATGCTCGAAGGCGCCCATTTCAGTCTCCTCGACACCGTGAACGGGACGAAGGCCCTCCAGGGCAAGACCGGAACCGACGGCATCCTCCGCTTCGAGAAGGTCACCCCCGGCGTCTACCGGCTCAAGGAGACCGACTCCGGCAGCGCCATCCACGACCTTGCCGAGGACCGGGACGTCATCGTCACCCCCGGCCAGGTCACCCCCGTTTCCGTCGTCGACCCCTTCAAGCCCGCGGAACTGACGGTGAAGAAAACCGACAAGACCACCGGCAAGCCGCTCGCCGGCGCCGTGATCAACATCCGGCCCTCCGGCACCGGGGGAGAAGCCGTCACCTTGACCACCGGCAAGGACGGAACCGCGAAGACCCAGCTCACCGTCACCGCCCGCTCCGGCACCGCCTACACCGCCACCGAGACCAAGGCACCCGCCGGCTACCAGCTCGACTCGAGCCCGGTCCAGGTCACCGCCAAGCCCGCCGCCGGTACGACCGCGGAGTTCACCAACACGCCCACCGCGACCACCCCGCCGACCCAGCAGCCGAGCAAGCCGCCCACGACCAAGCCCACGCCCACCCCCGACACCTCCCGACCCGCCACCCTGACCCCGGACAACACCAGCAGTACCCCCGCCCCGTCCGCCACCCCGACCAGCACGGCCACGCCCCCCGCCGGTTCGGACGGTCAGCTCGCTCGTACGGGCGCCGGCTCCACCAGCTGGCTCGCCGCGGCAGGAGGCCTCCTGATCAGCGCCGGGGGCGGCGCCATCTGGGCTGTTCGGCGCCGACGGGCCAACCAGCCGGACGACGCCTCCTGATACACGCAGCACCGCCGTGAACGGCGGGACAACCGAATACGCACGCGAGGGCGGCATCCCCCAGGGGGATGCCGCCCTCGCTTTGTGCTGTCCGCACCGACCGAAGCGTTCCTCTTGCGGGAGATCGCTGACAGCAGAGCAGCAGAGCGCCTCACACGCTGGAACACCATCGCAGGTGCATGTCAAAGTGGGTGTCTTCCTGGCCCCTTCCGAGCACGGAGCCGCCCATGACCCACGCCGGCGACCAGCCCGGCTTCTCCACCACGATCGAGGCCCTGCGGATCCGCACGTGGCTCCTCGGCCGCGGACACCCCACCCGGATCATCGACCGCTTCACCGCCGACGACTTCAGCCTGGTCGTCGACGACCGAGCCGATGTACACGTCGCCAGCAAGGACGGCCGCTTCTACCTCGGCTGGTTTCCCGAAGGCCGTCCCGGCGACCGCAACGCCGGCTGGGTGATCGCCGTCACCGGCACGGCCACCGTGCGCGGCTATCAGGCGACGTTCAGCACCGAGACCCCCGCTGCCGTCGTGGCCGCCGCCGTCGAGGCCGTACTCGCCACCTCCCAGCGCATCTGACGCGCAACGACGGCCAGGACCGGCCCGGGTCGCTGCCGTACGCCTCACCCACCTGTCCCACGCTTCATACGCCGTGCCACGGCGTGTCCAGAAGGAGCAGCAGTGCAATCACCGACCCATCGAGCCGTGACCGTTGGCGAGATCATCGACCGTCTCTCGTCCTGTGACCGGGACGCGCCGTTCTTCCTCGCGATCAACCCGGAGTTTCCGTACGTCCACTTCGCCGGAGAGATCGTCAAAGCCCGTGACGGACACGGCCGCCAGGTGGTCTTCCTCGGCGAAGCCGGACAGGGCGAGTTCCTTCCGCCCGCCATCGCGCAGGCCCTGACCTGGCACCCGCCCACGGGCACTGCCTCCCTCAGCCGACGCGCAGTACGCCGATCCGCACGGTCGGCATGACCAGCCACCTAGCCCCTGGAGGCGCCCCTGTACTCCCACACCCCGCCCGAGCCGAGCATCCCCAACACCGGTTGGCTCTGGGCAAGCCCCCGGCACCTGGCCGGGGATGACGGAGGCCTGGCCGAAGCCGTCGGAGGCGCCCTGACGGGCGCCGGCTGGTCCTGCTGGACGACGGCACGCAAGTCGTTGTTCCACTCCAGCCCCGACCAACTCCGAAGCGCCGAGTGGGTACTGGCCGACCCGCTGACCACCCGCTTGGGCGACCTCCCGATTGCATGGGAAGTCTCCGCGCGCGAGGCCCCCGACCGTGGCATCGCGGCATGGACGGCGTACTTCACCGCTGGCATCCCCCACGAAGCGCTCACAGCCTTCGTTCTCGCGTTGGACGCGAGGAAGGAGCCGGCGTGGGGCTTCGACGGGATCGACGCGGTCACGCAGGTTCTTGCATCTGCGGACTGGGCAGGTGACGCCGACGACCCGGAACTCACCTTCTGGGATGCCTCGATGACCTCGTGCTGGTCCTGGGCGGTTCTTCCCGCCGGGATCGAGGACCAGGACCCGCGCCCAGACCTTCCCGGCTGGATGGCCTGGTCGCAGCCCGATCTCGCGAGGCCGTACCTGTGGTGTGCGGCGTTCAGCCATTCGACGCCGCAGGATCTCGTCGGCGCCTTCGCCGAGGCGCTCGTCGCTCCGGCGCCGGTGCCTCGCCGGACCCTCCCGGCAGTCTCCGAACGGTGCCTCACGGTCAGCCACATGCCCTGACTGGTCTAGGGAAGCCCTACCGCGTCGCGCTCCTGCCGAACTGCGCCGTCACCGGTCCGCCGGACTCCGATGGTGAGCCGGCCACCTGCTCCGGGTACGGGGGCCACGGCGGCGACCACGTGTGGATCTAGGGTCTGTTGCGAAAGTGCTGGTCATAGCCACTCGTTGATGGCTGCGACCAGCACCGTTGCCTCGTAGCGGACGGCGAGTTTGTCGTACCTTGTAGCCACCGCCCGGTGCCGCTTGAGCCGGTTGATGCCGCATTCGACGGCATGGCGTTGTTTGTAGTCTTCCTTGTCGAATGCCGGGGGCCGACCGCCGCGGGATCCGAGTTTCTTGCGGTTGCGGATCTGGTCGGCCTTCTCCGGGATCGTGCACACGATCCGGCGTTTACGCAGGTAGGCGCGGTTGGCTCGGGAGCCGTAGGCCTTGTCGCCCCGGACCCTTGCGGGTCTGGTGCGAGGCCGGCCGGGGCCGGGACGGGCAACTCGAACCTTCTCCAGGACGGGCTGGAAGTACGGGCTGTCGTGCCGGTGCCCGGCAGTGACCAGCAGGGACATGGGCTTTTGCCCCTGCTCGGTGGCGAGGTGGATCTTCGTGGTCAGGCCGCCGCGGGATCGTCCCAGCCCGTGATCGTCGGGCTCGACGGACACGCCGCCGGGAGGCTCTTTCTGGAGGGCCCCTTTTTACGCGCCCCGGCGGCATGCTGATGGGCACGGCAGATGGTGGAGTCGACGCTGAGGTCCCAGGTGATCAGGCCCTTCGCGTCAGCGTCAGCCTGGAGCTCCTGGAAGATCCGCTGCCACGTGCCATCACGCTGCCACCGGCGGAACAGGTCGTAGACCCGATCCCACGGCCCGTACCGTTCCGGCACGTCCCGCCACGGAGCACCGGTCCGGGTCCGCCACCGTATGCCGTCTATCAACTGCCGCCGCGTCCACACCTGCGGCCGACCCGGCTTGATGCCCAATGGCAGCAACGGCTCAAGCCGGGCCCACTGGCCGTTCGTCAGATCTCCACGTCCCACAAGACGTGATCATGAACGAACAAGATCCACTTTCGCAACAGACCCTAGTGGCGTCAGCGGGTCGAGCGGAGCATCATCACCAGCGGCGGGGAGTCCGGTGAGGGCTGGGCACTGCCGATCGTCTCGTAGCCCCACGCCTTGTACACCCTCTGCACCTTCCCGTCCCCGGCGGTCGGGTTCACCATGAGCGCAACGACCGGCTCCGTCCGCCTGGCGAGCAGTCTGTCGTGGATGCGTCGCGCCAGGCCAGTCCCCCGGTGCGGCACGGTCACGCCGATCTCCTTGAGGGCCAGGCACGGCTCGGTGGTGTGCTTCGGGTCGACGCCTTCCGCCCGGGTCCACCACCGGTCGCCAGCCTCGACGGTGTTGCCGTACGCGTACCCGACCGGATTCCCCTCGTTGTCGAAGGCGATCACCACCACGAACCCCGGCTCCCGCCCGTGCCGCTCCAAGCGGTCGGCGAAGGTGGGCACCGCGTAGTTCGGCAGGTGCAGCAGCGGTTCGCGGACCTTCGCGTACACCGCGATCAACGGCGCGGCGGCCTGCTCCAGGTCGGTGTACCGGCGCAGTCGGATCGTCATGCGGGTGTCCTCCGGGTGTCGCGGACGTACTGGGTCCAAGTGTGTGCGGGCGCGGTGTTCGGTGCGATGACGTCCAGGCGCGTACCGAAGGTGCGTAGCATCCCGACGACGCGGGGATGCAGTGCGGCTTGGTCGGCGGGGACCGACATGGCGGTGGCCACGGCCGGTTCGACGTCGCCCTGTTCGAGCTGGGCCCGTGCGACGCGGGCGGTGGCGATGGCCTTGGAGCGGTGCATGTGGGGGCGCAGGCCAGCGAGGCAGCGGTGGCCGTGGAACTCGGCGCGGGCGAAGTCGCCGAGGGAGAGGTGCGCGGACAGAGCGAGGCTGTCGAGTTCCGCCTGGTCGTAGAAGGCATTCATCCACACCGGCCGCTGTGCATGGGGGTCGGCGCGGTTCATGGCGTCCTGGGCCTGGCCGAAGCAGCGTCGGGCGGCGATGCGGTCTCCTGCGGCACCGTGGATGGCTGCGTGACGGGCCAGCCCGAGGGAGGCGAACATCGGGTCCCGGCGGGTGAGGGACAACCCCCGGGCCACGGTGTTGGCGGCTGCGGCGTCGGCCGGGCGGCCCATGTGCCGGTACATCGTGCCCGCGTGGGACCAGATGCGGAATTTGATGAACGGGTCGCCGGACATTTCGGCGAGGGCTTGGGCTTCGCGCATGTGGCCGATCGCGTCGTCGAAGCGGCGGCCGTCGATCGCGGCCCACATCGCGGAGGACCGGAACGCCGCCGCCGAGGCGTACACCTGTCCCCGGACGCGTTGGCTGGCGCTGCCCGTCTCCTGGAGGGCCAGTGCCCTGCCGGACATTGCGGCGGCCTGCTGCTCGATGCCGAGCTGGCCGCCGTGGCGGTGGTCGCTGGCGATGATCTCGGCGAACTTGCGTTGGAGCCGTTCCACGTCGCTCGTGCCGATCCGGCGGGGCGTGGTGGGGGCGTTGGTGGGGGTGGCTACGGCTGCGGTGATGCCGGCGATGAAGGTTCGGCGGAGCACGGGATCCTCCCGGGGTGCTGCTGTGCTGGGTGGAGCGAACCCTAAGTCCGTGAGCGGGCAGGCGAACACCCGCTCCAGCGCGGCCCGCGTACGCCCGATGGGGCGCCTAGTAGTGCCGTTCAGCAGGTTCCGGACGGTCCTCGCGGAGAAGTCTCCGCACCGGCCAGTGAGCGCTTCGAGCGCGTCATTCATCTGACCTGCGAGTTCGTCCTGGGTTAAGCCGAGGTCGGCCAGCCGCCGCCGCAACACGTCGTTGTCGCCCATGCCACTGACCGTAGCCGCAGGGTCACTTGGGGAACAGCCGGTCTGCAAATCACGGGCAAAGTCTTCCGGTGGCAAGCGTGGTCTAGCCCTCTAACCCTTCCTGTTCGCTACGGCGCCGGGGCCGTTCACTTGACATCGCTGCCGGGCAGGCCGATCTCCCCACCCGGTGGCATCCCCCGGTGCAGGGGTGGTCCTGCTCGTCCCCGTGGACAGGGCCGCCGCCTCCCCGCCTCGAAGGAGAATGTCGTGTCCGCCCAGCCGCTCCCTCGCCGGCCGCTCGCCCGCCAGCTCCAGGACCAGCCCGAATACGCCCCGTGGGACGGCGCGTTCAGCAGCCCCGTCCCCCGTCCCTCTCTTCAGGTCCGTGCCGAGGGAGGCCGGGGGAGATTCTTCGAGAGGCCCACCGACGAGGAGGCGGAGCAGTGAGCAGGCTCCCCGGCTGGTTCCATGTGGCCCGCTGCCTTCCACGTCGAAGAGGAGCAGGAGATGCCCAAGCCGCATGGATCAAGGTCCGTGCCATGGACACCGGCACCGCGGGCGAGGTCGCCCAGGTCGGCTCCGGAGTGACCTGCCTTGACGCAGATCCGACCTACGTGTGGCTCCGGCCGGTAGGTGGCGGTCACGAGCGCCCCGCGCAGATTGATGACCTGGAGCCGGCCTAGGTAGCGACAATGCGCCAGAACTTAACCGTCGCCGCTGACGTCGTCGTCTGTGTCGTCCTGGTCAACTTGATGCTCTGGTAGGCCAGGTGAAGATCCGCTGTCCGGAAACCGCCTTCCATCAGATGGCCACTGCGGATCTACTCGAAGACTTCCCATCCGATCCCGGGTGGGGGAACCGAAAAGGAAGGAACCACGATGCGCGGACACATCGCCTCCAACGAGAACACCGGGTCCACCGGAGCGTCGGTCTACCACCAGACCCGGGACCGCATGGACCAGGTCTTCGGCGCCCGCGACACCCGCGTGTGGCCTTCGGGCGAGGACACCTGCTCGAAGTGCTACAGCGTGACGCCGGCCATCACGACGACGGCGCGCACCACCGCCTAGTCACGTCCCACCGAGGGGTCGGGCGCTTCGGCGTCCGGCCCTTTCCCGATCGGAGGATAAGCGTGGAAAAGATCATCCTGACCGCCGAACACGGCTCCATCGTCGACGCATGCCTGACCGCCAAGCCGGACATGGACGATGACCTCCGCAAGCGCCTGTCGCTGCTGGAGGAGTACGACATGGGTTTCCTGCTTCTGGGACTGAGCCCCCGTCGTCTGCTGCGGGAGGGCCGGCTGTTCGACAACGAGCAGGTACTTCCGCTGTTGCTGTGGTTCGGGCAGTGGGACAAGCACTGTCGCTTCTGGGCCTCAGAGATCATGCGGCAATGGCTCGTGTTCAACCCCTCCGAAGGCGACTTCGAAGGCGCGGACGACGAGAAGGCCACCGAGTTTCGGGACTACTTCTTCGAGAAGTACGCCATCCCGCTGATCGCCGAGTTCCGCCAGTACGTGGCGCTGTCCATGCTGTACCCGAAGGAGAGCAACGCGCCGTCAGGTCCCGTGGACATGGTGTGGCACGCGTTCATCCTCAACACCGAGCAGTACGAGGACTTCAGCGACCGCATCTGGGTCGGTGCGGAGCACATGCCGCCTGAGGTTCCCGAAGAGGACTACGCCACCATGCCCGCGAGGAGCTGACGTGAACGATCCCGAAGGTGCCCTGTCGACGTTTCACGAGCACGGGTTCGCCATACTGCCCTCCCTCATCCCGCGCGACACGGCAGAGCATCTTCGGGATCTGATCGAACAGCGCTACCAGAACCCCGCCACGCATTCCGCAGATCCCGAACAGGACCTATTGCGGGGCGGTGTAAGCCTGATGCGCATGTTCGAGTACGACCGGGCGTTCCGCGATGTGGTCGACTACGCGCCGATCGCCGACCTGGTGGACAAGATCCTCGGGCCGGACTGCCACATGATCTCCCAGAACGCACTCCGCATCCCGCCCGGCCAGGGAATCACCAAGTGGCATATCGACGATGAGCTGTTCTTCCCGTTCCTCACTGGCAGCCCCGCCGAGAGCGCCGCGTCCGTCCCGTGCTTCTCGCTGAACGTCATGCTCGCCCTCAGCGACATCGGCACCGTCACGTCCGGCCCCACACAGGTCGTGCCCCGAAGCCACATCTCCGGCAGCAGGCCACCGTGGAAACCCGACCTCCCCGAGGGCTCGGACCACGTCTCGCTGCTCGCCTCGCCGGGAGACGTCTACCTCGTCAACAGCCAGACCTGGCACCGTGGTGCCCTCAACGAATCGGACACCACGCGTTACCTGCTGACCACCGCGTACGGGCGCCGGTTCATCAGTCAGCGCTTCTACCCCTTCGTCAACTACCGCATGCCCGACGACGTCCTGGACGGAGCGTCTGGCCGGCTGACACGGCTCCTCGGGTTTCACGGAAAAGGTCCGTACGGATGAGCCGCGTCTTCCCTACAGTGGCGCACATGACTGCCACCTCCGTACGTCCCGACTGGGCGTCACTGCCGGACGCGGTACGCGCGTATGTCGAACATCAGATGGGCTCCCCCGTCGCCGAAGCACAGACCTGCGGAGGTGGCTACACACCGGGTCTGGCCTCACGGCTGCTGCTGACGGACGGCCGCCGCATGTTCCTGAAGGGAATGGGCGACGAGCACCCCTTCGCGCCGCACTACGCGGACGAGGTCGCCGCGACCGCAGCACTACCGGCAGGTATCGCGCCGGAGCTGCTGTGGTGGGCGGCCCCGCGTGAGGGGATGGGGTGGTGGCTGCTCTGTTTGGAGGACGTTCCTGGTACGCAGCCGGTCTTCCGCCCCGGCGGGGACGTGGAAGCCGTGGTGGGCGCGATGGAGTCGGCGGCGAAGATGCTCACCCCGTGTCCGCTGAGCCCTTCTGTTCAACTGCCGGACATTCTCGCTAAATGGTTCACCGGGTGGACCGACCTAGTCGAGGAAGGAGCCGAAGAACTCGACCCGTGGGCAGTGCGTCACTTGGCTGCCCTCGTGGAGGCCGAGCAGCGCGGGTACGCGGACTGCGCGGGAGACACCCTCGTCCACTGGGATATCCGGCCGGACAACATGATCCGCCGGCCTGACGGATCCATCGTCCTGATCGACTGGGCGTACCGCTTCCGGGGAGCCGACTGGATCGACCCTGCTGTTCTGGTGCCCGCGCTGATCGTAGGCGGACACACACCCGAACAGGCTGAAGCGGCTGTGGCAGGACTGCCGCAGCCGGAACCGGATGTGCTGACCGCGTTCGCCGTGGGACTGGCGGGGTACTGGACGTGGTGTTCTCTCATGCTCGATCCGCCGGGGGCTCCGTTCCTGCGCCACTCCAGGGCAGTTCACGCCGCTGCGGCCCTGGAGTGGCTGCGATACCGGACCGGCTGGAGCTGAAACCCCGGACGACGCCCCCCGCCCTCCCACAGCATCCGGAGGACGGGGGCTTTGCGTTTCTACCCCCCACCCCGCAGCGCCCGCCAGGCAGTATCAGCAATCCTGCTCCGCCAGGCCCGGTGGTCTCCACGCCACGCGCCCCCAGGCCGTGTTGCTA
The DNA here is from genome assembly GCF_044454405.1 of Streptomyces sp. NPDC051555. Taxonomy (NCBI): domain Bacteria; kingdom Bacillati; phylum Actinomycetota; class Actinomycetes; order Kitasatosporales; family Streptomycetaceae; genus Streptomyces; species Streptomyces sp. NPDC051555. The sequence continues at coordinate 285,254 of NZ_JBITDP010000005.1, read as the reverse complement.
AAGAAAGCTGGTGAGCCGGATGCACCCCAGACTTCGCCGTCGAGCAGCGCCATTCCCAGTACAGGCCACGCCTCCCGCCTGCGACGGTGCAGCCGCGTGGTGTCCATCTCGCTGCGTAAACTGTTGGCTCGTGTGCCTGTCTGTGATGTCAACGTGCACACTGACGGTTTCCCGTTCGACCGAAGGACTGAGCCGTGCCCGGCCGACCTGAGATTGTCTGCATCTGCGGCTCTACCCGGTTCGTGGACGAGATGCGTATGGCGAACCGTGATCTGACCTTCGCAGGTGTCATCGTCGTCGCGCCAGGCGAAGCAGACGAGTTGATCACCAACGAGCAGAAGACCGCGCTGGATGCCCTCCACCTGCGCAAGATCGACCTGGCTGACCGGGTTCTGGTCGTCAACCCCGGCGGGTATATCGGCGAGTCCACGAGCAGGGAGATCGCATATGCCCACGCAACCGGCAAGCCGATCTCGTTCACCGATCCCGTCTGACCAGTAGACGCTTCGTGGTGCGCGCGGGCAACGAGTCTCGGTCAGCCTCGGAGCGTGTTGCTAGTGGATCTTCGAAGTCGTCGGGCGCAGCCTTGTGCTTGTGTCGCGTGACGTGATCTCTGATGAGGCGTGGGCCGTGCTCGGGCCTCTGTTTCCCGCTGTGAAGGCTACGGGCCGTCCGCCGGTAGACCGACGCACGGTGGTCGAGGCGACGGCGTGGCGGTTTCGCACCGGGGCGCCGTGGCGTGATCTGCCCGCCCTAAGGGCACGAGGGAGCTACTCCGTCCCAGCCTCTACAGGCTCCTGACCTGCGGTGGCGCACAGGAACCCTCGGGACGGGGTAGGTGGTCCAGGCCCCTGGGCCAATGCTGACTCGTGTGTCAGCAAGAACGGGTACGACAAAGCTCCCTAGAAACCGCCAGGTCTCCGCCGGGGCATCCTTGTGTTCTGCTCGTCTGACCGGATGAACAGGGCGGCACCCCGTCAGGAGATACGGGGTGCCGACTGGTGCGGGATCAGGTGGCCGGAGCCAAGGCCTTGTCGAGGGCCTTGCCGAGGTGCGTGTCGACCAGGCCGGGACTTCCGGAAAGGACGACCAGGACGGTGCCGGAGCGCACGGCGACCTGCTTGATCATGGTGGTCCGGCCGCCGCTGGTGAGCGTCATCACCGTTGCCCACCGTTCATCGCCGCGCTCCGGTGCGGTGACCTTCTGGGTGGTGACGTCGATGGGCGTGCTGCCGGACGCCAGCTGGTACTTCGGGCAGGCGGCCATCGCGTCGAAGATGGTGCGGGTGCTGGAGGAGAGTTTGTCCTCGGTGTCGGTGTAGATCTCTTCGGCCACCTCGGAGTCGGCGGACCCGTTATAGGCAAAGGTGACTTTGGCCTGGGTGGGGAAGTCGAGCGCCCCTCCGGCAGCGGCTCCGCCGAGCTTCTCCATGGCCGGGCAGCCCACGACGGCGATGTCGTCGTGCTTCGAGTCCTGCTGCGGCTGGACCCGGTAGTCGGAGCCCATGTCCACGATGTCGAGCAGACGAGGCCCGAGCTGGTCGGCCGAGAGCGGCGCGGACTTCTTGCCCTGCGGCGTGGTGCTGGGGCTGCTCGCTTGCCGGGGTCCGAAGGAGCCGGGTTCCGGTGTGCTGCCGGTCGAGCAGGCTGCCAGCGTGAGCGTGGCCGCTGCGGTAAATCCGAGCAGGATGAAGCCGTGGTTTCGCATGTGTGATCCCCCCGTGCGTGCGTGCGGGCCGACGGTACCCCTTGGCGATGTTGATCTTCCAAGGGGGGTGATGCCGAATAGCGAGGTCAGAGGATCGCGCCCGCGAATGTGCCGTCGTACCCGAAGGACGTCAGTCCGTCCTCCCGGCTGCCGAAGACCCCTTCGATCGGCCCCGAGTTCCGCCCGTACCAGTCGCCGTCGAGACCGGGGACGAGCGTCTCGTGGGCGCTGCGGCAGCGAACCCACACACGGTCACCGCTGTTGAGCACCAGCCAGTCCCGGTAAGCCCCGCACTCGGTGCAGGCGATCACCTCGTTGTCCACGGACAGCGGCGCCCAGTAGCGCATCATCGTCCCGGCGAACTGCTCCGGCGCCGGCACGCGCAGATCGACCGGTATCTCCACCGAGCCGGTCTCGGCCGCACCAGCCGGGCGGACCGCACCGTTGTGGGCCGGTTCCTGCGCGGCGGAGGCGATGTGCATCGCCTCGGCCTGGAACTCGCGGACCGAGCGGTCCTGTCGGCCTCGTCTGCTGCGGAACATGGGCGCCTCCGGGTGGTCGTGGTCCGCGTGTACGGTCACACCCTCTCTCGGGGGCGTGACCTGGTTCTACTCAACAAACGTTCACAGGCCCGGCGAGCGGCGGGAGGGCCGTTCGGCGGCGGGGCGAACAGCGGCCGAGCGTGGTGCAGTTCCTCCGGCGGACGCAGTGGCCTTGGCCGGATCGGCGGGCAGGTCGGCCATGCGGCGCAGGCGCCACACCAGAACGTCGCTGACGGAATCGGCGGTGCCCAGCTCGCGGCGGGACGCGGCGGCGGCGAGCAGAGGCCCCGGCTGATGTCCGGCGGCCTCCGCTTCGGCGAGCGTGGCGGCCAGCGCAGGCCATCCGGGCTCGGCCAGAAGCTGCTCGGCCATGTCAGGCAGCGCCTGCCGCACGACGGCTTCGTGCCGGCGACGGACCGGAAGCGAAAGGCGCCGACCGCGTTCGCGCAACACCCCAAGGGGCCTGTCGGCGGCACTCGAGTAAGCGGTCCGGAGGTACCCGGCGGCCTGTTGAGCAGCGGCGGCCTGCTGGGCGTGCCCCTTCCTCGCGTGCCACAACGCGGCGGCGGTGACCAAGAAGAACAGCATGTCGATCACCATCGCCGTGGTGGCGCCGTCCTCGCCGCGGCCCAAGGCCGGACCACCGTGCGAAAGGTCGCGGGCAGCCTGCCGCAGCGCCCGGTCGTGGTGGCGTACGGCTCGGACGTGCGACCGCGAGGCCCGCTCGAAGGCTGCCGCGGCTTCGCGGAGCTCGCGGCGTGTATGCGCCGCGGAGGTCTTGGAGAGTGCGTCCAAGACCTCTCCGGCTGCGGCGATGTGAGCGGCGACCGCGCCGTCCTCCCCCTGGTCGATGACCAGCACGGCCTGCCAAACGGCTCCGGCCGCGCGGCGGCGAGCCGATGCCGGCCTGGACATCCCCGGCTCTGCCGCCAGCCTCGTGCCGTCGTCGGTCTCGGCCCCGTTGGGCATGCCGCTCCAGCGCTCGCGGATGCGCGGCAGGGACAGGTCGGGGGCCAGCTTCGAGCCCGAGTAGAACACCGGGTCGCCGTCCTTGTTCCGGTCGTCGGGCAGGGCGACGGTGTAGCCGAGAAGGTCTCCGGACGGTGCGACTCGCTTCCGGACGAGGAGGCCGGAGGCTGCGATCCGGCCGAAGAACTCGGTGTCGCTGGCGGCGCCGGCCACCGCGCGGCGTACGGTCTCGCGGAGTTCCTCGCGCGGGGTGCGCTCGCGGTGCTCACGCTCGGCCTTGTGGCGCTCAGCGCTGGTGGGCCGCTGGGCTGCGGTGCGGTCGCCGGCGTTGAGGCGGCGCAGCCCGAGTTCGGCTTCCAGGAGGCGGGCTCCGTCCTGGACGCGCTGGGCGTCGTTGTCGAGGTCGGGCTTGTAGCCGTCCTCGCGGACGAGGGTGGCGATGATGTGGATGTGGTCGTCGGCGTGCCGGACCGCCGCCCAGCGGCATCCCGCCCCTTGGTCCGGGTCATCGATTCCGGCGGCGGCAACCATGCGCCGGGCGACGTCCGCCCACTCCTCGTCGGACAGGATCCGGTCGGTGGGGGCATTGCGGACGGACAGGTGCCACACATGCTGGGCGGGACGGCTGCCCTCTTCAACGTTTTGTACCGGCTGGTCGAGGAGGCGCTGGAGCTGCTTCAAGGTGGCCTGCGGGTCGCGGCCGGGGTCGGGGGCGTTGTCGTCCCAGGAAGCCACCAGGTGCGGGTCGGTGTGCTCCTCGTACTTGCCCGGCCCGTACAGGTAGGCGAGCAGGCCGATGGTGCGCTTCCCGCGGTTGTGGATCCTGGGGATCATGCCTGTGTTGTCCTTCTAGGTCTGGTCGAGCAGGTGGTCGGTGGCGGCCTGGACGCGGTCTACGGCCCGGCCGACGGCGGCGAGGACCGCGTCCAGTTCTTCGGGCTGGCCACCGGAGTTGATGGCGCGGGTGATCTGGTTGAGGTTGGTGCCGACGCGGCCGAGGTGCCGGCGGGCGGCGAACAGCTCCGAGACCATCTCGCGGTGGCCGGCGATGGCGGCGGCGGTGTTGTCGAGGTCGTGCGCGGCGGCCATGCCGCTGCGGGCGAGGAAGGCGGGCAGGGTCGTGCGGGCTGCTGCTGCGGCGCTCGACAGCAAGGTCTTCTCGTCGTCGTTCAGGCGGACGCTGCAGACGTGACTTCGCTTGTCGGACGGCGGCTTGGGGGAGCGCTTACGTGATCTGTTCGGTGCGACGCGCTGTCGGCGTCGGGGTGGTTGCTTCTCCTCCGGCTGCGATCCGCCCTCGGTCGCTGCCTCCCGGACCAGTGCCCCCCGGCGCTGGTCCGGACCCGCCACCCCCGGGGCGGGCTCTGGCCAAGGCACCTTCCCCGACGGGGAAGAGTGTCTTGGCCGATAACTTGCTGTGCGACGTGAGGCCGCACGCTCAGAAGTGAGGTCCGTCTCGTGGAGAGATTCAGACAAGAGATTTCCTCCGGATTAGTGTCTCGATTTTCGTCCCCGCGCTCACATGCGTCGCTGGTAACGGCGGGGTGTGGAGCTGAGCGTTCACGCCCAAGGGCGCCTCTGTCATCGAGGGGCCACAGGTAAGGGGAAGGCTGGACGGGCGAACACGCGTGAACCCCCGGTTAATGCCTCGTCATATGGGACCCCTGCGATGATTGGATTTCGGCAGGGTAGGGCCCGGTGCTGCAAGGCACAGGCGGCTTCCGGTGCAAGCAACACCGGTAGTGAGACACCGCTGGCCACGGGGTAGAGGGGGCGCCCACCCCAGCCGCATCTTCTGCGTGCGGAACACGGAAACCCTGATGGGGTCCGGATATGTCCGGTAAGCCGACCGCAAGGAAGGCCCAACTCCCCAGCAGGAACAGGATGATCCAAGAAGCGAAGGCCGGTAGGTCGAAAGGCCAGGGAAAACCGGGCGGTGGCATTCTCCACCCGCCGTCCGCCATAACCCGCCGGATACGGACCCGAGTGGCCCGGCCCGAAAGGGCGCCCACGTGGATCAGGTGAGCCTTTGAAGCCCCAACGCAAAGACACCGGAACCGAAGGACAAGTTGGATGCCGGAGACGCGTATGAGCACCACAGTGGCAGGAGGAACTGCCCGCGCGTCCGAGGCGAACGGACCGGAGGGCGGGAAACTCGCATGGCACAGCATCGACTGGGCCGAGTGCGAGGAGAACGTACGGCGGCTGAGGCAGCGGATCTTCAAGGCGACGCAGGACGGGGACCTGAAAAGGGTCCGCAACTTGCAAAAGCTCATGCTGAGAAGCCGTAGCAACACGCTCGTGAGCGTGAAGCGGGTGACCCAGCAGAGCAAGGGTCGCCGGACTGCTGGAATCGACGGGGAAACGGTCCTCACCCCTGCGGGGAGGGCCAGACTGGCGGCCGAGAGCCATCGGTCGCAGGTCCCGTGGAGAGCCCAGCCGGTCCGGCGCGTGTACATCCCGAAGGCGAACGGGAAGCAGCGCCCGCTCGGTATTCCGGTCATTCGTGACCGGGTGCTCCAGGCTCGCGTGAAGAACGCGCTGGAGCCCGAGTGGGAGGCGCGGTTCGAGCCGAAATCTTACGGTTTCAGGCCCGGACGCGGCTGCCAGGACGCGATGGCGGCCATCCGCTCCTTTGGCAGGGGCAGGCTGGCCAAGCGCCTGTGGGTGCTGGACGCGGATCTGGAAGGCGCGTTCGACCGCATCAGTCACGACCACCTGACCGCCATGATCGGGCAGTTCCCTGCCAGGGACCTGATCCGGGCATGGCTGCGGGCCGGCGTGATGGAGGGCGGACGCTGGGCGCCGACCGAGGAGGGGACTCCTCAGGGCGGCGTCATCAGTCCGCTGCTGCTGAACATCGCGCTGCACGGGATGGAAGAGGCCGCGGGAGCCCGGCGTGACGGGCGCAGAGGGCGTGAATTCTGTGTCGTTGCTGGAACTCCCGTGTTGATCCGGTATGCCGACGACTTCGTGGTCATGTGCCACAGCAAGGAGGAGGCAATCCGGGCCAAAGAGGATTTGGTGAACTGGCTTGCGCCCAGGGGTCTTCGCTTCAACGAGGCGAAGACCAAGGTCGTGCACCTCGGCGAGGGGTTCGACTTCCTGGGCTTCTCCGTGAAGAAGCACGGGGAGAAGCTGGTCATCAGGCCGAGTAGAGAGGCGTGCAACAAGCTCCGTAAGCGGCTTCGGACCGAAATGCGCGCTCTTCGGGGCGGGCCATCCGGGGCGGTCGTGGGCAAGTTCAACCCGATTGTGCGGGGTTGGACGGCCTACTACCGGAGCGGGGCGTCGCATCGAGTGTTCTGCTCGATGGACTTCTACATGTTCACGCTGCTCTACAAGTGGGCGAAACGCGGCCACGAGAACTGCTCGGGCCTGTGGATCAAACGCCACTATTTCGGCCGGTTCAACAAGGCCAGACGGGACAACTGGGTATTCGGCGACCACCACAGTGGGGCCTACCTCCAGAAGTTCGCCTGGACCCGTTACGCCCGGCATAACGCGGTCAAAGGGGCGTCGTCTCCGGACGATCCGGCCCTGACCGGCTACTGGCGGGCGCGTCGCCGCATCAAAGCGCCGCCGCCGATGGACAAGACCAGCTTGTACCTGGCGGCACGGCAGAAGGGCGTGTGTCCCCTCTGCCGTCAGGCGTTGATCGACGGAGCCGAATACGAGCCGGACAATCTGCGCGAGTGGATGGACTGGTTCGCGGCGTCGAGGAAGGTGCTCCACAAGCACCACCTCGTTTACCGGAGGAGCGGCGGTACGGATGAACGAGCCAACCTCAGCCTTGTGCATGCCGATTGCCATCGTCAGCATCATGCAAACGACGGAAATCGGACCGTAAGTATCCGTCCCACGGAGCCCTCGCGGCTTGCTTGAGCCGGATGCGGTGAAAGCCGCACGTCCGGTTCTGAGGGGGCCGGGGCACAGCGATGTGCTCCGGCTACCCGACCGCCCTTGGGTCGGGTTGGTGACCGGCTGCCCCGTGGAGCTGGGCGGGGGACTGATCGGGTTCGTCATGATCTGCGGGTCCTCGTACGGCGGATGTGGCGCTGAATGTCGGCCGCTACCTCGACCAACGCACTCGGGCCGGACAGCACTCGGACGGGTGCGTCGGGGTGGTCCTGGACGAGCCACTGCCCGGTGGGCGTGGGCATTGCGGCGTGGAGGTGTCCGTGGCGGAGCAGGACTTCCGCCCAGGCGTAGGCCTCGGCATCGTCGGCCACTCGGGCGGCTGTGGGGTGCGGGTGGGCGGGGCAAGGCCGGCTCCATTCGGTGTCTGTGGGGGCGGTGGCCCGCCTAGCAGGGCGGGCCACCGCGTGGAGATCGAGTCCGCAGGGCACTGACCTGCATCTTTGGAGACTCAGCCGCGTGCGAGGCGTTCCTTTGCCACGGTCGTGCTCCGCTTCGGGCGGGGGAGGTGGGAGAGCGCCGGATCCCGGTACAGCACTTCCTGGAGCTCGGCGAACCTCTCGTTTCCGATCGGGAGGTTCTTCTCGCGCAGGTAGGGGCCGATCACCCGGCGAGTCATCCGTCCACCGGCGAGCGCGGCTTCACGCGCGATGGGGAGCAGCACCTCCAGCGGCACGGGATCGGCCGGTGGTCCGGGGGTCTGGTCCGGGGTTGGTCCGGCGGGGTGTGGTCCGGGGGTCTGGTCCGGGGTTGGTCCGGCGGGGTGTGGTCCGGGGGTCTGGTCCGGGGTTGGTCCGGCGGGGTGTGGTCCCGAGGCCTGGTCCGGCCCGCGCTGGTCCTCGGCGTGACCTGCGGCGAAGCTGGTTCGATTCGAAGGCGGCTCGGAATCTGCCCCGAGGTCGGTCCGAGGCGGCTCGCTGGGTGCCCGGTCGTCTCCTGGTCCGGGGGCCGCTGGCTGACCGCCGCTCAGGCAGTTGGAAAGGCCGGGTTCGACTCCTTGGCTGGAGCCCGGTCCGGCACCCCCGTTGGTCCGGTCCGCGGTGTCTGCTTCTCTTGGCCGCTGCTGGTCCGGACCGGACTGGTGGTCCTGCACGGAGCAGACATGTCGCTCCGAGGGTGCCGCGTGATCGGGGTCCATCTTGGTCCGCTGGTCCGCCTCGTTGGTCCGGGGGGAACTGCCGACCTGGTGGCGGGTGATGAGGATGTACAGGTGGACCGCGCCGGCGAGGGCCAGTGGGGCGAGGGTGGACAGCACCGCGACGACTGTGTCGCCCAGGCGCAGCCCGCTGGCGAGGACGGTCTGCTGGTTCAGCCGGACCGCGTGGAGGGCGTTGGCCCAGATACTGGCCGCGGTCGCGGTGCCGAAAAGCGTCCACACGTAGAGCCGGGCGCGCAGCGGGGCGGAGGCCAGCACGAGCAGGGCGCGGACGCCGTACGCGATGAACCCGTCGACCACGAGCGGGAAGAGGTAGGTCAGGAACCCGCGGACGTGGATGGCGACCGCCATCTGCTGGAGCGCGTCGTACGACAGGGCGCAGCCAGCGGTGCCCAGTGCGACGATCGCCATCCGGTCCCACGCGCTCACCGGCGCGACCCTCATTGCGGGGTTGGTCACGCAGCCGTCCTGAAGTCGACGACCAGGGAGGGAACCGCGGCCTTGGGGCTGTTGACCACTTCGGCGTTCGTGAGGGCAGCCGCTTGCTCCTTGGCCGCCTTCTTCTGCTCTGTGGCGATGGCCTCCCGCTGCTTGTTCATCAGCTTGCGGGTGTAGTCGTGCTCGGTGCGCAGCAGCTTGCCCACCCTCTCGATGCTCCACCCGAGCTGGACGGCCTTCCGGATGACGTGGTTGCGCTCGGTTGTGGACAGGGCGACGTCGCGTCCCTGGAAGACGGCCTCGACGCGCTGGTAGTCCAGGCGCTCGGAGGCCTTCTTGTGGTACTCGCTGCGCTCGGATTCAGTCAGGCCCGCCCGGATCCCAAAGCGACTTTTGGTGTCCATGGCGGCGTTGAAGCACTCCTGTCGCACCGGGCAGTGGCCGCAGATCATCTTGGCCCGCTCGATGTCATCGGTAGCGCTGGCCTCGGGGAAGAAGGTCTTGTCGGCCTCCTTGATATCCATGCCGTAGCAGAGAGCGCGCTCGTACCAGCTGTGGTCGGCGATGCCGCGCAGGGCGTTGGCCAGCGTGGTGGGGGTGGTGCTGTAGTGCATGGGGTTCTCCGATGTGCCTCACGGCCGGCGCGCGGTCACCACGTCCCCGGCGGCAGCGGCGGGGTGGCGTGGCGGGTCCAGGCGGTGAGGCGGGCAGGGGCGCGGGGGCAGAGGCCGCGCCGTGTGTTCGGGGTGAGGAGAGGGTCAGGCCCGCAGGTAGCGGCGGTCCGGCCCGTTGAGTTCGACCTGGACGCACATGCCGGACAGCCGCGATAGGACACGGTCGCCGATCTTGTCGCGCAGTACTTCGTGCTGAGCGGGCATGCCCGGCGTACTGACCGGCGGCAGGTTCGTGGTGACGATCGTCGGCAGGTGCCGCTCGGCCCGGTAGTTCAGCAACCGCCCGGTCAACTCCTCGTTCCAGGGCGTGTGCTTGGGCAGCCCGAGGTCGTCCAGCAGCAGCACCGGCGCCCGCATGTAGCGGCGCAGCATCCACTCCGGGTCCACGCCCGGCCGGGGCCGCATCTCCGCGTAGAGGTTCGCGGTGAAGACCGCTTCCCAGGCCACACCGCATCCAGCCGCCGTCAGCGCCCGGATGGCCCCGTACGCCTGCCGGGTCTTGCCGGTTCCTGTCGGCCCCCACAGCAGCAGGGAGGGGCCGTGGCTGATGGCCCGGCGGCCTCGGCCACCGCGGTTGTCGGCGACCGCAGTCGCGGCGACCTTCGCCACCCAGGCCGCGACGACCGGGTGGTCGGCCTCGGCGTCCTGGTAGTCGAACGGGATCCGGGCCTGCGCGGCATCGAGGGCGGGCCGGAGGTCCAGCCCGTCAGACATCTGCGGTCCGTCGAAGTCGATGCCGCGTTCGGTCAGCTTGTCCCGCCACCGGGCGACGAGCGGGTGCTCGCCGGCCTGCAGGGGCTCCCTGAGGGCGGTGCGGGTCACAGGCTCACTCCGAAGGTCGTGGGGGCGGGGGCGGTGGTGTTGAAGTAGGGCGTGCTGGCGGATGAAGCGCTGGCCCAGGGCCCCGCGCCGGAGGCGGAGGACGAGCTGTTGACGACCGCGTTCACCAGGCTGGCGAGGGTGGAGGGGTTCAGCCCCTTGGCCCGCAGCTGCCCGAGAGCGGTTCGCACCGCGTCCGGATCGAAGCCCTCGTCGAGCAGGGCCTTGATCTCCCGGCCCAGGTGTCCCAGGACCTTCTGCGGCGGGCGCTGCCCGCATTCGGTCACGTACTCGGCCACCAGCTCCTTGGCGGAGACAGAACCAGGGGGAGTGACCGGCGCGGGCGCCTCGCGCCCCGTAAGGGAAGATCCAGGATCCAAGATCCTAGATCCAGACGCAGCCCCCTCCCGGAGCCTTCCGGGAGTGTTCCCGGAGGGCTCCCGGAGAAGCGTCTGACCTGCGGTTTTGAAGCTGACCAGAGTCGGCTGGGCGGGCGGCGCGGACGGCTCCGCCTCGGGTGCGAGCAGCGCGTCCCCGACGATGTCCCGCGGGTACAGGGCCGCCTCGGATCCGATGGAAACCCGGGGATCGAGGCCTCCGGGAGGCTTCCCGGAGGCCTCCGGGAGGATTCGCGGAGTCGGTTCCGGGTGGCGCCGCTCGGCCTGCGGGCAGCGGTCCGAGTCACAGCCCCCGCACTGCAGGTGCTGCTGGTGGAGCGGGCAGCGCGACAGCCGGGAGGCGGAGCGCTTGTCGATACGCTGGTGCTTCTCCCACGACACCAGGTGCAGATTCGGCTTGCCGTCGCATCCGATGTAGCGGCAGACGACACCGACGCCGGCCAGCGCGTCGAGGTCCTGCTCCACGGCGGTGACGTCGGGGTCCCCACGCACCATCCAGACGTGTCCGGTGATGAGGGACGCGAGGTCCTTGTGGCGCCCCGAGTCGTCGGCGTGGCTGATGAGACCGAGGAAGGTGCGCTCGGCGTGGAGGCTGACCTTGGCGAGGGCCTCCGACTGGAACCACTCCGGCTTGATGGTCCGGATGCGCGCCATCAGGCAGCACCCCCGCCCAGGGAGCCGGTGCGGAGATCGAAGGTCCGCGCGAGGGCCCAGTCGGCGCCCGGGTGGCAGCGGATGATCCAGCGGGCCGCGACATGTGCCTGGGTCCGGCTGATCCGCACGGCGTCCCCGGTGGCGTTCGTGGCCCGGACGTCGAGGTGCGGCCAGGCGGTCCGGCCGTCCATCAGCTTGACGCGGACCTGGGCGGCCTGCGGCAGCATCCGCTCCAGGCGTTGCGCGAGCATGCGGGACCGAACGGTCGGCGGTTCCGCGCTGGCCTCGACCGGCGGCCTTTCGCGCAGGGGTGTGGACATGCGAGACTCTCCCGTGAAGTGATCCGCACCGTGTTCCGTGGAAAGGGGGCCGGTGCGGTGTAGGTAGGTGACCTCAAGGGCTCTTGCTGGAGCCCGAGGTGATCTGCGCTCGGCGCTAGGAGTTGCTGTTTTTCCTGCGCTGCACAGTCGGCGTCGGGAGTTGCTGCTCTCCGGCGCCGTTTCTGTATCCCTAGCCGCTGCTTTCGTGCGGCTCGTGCTGCGTCCTCACGGATCCTCCCCCTGGTCTGGCGTCCCTTCGGGCTCGTGCCCGGCGGGTTCGGCAACAAGCTATGCGGACCCCCGCGCAAGGTCTAGACATAGCTCTAGAACCCGCGTACTGCGGCGCAGTACCCCTGTGACCAGGGCAAAGCCCCCGCGCACGGCTTTGGGGAGTGCGGTCGGCCCCGCCGCGTCTAGGGCCTTCCTCGAGGTCAGCAGATTCCGGCGTGGTCGCCGACGCACCAGCTGCCCGAGCGCCGCCGCCTCGCACTCGCTAGGACACAAGCGGCCCCGTGGCCCCGCCGCCGGCAACAACTGGATACCGAATCTGGGCGTGCGTTGCGCAAGTGGTGGTGACGACGCAAACTCATTGGGTCCCCCTTGGGAAAGTCGGCTGGGTCCAGCTGTATTCAGGGCACTTCGGTGGTGGCAGGATTCGGCCACTTCATGCTTCGGGCGATGCCCCAAGGGGCATGCCTCGGCAGAAGAGCTGGCACCATAGAGGGATGTGGCGCCCCGACCAGCAGGCCCGATACAGGAACGTACGTTAGTTGCGCGGATGTATCAAGCCTGGATTACAGTGGTCTAGACGTCGCCCGATTGTCTTGACCGCCACCGCAGGAGTTCATGTGCCCCCACGTCAGTTCGATGGCAGTCGCGTACGCGCTGTCCGACGGGGCAGGGATCTCAGCCAGAAGCAGCTGGGCGAGCTGGTGGGTGTCAGCGGCCCGGCCGTCGCGCGGTGGGAGAGTGGCCAGGAGTTCCCCAAGGGCGAGAAGCTCCCCGGGATTGCCGCAGCGCTCGACCAGCCACTCGATGTCCTTTTCCCCCACGACGGCCCACCGGATTTGCAGCTCCTACGCTGCGACGCCGGCCTCAGCAAGGCACAGGCCGCCGAGATCATCAACGCGAGCCGCGTGCCACTGAGCAACGCCGAATCCGGCCGGCGCAGGCTCAGCGATGCCTACGTGCCGCCACTCGCGAAGGCCTACGGGGTAACCGAAGACGAGCTGCGGGCAGCGCAGGACCGCTCGTTCGGGCTTCGCGATACGTCCTCGGATGACGAGCGGACGTCCGCACCCCGCACGATCGAGGAAAAGATCAACTACCTCCTGCAGTACGGGTATGTGGGCCAGGAGCCCCCGTCTGACGAGGAAATGGCACGGGCCGTCAACGAGCATGCGGGCGTGGCGACCGTCACAGCCGACGATATTGTCGCGCTCCGTACGGGGGCCACAACCGACGCTTCCGACGTAGTGCGTGCCGGGCTAGCCCATGCCCTCCAGGTCGACGCCGCCCTCTTCCAGGACGACGCCGAGGTCAACCCTGCGGCCCGCGACTTCTTGGAAGCGATTCGCTTTCTTGGCTCGATTCACCGAGGGCAGATCCTCGGCTTGGCCGCCCGCGGTAATCAAACGGGCCTGTCTGCGGAAATGATGGCCAAGATCAACGAGGTTGTTGGGGAGCTGAAGCACAAGCTGCCAGACGTGGGCGGGGAGTAACGCCGCCTGCCATCAGGTTCGCTGGGCTCGTGTGCAGCAGCTCAGCGTCGGCGCCAATACCAACAGGCGGCTCTCGAAGGCAGGGCTCCGCGGTATCTTCGCTCCGCGGACTCGGCGCCTGGTGTCGAGGGCCGGCTGCGCGCAGACCAGGCAGGTCCCGCAGCTATTCCACAGCCGGGCTGGTGCCGACAGCAAAAACGGGACTACGAGGTCGCCCCGATAAGTCGGTGCAACGTCGTAGTCCCGTTGTTGTTCGTGAAAACGGTATGCCAACGCCCGTGACGGGCACCTGGTCGTTCTCGGCTGTTCGGCATGCACTGCTGCCGCATGTGCTCGTCGGGGCGGTCGGAGATCGAAGTCCTGGGCGAGCTTGCTGCCCCACGGCCGCGAGCTGACGACACTGGCGGATCTGCAGGCCGCTGGCAGCGCCCGAGTGCAGCCGGCCGGCTGCACTCGCGGCGACTCGCTACGGCGCTGCGGTGAGGTCTACGCCGAGCAGGTTCGAGAGGTCGGCTACCGTCTGCTTGGGGTCCTTGTTGTGCACCCCTGCGAGGCCGAGCTGCTCTGCTGCCTGAACGTACGCTTCGGTGTCGTCGACAAAGACGCACTGCTCGGCGGGCAGGTCCATGAGCTTGAGCGCGGCCTCGAAGAGCTCCGCGTCAGGCTTACGCATCTGGTAGTGCTCGGAGATCACCACGGCGTCGTACAGCTTCTCGAGCTCATAGCCGTCATACAGGTCCCAAGGGGCGAGCCCCACGGAGTTGGACAGGATGCCCACCTTGATACCGGCTCGCCTCGCCGCGGCGGCCGCGTTGATCAGCAGCGGCTCAGGACGCAGGCCACCGAAGATCCGGCCCATCAGGTTGTCGGAAGAGACGCCCAGCTTCTTGCCCGCGATCTCGTTCCACTCGGTCTGGCTCACCGCTCCGCGCTCGAGATCGCTGGTGATCCGGACGCCCTCTTCGTCCTGGTACAGCGCGGAGATGCACGCACCCTGGGGAAGCCCTTCACGCTGCTCGAAGGCGAGCACCACCGGCAGCAGGGGCGTGGTGAGCACGCCTCCGAAATCGAGGATGAGGCCGGTGCGGTTGGACATGCGGGAACTCCATTGCTGAGACTTTGGACGCCTTCCAGACCGGACAGCGTCGCGACCCGGCTACGTGTGGCGACGGCAGCATCTGTGCGTCGCAGGCCAGGGTGCACTTACGGGGCGGAGCAAGACCTATCAGTCCGCGGAACCCACGGTACCAGCCGTGTTCACACAGTCGTTCGTGCTTAATGTCACTAACCGGCCCGCCATTCAAGATCGCTATGCCGCATAGAGCCGTGAGCCGGGCAAGGCACTCTGAACCGAGAACTCGGCCTGCATCCCAATCGCGAGCTATTGGGTAGGTCCGATTTCTGCCTCTTCAGAATGCTCGAGAAGCGTCCGGGCCTGAGTCGTGCTTATGTGCGAGTAGACCGTACTCACACGCGTTAGCCAGGCCGCTTCGCTATCGGTATCAACGAACGGCTTCGCTTTCAGGGGGCCGACGGCGTACCGACTGGCTTGTGCGGTATCAGCGGCTTGGAGCGCGGCCTTGATCCAGTACGCTTCCGCGGCCGGCTCGGGGTCGGCATGTGAGGCAGTCATGTCCTCTGCAGCGAACAACAATTCTTTCGGGGCGTAATACCGCAGCTTTTCGCAGGCATCGGCAATGTCCTGAGTCCAGCGGTCCAGGCGAACGTCGCTGGGGACGCGCATGTGGATGAGTTCCGCCATACGCGATCCAGGCGGGTACAGGCTCGTCCCCGGAAAGGCTTCCACCAGGTCAAACCAGAGCGGATAGATCCTGTATAGGGTGCACCACGTCTTCCAGCGGGCAGCGGCCGCGCGGGTAGTGGGAATGCTCGCGCCCACCGCAACGATCAGGAACAGCAGGTTCATCCATACTGCTGTGGCGTCTACAAGAAGCTCCACCATGGAGGAACTTAGGGGGAACATCACCGCTCCCCAGAGGATGGCGACACGGGCCACTGTGTGGACCAGGCCCATCCACATCGAGACCCCCATCAAGCCCAGCCCAACGCGCATGCTGGTGCTCTCAGCCTGTCGTGCCGCTCTGGTCCATTGGTAGCCACAAACCGCAGTCGTGATGAATGGGAAGAAGTAGAAAACGGTCATGTAGACCGCAGCTCCCCACTCCCCAGCATGATCGATTAGGAAGCTATGGCTCGGTGTGGTGCGGTCCAGCACGGTGAAGAATAGGATCGTGAGCAGGATCACGCCTACTGCACCTGCTTTATAGGATGCGCGGGCGATCCAGCGCGAGACCGCGACGTGCCGGGGTGCGACGGTCTCCGAGCTCTTCCCGTAGCTGGTTGCGACGTAAGTCAAGGCTGCGATGATGGCGGCAGTGCTGGCGAAGTGTCGGAGCAGGGCACTCAGATCGACTACGGGGATTCGATCCACCGCACGCATCGCTGCTGGCGTGTAGAGGCATAGGGCTACGGCGAATCCGGCGTAGCCACCCCAGAGGGCCCGGCGATGAGCATCGGCGTACCGAACTGCCGGGAATCGCCAGACGGCGATGACGGTCATCACTACCGCAGTCAGGTATTTGAAGAAATCGAACACGTAACCAGTACATATCTACGGGCTGGCTGGATCCTCGCCAACCCGGAAGGCCGGCTGACCACAGCCGCGATTGACGGTAGGTGGACTGCGTGGTGGCTAAATCACCAAGCCGGAAACTCCGCCTTGGTGAACGCCGGTCACTCGCGGTTAGACTCGGCGCCGCGGTGGAGCAACGGGATGAGAAAGTGAGGATTCAAGGAGGCTGACCATGTCGTCTCCCCCGATCGGCTGACGGCGCGCCAACCGCTTTATCAGCGATGCCGAAAGCTCGGCCCGTTTTTCCTCGGGGCTATCGAAATTCACGCGCCCTTGGACCAGAGTCGTTGGGAAGCGCCGAAGAACTTCCTCGCGGATGTGTTCAGGTACGTATCGCTCAATCTCGGCAGCCGTCAGGTTAGTTCCGTGGTCCAGCCACTCGTGCGCGAGCTCATGGAGGATAATGTGCTCGGTCTGGCAGCGACTTGAACGGCGGCGGTAGAGGATGATCGTGAACTCCGGCGCTTTGACCCGAAGGCCACATGCGGTGCCCAAGCCCCCATCAGGATCATCCATTGGCACCAGGCGAATCTGACGACTCAGCGCATTTTCCATATTCCGCACCAGCGCCTCGACGCTGAAGGGAACGGGGACAGGTAGATCGGCGAGCAGCTTCTCGCACTCCTTCACGAGAGCGCGCCGTGAAGGGTCCCGACGCCAGCGCATAGTTGCTCCCTTGAGGTACCACTGGGGTTTCCGCTGTCGGTCCCCGATCCCGATATCCGCTTGCGGGACGCTAGTGGCCAGGGGCTCGCACTTGAGGTGTGCGGTGGCCGGGCGGCGCATCCAGCCGACGCGCTGATCGTACTAGGCGGAAAGCGAGGGCCGCACAGGCCGAGCCTGTTATGAAGGTCACCAAAGCGCAATAGGCGCACCATCCCGGTGGCAAGATCGAAAATTCGGACCGGGCTTGATCCAATTTGACGGACATCGGAGATCACGGGCTCTGGCCCCGGAAGGATGATCTCCATCATGGAGAGCGAGGGGAAGGAGAAGCCGCGCTCACGTCGCTTGTTTACGCTGGCGTTCAACGCCGAGATCGTCGATCTATGCCGGCGGGTGACCGCTCGGCCGGTCAGGTCGCAAAGGGCTTCGACCTCACCGAGGTGAGTCCTATTCCGGGGGTTCCCGGCTTGTGTCGCTGCCCTTGCCATGGCCCTCTGATCGCCGTCTCGTCCACCGCGATCCCAACACCTTCGGCGATCAGCGGCGGCCCGGGTAGATCGCGTGGACAACGATGGCGACCTGGTCGACGGGGCGAGGGGCTGCGATGCCCGGCTGGTCGCGGTATGGATAGACCGGAACGGCGTCGGCGGCTGCGGGGAACTCGTCGATGCGGCTGATCGCGCATCGCGTGTCGCGCCTTTCCGTCTGCGCCCAGTGGATCGCGGCCCGGCGGCTCCACTCCCGGCGCAGGACGACACCGGTCTCCGGGAGCCAGACGATCCAGTCGCCGCGGCCGTGCCGGCGGCGACGCCACAGCGCGAAGAGGGCCATACCGACGAGGGTCTCGGAGGCGGCCAGCGGCACGAGCACGAGTCGGGCCGCTTCCTCGGAGGCTGCGGCGAGAAGCAGGGCCACCGCCGCGCCGGTCAGCCACGCGGGCCAGTACCAGTAGGGGCGTGGCTCGATGGTCCGGCGGTAGGTCATCAGCGCGCCGACGAGCATCCCACCGGCCGCGACCGCGGGCAGGAGGTGGCCGGTGGTGAGAGTCAGGACGGTGCACACCGCGACACCGCCCAGAAGGCCGGCCGCTGTCCTGCGGTCGTGGGCCTGCGTCATCGTGGTCTTCCCCTTCACTCCTGGTAGAGCCTCCCATGCCGGTATGACGCCGTCGTTGGCCCGCGTGCAGGGGCCTCCCGGCCGCGCGCCGCTGCTCGCCACCCGTCCGAGTGACTCGTGTGCGCTGGCAACCGCCGGACAGAGCCTAGAGGGAGGGCAGGGCGTACGGCGCGGTCAGAGGTGACGTCCCCGGACCTTAGCCCGCCGTGAAATCTCCTGCCACAGGCCGCTCTTCTCCCATTCGTAGTACCAGCTGGCCACAGTGACGGGGGAGCCGGCGGCCAGAGCGAGATCGTCCCAGCGGGCGCCGGTGCCGAGCTTCCAGAGGATCGCCTCCACGACGGCGCGATGGTCGCTGTTCTCCCACACCTCGCCGCCGCGCACGGGGAGGGCCTCCTTCACCGCGTTCCACGAGGCGTCCGTGAGCCGGAAGAATCCCCGGGTCCTTGCGCTGATGAGAGAGGCCTGTTCGTCGTACCAGAGCGGATCGATGAAGCTCAGGCGCTGGGCTGCTTCCTGGGTGAGAGCGCCTTGGCGCCTCTTCTTGCGCTGCTGGTAGAGCCACGACCGCAACTGGCCTGGGGGCAGGTTGATGTGTCCTTGCGTCGCGTGGAACTTCTTCAGCTCGACGCATCGGGCATCCCAGCGCTCTTGCGCGGGATCCCAAGGGAAGCCGATCTTGTCGAGCAGGGCCACCTTCCGCTCCTCCAGGGTGCCCTGCCTCCTGCTGCCGCGCTGCGAGCGGGCCCACAGCGCGACCTTGACGCCATCGACCGAGACGAGGTCCATCGGGACGACCCAGTGGCCTTCCTCCGCGTGGAACGCCTTGATCTCCTCGTAGGTGTTGTCCCACGTCACCTCGCGCCGGTCCCGGAAGTCGATGCCGACCTCCGCGAGCCGCCGGAGCTGCCAGGGAGCGAGCCGGCCGTTGCGGAACAGGGCCCGCTGCCCCTCAAGCCACGTCGCCTCCGGCGTGGCAACAGGCAGCCGCAGCAGGGTGCCGCGCCGGCTGTGAAGTGTCTGCAGTTCGTTGTATCGGCGCATCCACCGGTCCTGCGCCGCATCCCACGGAAAGCCGATCGCGTCCAAAAGGGCGATGCGCCGCTCGGGGACCTTGCCCGCCCGGTGCCGGGAACGCTGCGCCGTGCACCAGTGGAGCAGCACGACACCACGCGCGGTGACCTCGTGCTCGTCGAAGGCGAAGTGGCCCTGCTGCGCGGCGCGGCGTTTGACGTCTTCGAAGGTGTTCATCCAGGACTCCTCCAACTGGTCCCAGACGATCCCGAGCTCCTCCAGGAGGGCGGCGCGCTCCTCGGACAGGTCACCGGCGTTGTACGCCACGCGCTGGCGACGCAGCCAGTCGCCCAGGCGCAGTTCTTCAGCGGTGATCCACGTCAGCGGGATGTCGGCGTTGCCGTGGACCTTCCGGTAGGCGCAGGCAGCGCCGTAGAACTCCTCCCAGGTGGGGGTCGTGGCGCGGACGGCCCTGATCAGAATGGACCGTGCGAAGGAGTCGGGTACGTCGATTCCGGCGACTGTCAGCCAGGTCGGCAGTTTGTGTTCCCGGGCGAGGATTTCGAACGGGCGGCCCTCGCCGACTTCCCGCCGGCGCAGCCGCAGTTCGTCGTCCAGCCGGTCGTCGTGGTCGCGCAGCGCGCGCAGTACCTGCCAGACCGGCTCCCACTCGCTGCCCTCCAGGGCGGCCTCGGGGCTCTCGCCCTCGGCGAGGAGGAGCGGGATGACGATGGTGGCGACCTTGTCGCGCCGGCCCCCGGTGCGCAGTGCCCGCCCGACAGCCTGAACGGTGTCGATGGCCGATCGGCGGGGCCGGGAGAAGACGACGGCGTCGACCGCGGGGACGTCGACGCCTTCGTTGAGGACCCGGGCGTTGCTGATCACGGCGAGTTCCTCGCCGGGTTCGGCGAGCCGGTCCAGGACACGGCGGCGCAGGTGGGGGAGTTGGGCGCCCGAGACGTGCCCGGCCCAGACCTCGACGGGGTTGGGCATCAGGGACGCGGTGGCAGGCAGTGCGGAGGCCCAGGTGCGGGCGTCGGCGACGCGGTGGTGGTAGCTGATTGCCCGCCGTACCCCGTACTCCGACATCGTGCGTAGCACGGCGATCTGGCCGGCCACGGTCGCGGGTTGCAGGGACGCGGCGCCCAGGCGCAGCGCGAGGTTCTCGTCCGCGGTGAGCTGGTGGACCTCCTTGTCGGTGACGACCGGCACGATGACCCGGTAGTCGGCGAGCAGGCCCATGTTGATCGCGCGGGAGAACGGCAGCCGGTACGAGACATCACCGAAGATCTGCGGGTCGTCCATCGACACCACCGCGTCACCGCTGGTGGTCGCCACCCGAGGGGTCGCGGTCATGTACAGGCGCCGCTCGGCCGGAATCCGCGCATCGTGGTGGATGATCTTCCAGGGTCCCGACGCCTTCCCGGTGGTCCGGTGTGCTTCGTCGATGACGGCCAGATCCCAGGCCGCCAGGCCGTGGTGGGCGTGGGCATCGGCGATGACCGGCAGCGACGCGTACGTGGACAGCACCGTCACCCGGTTGCGGCCGACCGCAGCGGAGGCGAGGACGTCCGCGGTCGTGGTCACCACCACGTCCGGCTCGCCCTCCAGCAGCTGCATCTCGGCGATCGTGGTGTCACTGCATACCGCGACCGCGCCGCCCAGGTGCCCTCCCCGTACGAGGCGGTAGGCGTTGAGGGTCTGCACCAGCAGCTCGATCGTCGGTACGACGACCAGCACCCGGCCCTCGGACTCCAGGCGGGAACCCACGGCGCCGCCGATACGGGTCTTGCCCGTTCCGCACGCCGCGATCAGGCTCGTGCGACCGCCCCGGCCGATCGCCGACAGCACCGCGTCGACCGCTTCTACCTGGTGCGGCCACAACTCGCCCACCACGCATCCCCCTTGTCCACTGCTCGTGACGTTCACGAGGCGCCCGCCCAGGCGAGCATGCCTCGGGCTGCCGTCGCTTCGTGTGCTCCGGCAGGAAGCGTACGGGTGCACCCGCTCGGGTGCGGCTGGCTTATCCGGCGTTGCGGTGGCCCGCGGCAGGAAGTCGGAGCCGACTGGTCCGATGAGACAGACTCCGCCTCCAACCCGGATGGATTGGATCTCAGCATGTGTGCCGTCTTAGTCGATCCGGTCCCTGCCTCTGGTGAACTTGCCCAATTCGCTCGACGTTTTAGACGACTTTGTCGCTCAGTAGTGACTCACGGACCATACGCACATTGGGCAACTTGGATCGCCAGAGCTCGCGCTCGCCTGTGGTCCTGAATCCGTACCGTTCGTAGAAGCGGATCGCCCTTCTGTTGTAGTCGGTCACCCACAGGTGTGTGGAAGCGCCGTTCACCCAAGGCAGGAATTCGTTCATCAGCCGATCGCCGGTACCTTGGCCTTGGGCTTCGTTCACGAGATACATCGGCCCGAGGGTGACAATCTCATCTCGGCGGCCGCAAAGGATGCCGACGACCTCCGCCCCGGAACGGACGACACGGCAAAACAGCAGATCTGGCTGCCGTACGGCGTTCTCAATGAACGTGCGCCACTGGGCAATGCCCTCCGTGGTGACAGCGACCCCTCGGTGCTCGCGGATCCACGCCTCATCGATCCCCGCGGCTTCGTTGGGGTACGTCTGGAGCCAAGCCCTCAACTGCATCCGCCCCACCGAGGCGGCATCGTCAGGCTCAGGCACTTCGATCCGATGGTCCATGACGCCATTCTTGACGGTGCACCTGATGCGTCTCGCATAATCTCGCCGTGCAGACCCGATCTGATCCGCTGGCGCCGGACCAGGTGGTGGCGCACAAGGTGCGGGGCGAGCGGGGTGGTGGCCGAGCCCCACGCGGGGGCCTCCGGCACACGGTCGCGGGGGAGAACGCTCGGGTGACCGCAGTGCCCGGGCCGGTGAGGGCAAAGACGTTGATGCGGGCCTGGCCTTCACCGGTGGCGCGACCGAGGGCGGGAAAGTCGTGGACGATGGCGCGCACGGTCCACGGGAGAGTCGGCCATGATTTGCGCGACGGACGACTCCTGGGGATCGATGGGGCGGGTCGTGGTGACCGTGGTGGCGGACCTTCAGAAGCGGATGGCGTAGCAGGAGCGCGGGCCGATGAGGGCGTCGAGACTGACTGCCAGGGCGGGCCCTTGGCGGTCGCCGAACGTACCGGTGGAACGGTCGGTGGCTAGGTGGCGCCACAACCGGGCGATGGGATCGTCGGTGGCGTCGAGGTCGTGGCCGAGCGCCTGGAGCCGTGCGCCCCACTGCTGCGGCACGTCCTCGGTGCGGACGGTCGCATCGTCCTGGCTGTCGGCGGACAGCAGGCCGCGGACGTCGTCGATGCCGATCTGTTCGATGGCGCTTTCCGTCTCTCGGGCCAGGAGGTACAGGGCGAGGGTGAGGCCGGCGCAGCCGTCGCTGAGCCGACCGTCACCGACCCGGTTGCGCTTGAAGCGGTGGCCGGCCACCTCAAGGGTTCGGTCCCATGCTTCCTGCCACATCTGCGGGCCGCCCTCAGCGCGCCATGCCTGGAGCCGGTCTAGGAGTGGCTGCCGGGTCGGCGCCCAGCGTGCGCTTTCCTCCTGTAGATCGGCCACGAGGGTGCGTACTGCGTCGGTCAGGTTTTGGCCGTCCTGGCTGTCGCGTACGGCCGGGGCGGACAGCGAGTACAGGACCTGGAGCAGGAGCAGGGTCAGTGTGCGGCCGCCATGGCGCTCGGGCAGCTTCGGCTGCAGAGCCGCCGTCAATGCCTGCACAAGATCGTTGTTGCTGAGGTCGACGGCCTCGACGAGGGCAACGTCCTCGCCGTCCAGGCCGCGATACCAGCTGCCGGTTCGGGCTTGGTGTTCGCGCTCCCGGTACTCGGCGAGCGGCTGCATCAGGCGGCGGGCCGCGTAGGCGGGGTCCGCCTCGCACAGGATGAGCCGCTTGAGGAGGCGGCGGCCCAGGTCCTCGGGGCCGGCGTCAACGGGCGACATCAGGGTGACGCCGCAACGGCAGTGCAGCGTGAGGGGATCGTCCCAACGTCCTTCGGCGAGGAAGGACGCCCGGCTGCCGCAGGCGGGGCATGCCAACGCCTCCAGGCCGGTCTCGTGCTGGTAGTTCGGCTCGCTGATGGAGGAGTCCTCGGAGATGTTCTCGTTCCAGCGGGCGATGCTGGCGTCGAAGCGCTTCAGCAGGATCCGGGCGACGTTGATCTGCCAGGTGTGGTCGGCGCCGTATCCGTCGGGGGCGCCCTCAACAGGTTCGTCCTCGCTGTACCCGATGCGGGGCAGGGCCACGCGCTGGCCTTCCTCGGGGGTTGGCGCGGCAACCAAGGTCTGTGTGTCGCCGGCCAGAGCGGGTGCCCGGTGGGCGAGGGTGCACTCGTGGTTCGTCTCGCGCAGGCCGTGGGGGCAGTTCTCGGCGTGAACGGTGAGTGTGTGCCGGGCAAGAAGGCACATCTCCGCGAGGAAGGCGGGGTTGCTCCGGGCGAAGCGCTTGACGGGCACGGTGATGTCGTCGGTGTCGGGCGGTGCCGCGAACGCGCTCAGAATGCCAGCGGCGCGCTCCGGCTCCTGGAGCGAGGGCAGCGTGCGCGTGAAGACCAGGGTACGGAGCTTCTCGACGGGCACCCGGTCCTGGAGCGCCTGGTCGTGGAGCACGGCTCCCAACAGCAGCGCGACTGCCTGGACGCCGTTGCCCGGCAGACCAGCCTCCCGGTGTCCGAACGCCCACCGCCGCCACGTCTCGGTGAACTCCCTGGCGGCCATCGGCACGGTCGTGAACCACCACTCGACGAGCAGGGCACTGATCGCGCAGCACATCTGTGCCAGTGTCTCCGCGTCATCGAGTCCGGTCGAGTTTGCGAGCGTCAACGCGCCGACGAGCAGCTCGATGGCGTACTCGGCCGCGGCCCGACGCTCGGTGATCGTCAGCTGCTCGCACACCTCGGTCAAGGGTTCGGCGGCGGTAGCGGCCCGCACCAGACGCTTGAGCTCCGGCGCGGCGGGACCGAACGTGTCGTCATCGTCCGTCATGAACCCGGGGATCTCCCCGCGGTGCAGACGCAGCGTGGTCAGCCGGGTCACCTCCACCAAGCGTGCAAGGCAGGCCGGCTCACCGGCGATCTCGTCCAGCCGCCGGTCCACGCATTCGGTGCAACCCTTGATCGCCGCCGCCATCAGGGCACCGAGCAGGGCCTCGTTGACGGCTCGCCCTTCGGCGTTGGTCGGTCCCCCCGGCAGTTCCACAGACCCGTGCTCATGCGCGCGCATTGCGGATCCCTTTCGCTCGCCTCGACGTCACCCTAGTGCCGTGCTGCGCCGTGGCCTGTCGTGCTCGGCCCGGGTGGTAGTGCAGCCCGCGCCACGCAGTGCCCCATCCGGCCGAGAAGAGACCGCGCGGGATCGGGCGCGCACGAGGCAGGGCCTGCGGACCTCGCTATGTCGGGCCGGAAATCGGATGTTCTGGCCTGCGGTGATGGCGGAGCTGTTCAGTCCACTGGTCCTGGCAGTGATCGCGCTTGAGCCAGGCGACGAGCTGGAGTTCCTCGAACTCTTGCGACTTCACTGAGCTGTCGGCTGGCATGGCCTCCAGGGCTTCTTGCGCGGTCCAGAACGCGTCTTCGTACCGGCTCTCGTCGCGCAGCCGGTCGACCTCGTTCAGCAGAGCCAGCACTCGGGCGGCCGGCGAGTCGGGTATCTGCGTGTCCACGATCATCAACCTACCGACAGGCTATGGGCTCCACCCTGGAAACGGCCAACTCGAGCTCCGGTGGGCGGTCATCAGGTCCCCGGCAGGGTCGCGGCGTCATGGGAAGGGCGGCGGATGGCGGCACCGCGTCTGCCGGCCACCGGCCGGTGGCTGAACGACGGCACGACGCCTTGCTGGATCGCTAGTGTCCTGCGCCGCAAGTTCGTCGAAGAAGTCCAGCGAGGTTCGGCGGAGAAGTCCCCTGCGGCAGATGTGTTCGCTGTGCTGCCCGCCACGGGGCCCTCAGGAGTTCTTCGTCGGATCTCCGGCGCGGCACACTAGACCCGTACTTCGCGGGTGACCGTTTCAGGTCTGTGGCCAGCGGGTTTGTGTGATGTCGGTGTCGAGGAGGTCGAGGAGGTGGAGTTGGACGCCGCGGTTGATCTGGACGGTTGGCGGGTCGGTGACGTTGCCGATCCGCAGGGTGAGTTCGCCGAGGTGGTAGAGGATCATCCGGCCGGTGGGACGGACCCGGCGGTTGTCCGGGTAGAGGCCGGCCATGGTCTCGTCGGGGCCCAGAGCGCGTCTGACCTGCCGCTCGATCAGACAGAAGACGAGCAGGGCCAGGCAGATCACCTGGATCAGCGCGGCGACGCGCCGGTTGTGCTGCACGAAGACCGGTGCGACCGCGAGGGGGCCCTTGAAGTCGTGGTAACGCCGTTCGACCGCGCCCTGGCCTTTGTAATGGATCAGTACCTGGGCCGGGTCGGCCTTGTTGGCCGGGACGCTGGTGATGAGTGCGTACCAGCCGTCGACGGCTGCTTCGGCCTTGAGTACGTCCTGATCGAAGTGCCAGGTGAGGCCGGGGGTGCCGTGTTCGTCGGCGGTGATGTGCCAGCGCAGGCAGGAGGTGACGCGGCGTTTGGCCGTGACGACGCCGATCCGGGCGACGATCTTCTCCCGGGTCTTGTAGTGCCGTCCGCCCGCCGCGGCGGTGAGCTTGTCGAGGTCTTCGGCGGCTTTGGCCAGTCGTTTGGCCCGGGCCGCCTGCTGGCCGGCCGCGACGGCGGTGGAATGGACCAGGATCCGGCGCACGGTCAGCGGCGGTCGCTCTTGCGGCGGCCGGTCAGCGTGTGAAGGTCCTCCAGGACGCGGTATGTCTCCCGTTCCGGCTCCGGTTTCCTCTCGTCCCGCCCGGGCACCCAGTCGACGGTCTCGGCCCGCTCAGGGTCCAGGACCGCGTAGACGTCGTCCTTGATCTGAGCGGCCGGGACGGGCGCGATGAACTCCACCCCGGCCTCCAACAGGGCGGTGATGTTGGAGTAGGACACCAGCTTGGAGTCGGCGACCATCAGGAACTCGTGGGTGCCGGCCATCGCTTTGAGGTCGTTCATCGCTCCGACGACCTGGCTGACTTCGGCCGCGGCGCCGCTGAAGACCCGGGAGTGCACGGGGATGCCGCCGTCGGCGGACACCGCGAGCCCGGCCTGGACCTGTTTCAGGTCCAGGCGCCGGTCCTTGGGATGCCCGTTGCAGGCGATGAGCGGGTACTGCTCGTCCTGGTCTCCAGCGGGGAAGGCGCCATGGACGGACATGCTGGTCATGTCCCAGTGCAGCCGGGAGACGTCGATCCCGAACTCGGCGATCGCCCGGGCACCGACGGTGCCCGCGATGACCTCCAGCTTCGGGGCGATCGCGTCCAGGGCGCGGGCCAGACGGTCGTCGTTGAGCAGGTCCGGTGTGATGCCGAAGACCTCCTCCACCGCCCAGGTGCGGGCCCAGTCCCCGACCCGCACCAGCGGTGCGGGCGAGGTCAGCCGGTTGGCCACCAGCGCCTCGATGACCTGCCCGTGCGTCAGATGGGAGCTCGCGCCGCCCGGACACACCTCGTCGACGACCCCGGCCACATCCAGCCGGCGCAGAAACTCGGCAGCGACAGGCAGAGCGCCCAGACGCTTTTCCACCACGGACGTCACCACAACTTCAAGGCGCTGACGCTGGGACCGTGGCCGCGGGGACCGGGAAGTCATCGACACACCCGGACCAACGCCACACCACCGATCAGGGACACTCCCGGACCGGTCACACCATACGAATCAACGACCCGCGAAGTACGGGACTAGAAGTCGTACACCGCGAAGTCGGCAATCGGGCGGTAGCCAATCCGCTGATAGAGGCCGTTACTGGTGGGGTTGGCCAGGTCCGCGAACAGCAGGACCTCCGCCGCGCCCGCGGCTAGAGCGGCCCGGCTCACCTCGACTGTCGCGGCGCCCGCGTATCCGCGGCCGCGCAGGTGGGCCGGGGTATAGACGGGGGCCACCCGGATCTGGCCCGCGACCATGGGGGTCCTGCCCGCCATGGAGACGGGGGTGCCGTCCGGGGTTTCCCAGAGCGTGACGCGTTCGTGGGCGATGCGCGTGTCCGCCCACGAGCTGTTGTCCGCAGAGGGTGTTCCTCCGATGTCGGTAACGAACTCGCGGTGCCAGAGCATGAGTTGCTCGCGGTCCTGCTCGCCCGCGACTCGCCCCCGGCCCTCAGGGAACGGGTCCGGTGGCGTGAGCGTGCCCAGGCGGTACAGCCGCTCCCGCTCGTGCAGCGTCGGTATTGCGCCCGTGTGCCGCTGCCAAGCCTCGGCGAAGGAGGTGGCGGTGTCGTGGTCTGCGTTGACGCCGGGGAGGGGGTGGCCTAGGTCGGCTAGGTGGGCGGCGAGGCTGTCGGCCTCTTCGGGGGTGAGGGGGGTGAGGGTCAGGCGGCGGGGCGGGGTGCGGAAGAAGGTTGCGCGGACCTCGCCCGCCCGCTCCAGCAGGCCGAAGATGGGGGCGTCTGCGCCGTACGCGTCCGCCCCGCGTGTACGCAGTGCCTCGGTCACCGTCAGCGGGACGGTGTGCAGGGCGGGACGCGACTGCAGGAAGTCTCCAGCGCGAGCGAGAAAGTCGTCGAGGTCTTCGGTGAGGTGCCAGTCATCCGGACTCATGCCTCATGATCCCGCGTGCCGTCGGCGTGCGCCCGTGGTTTTCCGCTGAGAGAGGCGCGAACACCTCCGCCGTCAAGGGAGCTTCGCCGCCGACACCTCGCTGGAGTTCTTCAACGCACTTGCGGCGCAGGACACTAGCCTGTCGGAAGCGTCTGTTTTCCCGGGATTCGGTCCCAGGGAGTACCACATGTCCGCAACTTCGGTCCAGCCTGAATGGGGCTCGCTTCCGGCCGCTGCGCGTGATTACGTGGAATCCCGGCTGGAGTCGCGGGTGGCCGGTCCGGTGCCGTGCACAGGTGGTTTTACCCCCGGTGTGGCCTCCCGGCTGCTCCTGGACGACGACCGGCGCGTGTTCCTTAGTGCGACGGTCACGTCACTTCGTCCGACGGTGCGGGCAGCGCTCCACCGGCGGACCGAGGATATCGAGAGCGGTCGCGGCCTGCCATAGCACCACGCCGTTCCCCTCCAATGAGCTGTGCTGGTCGGCCGAGCGATGGCGTCGCGGTGACCCATGCCGCGTGCAGCCCCTGCATCCACTCCACGAAAAGGTGGACTCAAACGCCCCGCGGGATCGGTTGGCGCCGGAGCAGGATGGCCAGGGCCTCCCGGCGGGCCACAGCCGCGGCATAGGGTCCCCGCGCTCGACGTTGAGTCGTGAACGGTGAGTTCGCGGGTTCGGCCCGCGGCTTGCGCGCAGCCTGCCAGGAACCTCTCCGGCCTTCTTCCGCACCTGGCAGGATCTGCCGATGGCCTACGCGCCTGCCCGTGCATGAAGGTCGGCACCGTCACGCGGTTAGACACTCAGCGAAGTGTTTGTTCATGCAACAAGCGCTACTTGCCCGGATTTATCGGGACTCAGAGGCAGCTCCCGAGTGCTTACTATCTTCCGGTCGCGACGGGCCGGGGCGTGGCCTAACGTTATGAGTATTGGCAGTCAGTGCCTCCGCGAGCACTGATCCACCATCGGTGGCGTTCAAGTGGGCGCTCCAGTAACCGGCCATGCCCCTGTGAGCCGGCCAAGTTGGTTGCAATGGTTTGCGCTTCGGTATGCGCCGCACCACCCCGTGTTTATTGCACTGGGTCCGCATGCCGCACCCTCGAAGGTGGCGCGCAAGATTTGCGGTGCAGCTTCACGGCAGCGACCTGCGACTGTTCAACATTCGCCCCGTTGGAGGATAGTGTGAATTCCGTGAACGAACCGGAGGAGGTTCTCCCAGAGTTCCGTGAAATCGTTGACCGAGAGACCGCTGGGTTGGTCCTGGAGCCACGAGCGGAGCGCATGGTCGAGAATCTCTTGCAGACCGGAAGTCGGGCAGTTCGAGACGCCAATCCGAGCATTAGGGATCAGATTTTCGACGAAGCGAAGGAGGGCCTCGGAAAGGTAGTGCATTCCGCCGTTATTCAACTGCGCGAGCGGATCGATACAACCGATCGAAGAGTTGCTCCCACTGTCGACGCGGCATCCCTTGCCGAGGTGATGCAAATGAACTGCCCCTTCCCGCCTTTCTGTCCACTGACCGGCGGGGCGTCGGGAGATGCGCAGTGAGAGGGCAGCGCGAGACGCGGCCCCATGGCCGTCGACACGCATCATGGTAGTGATTGACAAGGTGGCCAATCGTGACCCTGGAAAACGGAAAGCAACAGGAGCCCGACCACAAGACGATCTACGGGCTAGCTAAGGACTCCATTGCTGCGGTGATCACCCTCTCTTCCGGCATCCTAGCTATATCGCTCACATTCTCGAAGAACTGGGCGGGTGACGCAGTCAGTAATCACAAAGACCTGCTTGTTGTGTCATGGCTACTATTCTTGGCGTCGATAATATTCGGCGTAGGTTCGCTTCTTGCGCTCGCTGGACTTTCTCATGTCGGTAAAGGAATTTACCAAAAGTCACTCAGGATTCCCTGGGCGCTGCAGCTGCTTCTATTTCTAGCAGGTTTGGTCATCTTTGTGATCTTCGGCATCGGTGTGATAAATAACCCATCATCAATCAGGACTGTTGTGCCTGGATGAAATGAAGGTGGGCTTGTCATTTGTTGAGAAATGAAATATTCGACTTAGGCCCCTCAGGTCCGCAAGTGATCGGATTGGGGCATGGCGTTGATCGGAGGGTCGAATTGTGCGGGGTTCCTCACAAGGTGCCGATGCCTGGCCGGCAGGGCCCTTGGGTTCGCTACACCAGAACGAGCGTGTTGCGCGACATTGAGCGGTCGGCGCGCCATTATCTATCCATGGACATTGAGGCACTGAAGGCGCAGATGGAATTCCTCACCCGTGAAGGCGTGGCACCTGCGGTGGAGGATTACTTCAAAAGCGTCAAGGGTGTGGTGAGTACCAGGGGATCAGGGCCTGTCGAGCTGCCTGATCCAGTGGAATTTCTACGGGAACGGGGCATTGAGCTCCCCGACGGGCAGCACCTCTCTGCCGAGTACGCGGTGGACGGCCAGGTGCAGGCGATCGTGGGTCCGGAGTGCATCGGCAAGATGTGTCTCTGCTGGAAGGACTGTGAGGAGAAGAAGGGGGTGAAGCACTGCACCAGCATCTGCTTCTAAGGTGATCATGAATCGGGTTTGTTGAGACGTCGCCAGGATCAGAGCGCAGGCGAGGGAGACGAAGGCGTCGTGGAGTTCGGTGCGGCGTTCCCAACGGACGGCGAGGCGTTTGAACTGGTGGAGCAGGGCGAAGGCCTGCTCCATCACGTAGCGCAGCTTGCCCATGCCCTGGATGTTGGGGACGCAACGCTGTGGGGCAACGCCCTTGCCGTCCCGGAACTCGCGGACCGGGTCCACTGCGAGCGGCGGGCGGATCTGGAGAGCCGGGACGGCAAGCCGATGGCGCTGTTCTTCCTCTCGAAGATCGTCGGCCCCCACGCCTACGAGGACAATCCCCTGCTGGTGCCGGCGAGGAGGGAAGCCTCACGGCTGGTGGCCGAGCTTCAGGCGACCTGACGCGTCCGCAGGACGTCGCGGTATTCCCGGACCACCTGATCGTCGACCGAGTAGATCCGCTCATCCCATGGGCCGGAAGGGCAATTCCGGTCGACGGATCTTCCCGTTACGGCGAGGGCAGACTGATCCGATACTCGGTGTAGCCCTCGTGTACGCCGAGTCGGGTGAACCCGGCCTTGGCCAGGACGCGGCCGGAGGCCGGGTTGTCGGGGTGGTGTTTGGCTTCCAGACGTGCCACCGCGGCTTCGGCGAAGACGAGCGGGACGAACTGCCGTACGGCGTCGGTGGCGTGGCCGTGGCCCCAGGTGTCCTCGCGCAGGATGTAGCTGAGCGTGGCCAAGTCGGGGCTGCGCTTGCGAGATTTGATGACGCCGATCAGGTCGCCGGTTACGGTGATGCCGAGGTTCCAGTGGCTGCGGGGGACGGCGTGATCCTGGTCGTGGATCTTCTTCAGGCGCACGGCGGCGTCCTCGACCGTCATCCGGTAGTCCTCGCCGTGGGTGAAGCGGACCGAGGCCCCGCTGTAGATACGAGCCACGGCGGGAGCGTCGTCGGGGGTCAGCCTCCTCAGCGTGACCATGCGGCCACCTCGGCGGCCGTGGGCCGCTGGTCGGGGTCCGGCGCCAGGCACGCCTCGATCAGCTCCTTCAGGGCCGGGAACGCCCACGGCTGGACGTCCTGGAGGACGTGCAGCTTCCCCTCCGCCAGAGTGCGGAGCTTGTCCAGGCGTTGTGTGTCGTCCTCGTAGATGCCGGGGCGGTGCCCGGTCCAGCACCAGAACAGCGAGGCGCCCAGACCCCAGATGTCGGCAGGCGGCTTGGCCTGGACGTGGACGTCGTCGGCTGTGGACAGGATGGCATCGGCGATTTCGGGGGCGGTGGTGTGGGTGAGCGCCCCCCGGTAGGGCAGGCGGGCGGTGGCGGGGCCGCAGGCCAGGGCGTAGTCGATCGCGTGGGCGGCGCCGTCGGGGTCGACGAGGGTGTTGGTGGGCTGGACGTCCGCGTGGGTCCACCCGGTAGCGTGCATCGAGGCGAGGCGGGCGGCCCACGTCTGCGCGATGCGGAGCAGCAGGGCGCGGTGCGCGGTGGTGTTTCCGGTGTCTTCGCGGGTGGGGGCCAGGGCCCGCCACAGCGGTGCGCCGTCAACCCACTCCACGGCTAGCCACCGCCCGCCGGCCCACGCTCCCGCGTCGATCCGGTAGGAGGGACGGATCGCGGCTGCCTCGGTCAGGACCAGGAGGTGGCGGTCTTCCTGCTCCATCTCGGCAGCCTTGTTCCTGGCGCCGTCGTCTTCGGGAGCGTTGGCCTTCAGCAACAGTGTCGCCCCGTGCGTCGTAATCTTCCATGCCCTGGAGCCCCGCCGGTCGCTCAGGAGGTCGTGCGCGACGGTCCCGAACCGCTGTTCCAGGGCTTCTAGTGCTTCGGGAGGAGGTGCTGCGCCCATTGTCTGATCTCCGTCCAGTCGTGTCCGATGCCGTATAGGACGTCACGGCCGTCATCGACCGCTTCCGCCACCGCGGCGGCCAACTCGGGTGTAGCGCCGAGGAAACGCGGGTCACGGGGCCGTACTGCGACCCGCACGGGGAGGAACGAGACCGGGGGCACCGGGATGTCGCCGCGAACCTCGCCAGCCGTGAACTTCCCGAACATCAAGCCCACCGGCCCGTACAGATTCTTCAGCGCCCAGTGCGGCCACACCAGCGTC
This sequence comes from Streptomyces sp. NPDC051555, assembly GCF_044454405.1. NCBI lineage: Bacteria > Bacillati > Actinomycetota > Actinomycetes > Kitasatosporales > Streptomycetaceae > Streptomyces > Streptomyces sp. NPDC051555. The sequence goes on along the minus strand of NZ_JBITDP010000005.1, from coordinate 253,191 downwards.
CCGGCATCCGCGCCCAGGACGACGATGTTCTCGCACACGAGCATCCCGTGGCGGCGGGAGGCCAACGGCCGTACCCATTCGGCAGCCTGGACCGCGGCATGGAACACCTCCGCTTCGACCGCTCCCGCGTCCCCGGCAGCTTCGTACACGGTCCACCCGGTCACCCCCCGTTCGACGGACGGCGCGAGATACGGGCAGTGCGCAGACACCGCCTGGACGTACGCGGCGATATCCACGGTTCTCGGGTGTGTGGTGCGGGCTTGGATGAGGCGGAGCGCCCCGGCTGTGGACCGGAGCGCTCCGGCAGCGTGCGCGGTGATCACGCGGCTGCTATCTCCCGGGACTCGGGAACCACGTCGTCCCCGTCGCCGCCGCCGATCGGCGAGCAGTCCCATTCCGCGACGACGATGCCGGTCGTCTGGTAGCGGTGCAGGGCCCCGGTGTCGACCTCGCCGGCCGCGTTGGTGAACCAGACCTCGGGCAGCGGGCCGAACAGCGCCTCGTACGCGGTGACCCAGGCGATCTCGCCCGAGCCCTTCAGCGGGGCGTGGCCGATCTGCTGGCCGGCGTGCTGCGTGCAGAACTCCGGGTACTCGGGGGAGTCGAGCAGCTCGTGCCATTCGGCGTCGATCGCGCCGGAGAACATCTCGACCGTGGCGTGGCCGTCCTTGAAGCGGGCGGCGCTGACGGTGAAGAACCGTCCGAGTTCGACCTTTTCGGGGGTCAGGGTGGCGCTCATGGTGGTCCTCTCGATCGTGTGCGAGTGGTGCGTGGATGGCGCCGGAAGCCCGTGGGGCGTCACTTCCGGCGCCGTTCCGCCCCCGTGCCGACTGCCTGGAAGGTTCGGGGGCGGAAATCTGTGATGCGCCTACACGAGCACCAGGGCTTCGCGGCGCAAGGCTTCGAGGACCCGGGCGAGCAACGTAACGTCGGGTGCGCGGGCTTCGACGGCCGAGCGGCCTTCCTCGTGCCACTCGCCGAGGGCGCGTCGCCAGGCGTGTTCCGCGCGGAGGGCCTCACCGCGGATTTCCCGCAGGACGATGTCGGTCTCGATCCGCAGGTGTACGAGGTCCGCCGGGGTAATCCGCAGGACCAGGTGCCCGTCTTCGACGCGCACCTGGTCGAGTGCGAATTCCACGCAGCGGGCGGGGTCGCTGGCCAGCTCGGTCCCGTCCAACAGCCGTAACCTCACCGGCCCTCCGCCTCTCGTACGGCGCCGGGCGCGACGATCCACTCCATGCCGCCGCCCTCGGGCCGCAGGAACACCCCGCAGGGGTCTATACGACGGGTCTGCGGGTCCTCCCACGGGCCGATGAACTGCACGATCGCCTCGCGGTCCTTCTCCGGGTCCAGGACCCGGGCGCCCTCGTACAGCCACGCGGGCAGCGACTGGTGGGACGGCGGGCGGTGCGCGGTGGTCACGGCGATGCCTCCTCGTCGGGCGATGACCCCGCCCATGCGGGGGACATGGACGGGGCTCTCCTCCTCCTCCTCCTCCTCCTGCCGCCGGGCGGGGAGCCTGGGCCATTCCGGCGGCGTGATGCTTAGTCAACGACCGCAACGGTTTTGGCGACAGGAAAGGTTGCGGGTGGTGGGTCGCGGGCAGCCGGAAGACTTTACGGATGGATTACCCGAGCAGGTGTCCTGCGGGTGAGCCCGTCGCTACGGTCTGGGCATGGCAGAGAACGCCGTACTTCGGCAGCGGATGGCTGATCTGGGGCTGACTCAGGAGGAGTTAGCAGGTCAGATGAACGCGGCGCTGCATGCGATCACCGGCAGGCCGGGAAATATGTCCGCGCGCAGCGTGTGGAATCTGGTGAACGGACGCACTACACGGCCGATCGGGCGGACCCGCGCTGCGCTTGAGCAGGTGTTCGGATGCCCATTGTCGGATTTAGGGTTCGCCTCACCCGCCACTGCACCACCGGAGGACCCCGTGCACCGCCGTACGTTCTGGACCCTGACCGCCGGCGCGGCCGTCGCCATCGCTGCTCCCGCCCCGTCCGGGCGCCGCACGGTCGGAACAGCAGACGTGATCCGCCTGCGTGAAGGAATGGCTGCTCTGACCGCGCTGGACCAGGCCCGGGGCGGTCACACCGCCCTGGAGAGAGCTGCGCTCGCTGGGGCGGCAGAGGCGATCGGGTTGCAGCAGCGGGCCGCCTCTCAGACCGTACGGCAGCGCCTCTTCTCGGTGGCCTCGCACTACACCGCCTCGGCCGCCTGGTCGTGTATTGACGCCCGGCAGCTCGACCGTGCCCGTATTCAACTGGCGGAGGCCCTGCGGTTGGCCGGGCTGGCGCAGGACCCGATGGCGCAGATGAGGGTGTGGAATTCCACAGCGATGCTCGCGCACCAGCGCCACGACTACGGGGAGGGCATCGCCGCCTCCCAGGCTGCGCAGACCACGGCCACCGCGCGCCGGGATCCGCTGTTCTCTTCCCTCGCCCATGCCCGGACGGCGATCGGGCACGCCTCCCGCCGCGACCGGCAGCCCGCGCTGCGCTCCCTCGGCTACGCCCAGGGCGCCCTTGCCAAAGCCGAGGATGTTCCCCGACCGGCGTGGATCGGCTTCTACGGACCTGCGGAACTGGCAGCGCTTACCGCGATCGTCCACGACCTCCTCGACGAGCCTGCCCATGCTGAGGCCGCTTCGTACCGAGCGCTGGCAGCGCTGCCCGCCGAGTTCCGGCGTAACAGGGCCATGACCATGGTCCGGCTCGCCCACGCGCAGCTTCGCCAGGGTGACGTCGGACAGGCGTGCGCGACGACTGGAGACGCGTTCGAGCTGATGGGCGGCGGCCCACTCCCGGGCCGGATGCGAACCCAGCTCGGGGACTTCCAGCGCGGCCTTTTCAACCTTGCCCCCACCGACCGGACGGCCCGGGAGTGGGCCGACCGCTACCGCACCCAATGGAGCGTCCGTTGACCGACACCACCTTGCGGCACTACAGCCACGACGATCTCGGAGGCATCCGGCAGACGCTGCTGGATGTGCACGAGGATGCGTACGCCGACCGCCGGCACGAGGAGTTCGTGCAGCGCTTCCCATGGTTCGTGGACCACTGGGGCGGCAACGAGGGATTCGCGTGCGTGATCGCCTACGACGGTGACGTGCCGGTCGGATTCACTTACGGCGCTCCCGCCACCGCGGGGAGGGAGTGGTGGCAGGGGCACCTCGACACCCAGCCGGAGGATCCCGCCACGTTCTCCGTCTCCGAGCTGATGGTGCGCCCGAAGTGGCGCAAGACTGGCCTCGGGCCCCGTCTGCACGACGCGCTTCTCGCCGGACGCCCGGAGTCGTGGGCGGTCCTCACGGTGGACACGAAGCGGCCCCGGCTTCAGGCGATGTACGAGGGCTGGGGCTACCGCAAGATCGGCGAGAACCAGCCGTTCCCCGACAGCCCCGTGTACGCCGTCATGCTGAACAAGCTCGACGGTTGACCCGGCCGACATACGAAGCCCCTACGTGGTCGGAGCGCTCCGGGGCGGGCGAGCTGCCCGGTGGGGCGCGTCTGCATCCGATCAGATGCACCACGGGAGGCTTGGCCTGGTGTTCATGCATGCCTTCTCGCAGTTTTGGTCACTCTCGAGCGGGGCGGCACCGTCGTATGGCTCGCTAGCCTCGCCTTTATGACTCTGGCTGTGGCACGCGTGGTGGATCTGCGTAAGGAACCGGTCAATGTGGTGCTGGACCGGGTGGAGCAGGGGCTGGGGGTGCGCCTGGACCGGGCCACGGTGATCCGTAAACGCCGGTCGCTGGGCGGCCGGACCGATCGGGGTACGTGGGTGCGGATCGAGCGGCGGGGGTTCGAGCGGATCGGCGTCCAGGGGTGGAACGGGACTGAGGCCGCCGCTGTCCTTGACGGCGTGGTGATGCCGCAGTGGTACCGGGGGCTGGCCTGGCGGGACGAGAGTGAGCCGGCTATGTGGCGGGCGGATGAGCTGGAGCTGATCAGCGCCCCGCCGATCGGGAAGGGCGCCCTCGTCCTCAGGGACCCTGACTTGCCCGAGACGTGGTGGGCCGCGCTGAACACCTCCCTCGACGCGCTCGCCGCCCACCGCACCCCGCGCGTAGCCACGCCGGACACCGAGCTGATGACGCAGGAACTGGTGACGGCGAAGCTGGGCGAGGTCTTCCCCGAGGTCGAGGACACCCTGGTCGGGCAGTGGGCTGCGGCGCACGCGGATCTGACGTGGGCGAACGTGATGGGCCCGGAGTTCTGCGTCATCGACTGGGAGGACTGGGGCATGGCCCCGCGCGGGCTGGACGCAGCAACGTTGTGGGGCAACGCCCTTGCCGTCCCGGAACTCGCGGACCGGGTCCACCGCGAGCGGCTGGCGGATCTGGAGAGCCGGGATGGCAAGCTGATGGCACTGTTCTTCCTGTCGAAGATCGTCGGCCCCCACCCCTACGAGGACGATCCCCTGCTGGTGCGGGCGAGGAAGGAAGCCTCACGGCTGGTGGCCGAGCTTCAGGCGGCCTGACGCGTCGGCAGGACGTCGCGGGATTCCCGGACCACCTGGTCGTCGACTTCGTACGCGAGGGTCTCGATCAGCTCGGCCATACCCCCCACCGTGACCCATCCAGAAGGTTCCCTCGGGCGTCAGCTGACGGCCAGGCCATGGAGGTCACGCCCGGATGGCGGTGGTGCACTCGATGTGCCGGACCTCGCGGAAGATCCGGGACGGTTCGAACGGCCTCCGTTGGAGTGGCTCTGGCGGGGCGGGAGCCACTGCTCCATGGACGGGGCAGCGGTGGCCACGGCGGCGTCGGTCAGGGCTTCACACGAGCGTGGTCGAGACGGCGGTGAACCATCGACAAGGTGGTCAGCAGTTCCAGTAGCTCGTCGTCGGTTACGGGCCGGTGAAGCCGCGGATCGTGCGCCGTGGGGTTGCGGTACATGCTGCCCAGCCCCTTGATCAGGGCCGCGAACCCCTTCTGCTCGTCTTCCTCCGTCTTGGTCGTTCCGGTGTTGATGGCGACGCGCGGCGTACCCGTAGAACCGGGCATGAGCACGGCGTCGATCAGGCGGGAGCCGTCCAGCTGCTCGCCGGTGAGCTGCCGGAGGCGGTCGAAGACGGACTTGGCAGCTTCCAGGCTGGCGTGGAAGGCGTTCCTGGCCAGGATCTCCTTGGTGCAGTACGCCAGGACTTCCGGATGCGTTCCACGACGGCGAAGTTCCGCTCGCAGGGAGTTGGCGTGCTCGGCGGCCTGATCCAGCGTGCTCGCGGCTGGCCCTCGTGCCACCTTGCCCTCGTTGTTGACGCGCAGGCCGACGTGGACCAGGACCTCGTTGAGGTCGTCACGACGCCGGGAGAACACGTCGGGATGCTGCCGGTAGCGCACGGGAGCCATGGCCTCGGTGATGAACTTGATCACACAGTTCGACGCTTGGTCGTGGGCCTGCCTTATGAGCAGTGCCTGGGCCAGCCGCCTGCGCTTACTGGACCCCTCGGCGTCCGTTATGCCTATCTGGGCCAGCAGGAGACCGATCTCCCCACCGGTCAGTCCCTCGTTCGTGTCGGCGAGAACGTCCGCGACCGCGGTGACCGTGGCGGGAGGCCAGGGGGCGTACTTGTTGGACGTGGTCATTCCATGCCCTTCCTGGGCCTGCTTCTTCTACAGGCCAACCAGTCAGGATGGCATAAGTACGCGTTGCAGCGCTCGGAAAAGGTCAGTGGCTGTGGTCACCGGCGCGGTCGCGTAGAGACGGTGCTTTGAGTGCGTCCAAGCGCGCGCAGGCGACTACAGTCGCGCCGAAGCCGCGACCCTGCTGGCGATGACGGCCGCCCTGCGGGCAACGTGCCGGGCAGGCAGGCCGCGTAGCCGCCCGGACGGCTGATCGCCCCCCGGTGCCAGTTCACCCCGATAGACCGATGTGCGGAACCGACCCGATCCGGTATGCCTGTGTCGTGACCGCACCCGACACCGTCGACCTCGACGACTCCGCCACCTGGCCGGCCGACCTCTTCGACCTGATCACCGAACTGGCCCTCTCCGTACCCGAGGGCCTCGATACTGCGAGCGACCTCCACAACGAGGCCAGCGAACTCGCCGAGTACGACGACCAGGTCCGCGAGATGCTTGCCGGGCGCCTACTGCGCACCTATCACGCGACCCGGCTCCTCGATCACGAGATCGAGAACGTTCGGGCAGTCGGACTGCGAGCCTTGACCGAGGAGTCCCTGACCGAGCGCCTGGACCGGGCGATCCAGGCGGGCAGCATCGCCATGCCCTATCTGACGGCTCTGCGGGAATCGACCGCGCTGGTCCACGAGCCGGCCCAGGTGGCAAACAGGCGGTTCGGCGAGGTGAGCGTGGTTAGCTCCCGGCAGCCGCTCGCAAAGCCCTGGCCGGTCCGGTTCTTGTCGAACTGGGGCGGAGAGGTGCGGCAGTTCGGCCCGGTCTGGACGGGCGCAGGGTTCGAGAGCATCCGCCGACTCGGCCACCCGTCGCTGATCGTCTCGGGCATCGACGTTTCCACTCCAGCTGCCGCGGGCACGGGTCGGGAACTCATCTTCGACTTCCTCGGTACCCGCCTCGGCCTGAATGGCAACGGCGTCACCATCCACTACGCCGCCGATGTCCCCGGCCGGCAGATCTTGGACATCTGCCACCCCGGACACCCCGAGTATGACCGGCATGCACACTTCCCGAAGTCGTAGCCGGGCCACCCTCCAGCAAGCCGGCCTGTAACCACACCACGGCGAAAGGCGGCGGCACTTGGTGAGGCTGGTCCGGGATCGGCATCTGGTGGTCGATGAACGACTCGCTCACATGGTCGACATGGATCCCGCCGAGGGTGTGGCGGCGCCTGGACGCCGAGCCGGGGGATCTGAGCGACCTCCTCGACGCGGCCGACCGGGTGGCCATGGTGGCCGTGCCGTCACCGCGCGCGAAAGAGCCGTCATCTCCGAGCTTCGAGATCGCTGCCGCCGAGCCTGACGCCGTCATGCTCTCCTTGGGGCGGTGTGACGACCGCCGCCTTCACGGCCGCGTGGCGATGATGGCTAGGGTGCGTACGGCCTCGGCGAAGGCGCCGCGGGGGTTGAAAGCGGTGAGGGCCTGGCGCAGGTAACGCTCGAAGGCGTCCTTGCGGTCGCCGAGTTGGGCGGGACTGCTGTAGCTATAGGAGAACTGGAGGCAGATCACGGAGTCCAGGTCGCGGGTGACGGTGCGGTCCCAGCGGGCGACGTCGATTCGCGAGAACGGGGAGCGGGCGAGGACGTCTTGGTGGCTGTCCTTGGGGTGGGCGTGGGTACTTCAGCCTCAGACCAACTGCCCGTCGTGCTATACCGGGATTGCGCTACCCCGGTGGACCATGGGGATGCGGTCAACTGCGGGAGCCTGGACCTGGATCACTAGGTAGGTACTCAGGGCTTCCGGTAGGCGCGCGGCCACCCACTGGTGTACCCACGCCGAGAGCCACTGGCTGTCCGCGCGAGGATTGAACTCCCCGCCGTCCAGGTACCCCAGCTCCTCCATGTGAAGCGGCCCGCCGTGTCTGACGAGTTCCGCGGCGGCCACTCGCAGATGGTCGGCCGCGTCATCGGTGACGAGGCTGGCCGGTGCGGTCAATTCCAAGACGATCCGATAGTCGTGCCCATGATGCATGTTGCAGGGGTGCCAGGTGGGGAGTATGGGCAGGGAATGGTAAGCGGCGACGTTCACTTGGTGGCTGATGGCCAGGGTGCCGGTTCTCATGCCTCTGCTCCCGTAGCCGCGTCCAAGTCTGCTGAGGCCGTTGTTTCACGGGTCTGCTTCAGGGCTTCCACGATGCGCTCGGCGGCGCCGTCGCCGTGATCGCGGTCATAGCGGCCGGTGTCCAGTTCGGAGCCGGCGATCGAGACGTATAGAGGGCGGCCCTGGAGATAGTTGATGAATAGGTTGCCGAAGATGTCGGCATACGGCAGGGCCGATGGCGGCGCCTGCCGTACAGAGATCGTCGGCACCTCATCGAGCAGCCGCCGTGCCTCGTCAACATCCAGCGACCTGTCACTGCCGTCGGCCGCCACGCCCAGCCCGACGGGCCGTGCGTGGTCGTACAGGGCGGCAACAACGGCGGCAGGCTCGAGTCCCGTTATGTCGATGGTGGCCATAGGGGGGAGTCTGCCACTGGACTGGCGCGCAGACTTCGCGTTCGATCAGTTCGGCCGACACCGGCGACGACGGAAGGCGGGCGGAGTTCAGGCGGCGATCGTCTGGCGGGCCTTGCGTAGCCTCGCCGTGCACGGGGCGTGCGGCCCCAGGGCTCGCTCGCCGGCAGCCAGGCTCTCCTCCGCCAAGGTCAGGGCCTCGGTCGTGCGGCCGGCGGCGTGCAGGGTGAGCGCGAGATCGGACCGCAGGAGCAGGGTGTGCGGATGTTCAGGGCCCAGCTGCTCCTCGCGCATGACGAGCGTCTCGCGGGCCACTCGCTCGCCCTCCTCGTACTGGCCGCTCTTGCGGAGGGCGACGACGAGGAGATTGCGGGCGGAGGCGGAGTGGGTGGAACCGTCCAGGGCCATGACGACGGCGCGGGCCAGGATGTCCGCGTGCGGGGTGCCCGAGGAAACCGTCACCCAGGCGCTCGCCAGCAGGGCCCCGCGGGTGACGTCGTGGTCGGCTCCGAGCGCGCTCAGACCGAGGCGGAATGCCTCGCGGGCCAGGGCGTGCGCCTCGATCCAGCGGCCCTGCTCGCCGATGGCCTCGGCCAGGCGCGCCAGCGTGTCGATGGTCTCCGATGCGCTCGGGCCGAGCGCCTTGCCCCGGCCCGTCAGAGCCCTGCGCAGGTGGTACTCGCCCTCGGCGTATCGCTCGAGGCCGTACAGCGTCAGTGCGAAGCCGTGCAGCACCCGGCACAGGTCTTCGTCGGTGTCCGCGGCCTCAGCGAGCGCGTTGACCACGCTGTCGTATAACCGCTCGGATTCGCTGAGTCGGCCCTGGTGTCGGGCTTGTTCGGCCTGCACGAGGGTCCTGTCCGTAGAAGGCGTGAGCGTCATCCGCAGTGCTCCTTCGTGAATGGGTTTGTATGGGCCGTGGGGTTCGGGCTGCTTGCCGGTGGGGTTCAGTTCCCGCGGCCGAGGGGGAGCACAGCGATCGGTGTCCAGGAGATGTCCCAGGCCCTGTGGCCGTCGGCGAGGGGCTGTTGGGTGAACGTCACGTCGAGCAGGTGCAGGCGGGAGATGGTGACCGGGACCCGCCGCGGGGTGATGGCGCGCAGGGTGCTGTTGAGAGGGTCGGAGTCGGAGGTGTCCCAGCTGTACCCGAGTGCCATGTGGGGCCGGCCGCCGTCATGGAGAACCGCGGCGTCTCCGCGTACTTCCCGTACAGCGTCACGGACCAGAGCCCGCACGTTGAGCAGGTCCTGGTCGGGCCAGACATCGAACAGGACGCCGGCGCGGTTGCTGTACGGGTGGCCGATCTCGGTGTGGACCGGTTCGGCCGTGGCCAGCTTCTCGCGCAGGGCTTCGACGAGCACCACTCGCTCGGAGTCGCCGATTGCGTCGGCGGCGGCATCCGTGACCATCTCGACGGTAACGTGGAGTTGGTCATGCCCGAGTGCGCGGATCGGGTAGGGGGCCACAGCCGCGTGGCAGGCGTCCTGTAGGTTCACATTCGGAATGTCCTATTCCTGTGCGCTGAACTGGGCTTTCTCGGCTGTCTCATTCCAGGGCCACAGCACATCTGTCTCGCGTCCGTGTCCTTTTCCGCGTCGACCGTTGATAGTTGAGACCGGTCGGAAATGCGTTGCTCTGCGCTGTCGGCTCACAGGACCTGACGCTGGCGTTCGATTTTCTTGGGGACGGTGCCCAGCTGTCCAGCCAGGGGCGGCGAGGCCTCAAACGCGTGCTGTCCGCAGTCGGGGTGGCGTGGGAACGCGCGGCCCACCCCCTTCCCTGCCGGGACAAGTTCGGACGCGGGCTGTCCTTCAGGGCGGAGCCTGATGCCCACCGACGGAGTAGCCACCCGGTTCATGCTGCGAGTCCTCCCCCGATGTGGATAGCCTGAAGAGAAGGAATCAGGACGGGTTCGGCGGTAATCCCGCACGCGGCTCAGCCCGCGTCCAAGTTCGGCCGCTTTCGGAGATGATCGAAATGAGCGGCAGTAGTACGTATACCGATCAACAACTTTCCGCCCTTGCAGCCGCCGCTGAAAAATTCTCGCAGTCGGGCGACCGAGGCAAGGAGGCTACAGCCCGATTTGAGCTCGGCAGATACCTGTTCCAACTGGAACGCGGCGGCGCAGCGTTCGAACAGCTTCGCATGGCAGCGGAAATCTTCGAGCAGGACGGGCTCGCGACCCCGGCGGCCCAGGCTTTCCTGGGCAGTGGGCACGCTCTGACAGTCGACGGCCGGCACGAGGAGAGCCTTCTGTGGTTCGACCGAGCCATCGGCCAGTTTGCCCAGGCGGAGGACCAGGCCGGACATCTTGAGGCCTCGGCGGCCAAGCTGGAAACATTGGCCGACCTGAACCGGTGGTCCGACACCGAGCTGAGCAACCAGATCATCGCCGCGACCGAGCACACCGACAGTCTGCGTCTGCTCACGTTCCGACTGGTGGCCTTCCGGTATCGGACGCAGGCACGGCTGGCGGCCGGAGACCCCATGGGATCCCTCGCTCAGGCGGCGCAGGCCGCGGACGTCGCAGGCCGACTGGGGGACCGCCGCACCGAGGCGACCTTCCGGCTGGCGCTCGCGCACAATCATCGGATCCTGAAGGACTTTGGCTCGGCGGCCGAGGAATACGAGCAGGTGCTGGCCCTGGTGCGTGGTCTACCCGGTGCTGCCGACCTCGAAGAGGAGGCAGCGATAGGCTTGGGGGCGACGCTGGATGACTGACGTACGAACGGCTGCGGACCGGTTCCTTCAGCTGGCGGATCAGTACGCGGCCTCCGGGAACACCCGCATGGAGGCGCAGTGCCGCTATCAGCGGGCACAGAGTCTCGGTCGTGGCCGGCAAGCCGCACAGAGTCTCGTACAGTCCGGCAATACCTCGGCCCTTCTTGACCTGCGGAAGGAACGTGCGGCGGAGTACGAGCACGCGGCTGAACTATTCCGCACGGTCGGACTTTTCGGGGACGCCGGACGGTGCTGGTACCACGCCGCCTATGAATACAACTGGCTCGGAATGCTCCTACCCGAGTATCGCGAGAAGTGCTACTCCATGTGCGGCATAGCCGCCGAATACCTCGGCGCCGCCGGCGACTGGTGGGGAAGGGGAATGTCCGAATTCCTGGCGGGGCAGGCCCTTCGGACGGACGTGATCGGCGGCTCGCCGGACCCTCGGAGCATACCCGCCCTCCGTCGTGCGGCAGAGGCCTTCACCCGCGCGGACCGCCCGGTGGAGTCGGCGGCTGCGGGGATGACGGCGGCCGTCACACTGGCGCAGACCGGCGGCATGGAATGGATCACCACCGCGGTCGATGCCCTACACACCTATGAGCAGGCCCGGCCGAGCCTGCGGATACCTGGGGACCGGGAGGCCAACGATCGGACCATTGTCGCCAACGGGACGCGCGTCCTGACCAGCAAGGTAAGCAGGTCAGCGGCTGCCATGAGTCAGCACCCGGTGTGGCAAGAGCTCATCTGGCTGCTCAGTGAGGCGCCCAAAGGACGCTCGTTTCAGGACCAACACCTCCAGGACGACACCTGGAGCCGACTGGCCGCCGACGACGGCACCCTGTCGGAGCTGATGACGCGCAGAACGGGCGTGACACGAGAACAATCCGACCTCCAGCAAATGATCGAAGCAACACTGATCACGCGCTCCGACGACGAAGTCCAGGTGATGAAGCAGGGGCTCCGTCGTAAGGAACACGAGCTGGAGGACATCGACCGGCAGGTGGCCAGACGGTTCCAGCGCATCTATCACGACACACCGGAGCGGATCGAACTGCTCAGCACCTCCCCGGTGACCCCCGAGGAACTGCAGGCCTGCCTGGAGCCGGGCGAGGCGTACATCAGCTACCGGTGGAACGACGGCGCTCCCTTGCGCACCGTCGTGACCCAGAGCAGTGTGACCGCCGGGCTTGCCACGGGCATCACCTCGGAATTCGCCACCGCGGCTGTCAAAGCTGGTCGCCTTGGCAAGGTACTACCCAGCAGCGACTTCCCTAGTGCGGAGCGGCTGCTCGGGCCGGTCCCGGACGAGATCGACACACTGATCATCTCTCCCGATTCGCTTCTCCTCGGCGTTCCGTGGCACCAGGTACCGAGCCCGAACCCGTCCAATTCCAACCTCACGCTCGGTGAGCGTTACACGATCACCATCGTTCCAGCAGCTGGCGTTCTGCGTCATCTGCGCGCCCATCGTCCAAGCCCAGAACGAGGCGGGCGGGACACGGCTTACCTGGGCGTGGCCTGTGACGGCGGGGGCAAAGGCCTCGTCTTCGTGGACCAAGAGGTGGAGGCCACCGGGTCGAACCACTTCGCCGATGAACCCGGGTCCGGCTTTCTCGTTACTGCCGACTGCGGCGAGTTCCTGGAGCGCGGGTGCAGTGCGGGGCTGCTGCACCTTGCATGCCACGCGGAGCCGCACGGGCTGTTGCTGTCCCGCGACGGCACCTGGACCAGGCCCACCGACCTTCTTAACGTCCCCGAACGCACCTTCGGCGCCGACATCCTCCTGCTGACCGGATGCAGCGCGGGCGACTTCTCCCGGGAGGAGAACAACGAGTTCCTCGGCGTTGTCCGCCAATTGATCGTGGTGACCGGCGCCCGGGCCGCCGTGGTCAGCATGGCCCCTGTTCCGGACGCGGCCGGCGTACTCTTCGCCGACCTGTTCGTGTCGGCTCTGAACGGCAAAGGCCCGGACCGGGCATGGCGAACCCCCGATCTACCGCTCGCGGTCGGTCCGGCGGTCGCTTGGGCACGACAGACCATGCGCCGCAGACTACGCGTCGACGATGTCAAGGCCCTCATCGCCGGCTGCGACCACCCGAGACCGGCGCACGCGTCCTGGTGGTCCCCCTGGTTCGTAGTGGGCGACCCCAGAGCGACCACAAGTCGCAGGAACACCTGAACGGACATGGCTGGGAGAGCACCGATGGACTACTTCCTGGACCTAGAGACCGACAACGCCAAGGCCCTCATCTCCGCCATCGAGGCGGACGCGGAAGCGGCTGGTGCGGCGGACGCACCCGTCTCCGACAACGGCATTGGCCTGCGTATTGATCCCGAGAACAAGCTGCGAGGGGGAGAAGGCATGCAGTTGTTGACTCTCCTGCTGACGGTGCCGGTCGGGATTACGGTTGACGTGGCCGCCGATCAGATCAAGCGCTACCTCGGCGGGAAACGCGGGATCAAGGAAGCAACCATTACCTGGACAGAGGAAACCCTTGATGCCGATGGCAACGTTGACCCGATCCCGAGAGAGCGAAGGGTCGAACTCGACGAATCCTGAGCGCTGCCGCGTAGCCACACCGCTTGAAGGCACCCGCGCAAGCTGAAGCCTGCTGCGGATCATGGCGCTGAGCCACGGGAGATGGCGCAAGCGTTCGGTGTCCTCGGGGAGGATGCCCAGTTGCGCCGGCCAACGGCAGGGTGGCATCGATCACACGCTGCCCGAGGGTGAGTTGTATGGGCCGCTTCTTCGATGCTCGCTGAAGCAGCTGGACGTCAAGATCCGCTTCCAGGCGAAGGAGGTGGTTGGTGACGCTGCTTGTGCTGAGGCCGAGCGCCTGGCAGGCGGTGGCGTACGTGGGGTGTCCGGCAATGCGGAGCAACGTTCTCAGCCGACGCAGGTGAGCGCGTTCGTCTCACATCGGTGTCCCATGGGCCGGACAAGGGCCACCGTCAATGAGAAAGGGGCGTCCGAATTGCGAACCTACACGTCCGCGAGGGCCAGGAGCGCAGCGTCGGTCTCCTGGTCGGGCAGTGCGTACACATGCAGCACCCGGTCGCCGTTCCAAGGCCGCCCCTGGAACGAGGGCGTGAACCGCTTCACCGGCGCTCTCCGCTGTCGCCGGCGCCGCGGTCGGACGCCGTGCCGAGCGGGATCGTGGCGATCGTCGTCCAGGAGTACAGGCTGCGCCAGTCCTGCTGTTGGTCCACGAGCGAGGCCTGCGCGACGGTCATCCGGGCACGCTTGGGTCGAACGTCCTTGACCAGGGTTCTGCGGAAGTCTTCGTCCTGCCAGCAGCAGTTCGAGTATGCGAGCGATACGTGAGGCCAGGGCCGCTGCGGCCGGGATCCGAGGGTGCCGGCGCCGAGGACGCCCTCGGTGGCGTCGCGCAGCGCCCCGTACAGGTCGGAGAGTGCTTCCTCGGGGTAGAGGGAGGCGACGAGGCCGTTGTGGATGGCCTGGGCGGGCCCGACCTGGATATCGAAAGCTCCCATTTCGCCGACAGCGGCATGCGCGGCGTCGGTGAGTGCCAGGGCCTGTTCGGGTGTGACGGGGCCGATGGACTGGAGGGTGGCGTGCAGCCATTCGACCGGCACGGGTGTCAGCTGGGGATGCTCGTCGAGCAGTGGCCGGTGGTCGCGTACGAAGCGGTGGACGTCGTCCTGCCCTTCGAAGGTCAGGTGCCAGTGGGCGCGGTGCTCACCGGCCGGCCAGCGGTGTGTCTCCCAGAAGTCGCGCACAGACGATTCTCCTCGCGTCGGGGCGGTGGGGCGGTGGTTAGCGGTACGTCCAGGGATGGTCGGTGTCGATCAGACCGGTGTCGAGGGTGATCGCCACGCCGTGGTGATCACTCGCCGCCGACGGTGCGTCGAGCAGACGGTACGAGATGAGGGCAGGGACCAGGGGGGCGCTCACCCAGATCTGGTCGATCCGGTCATCCGTGCCCGTGGGGCGCAGCAGCGTCTCGTCGCCGGTGCGCTGGTACAGCTCCCAGGCCACCTCACGGAACCCGTTCGCGTGCAGCTTCCACGCCACTCGCCGGTCCGGCTGCGGGTCCGCCTGGCGTTTGGGGTCGGTGAGCAGGGTGCGGGAGCCGAGGTTGTACGGGCGCATCTGTGCGTAGTTGGGCTGCGGCCCGTCCTGCGGAGGGTAGTTGATGTCGCCGCCCAGGATGGCGTACGGGCCGAGTTTGTAGCTGCGGGAGGCTGCGAAGTCGGCCTCGGTGATCGCCTTGTCCGCGGAGTAAGGCGTGAAGTGAACGGAGGTGACGGCCAGCGGATCGGGCAGCCCGGGGATGTCGAAGCCGGCTGTGCCGAGGCCGTGGTGGGTTTCATCGGCCGCGTAGTCGGTGTTCCAGTAGACGCGCCGGCCCATGGTCGCGCGGCGGTAGAGGACGCCGGTGCCCAGTCCGCTTCGGGACGGGGCGAGCAGGGCCTCCATGTCGAGGTCTTGCTCGGCACGTACGGTCTGGCGGTGGCCCGCGGAGCTCCAGCCCTGTAACTCCTGCAGCAGCGCGATATCGGGCCGCGCCGCCGAGATCCGTTCGGCGAGGAGAGGCCATCGGTTGTGGCCGCCTTCGCAGGTGTTCTGTATCAGGACGGTGAGCAGCATCAGGGGGCCTCCGGGCGTTTAGTCATGAGTGTCCGGCCAGTGCGTCTTCGAGATCCGCCAGGCCCTCGATCAGCCGCCGGATGCTTGTCTGCCGCTCCGACCAGTACCGTCGCAGGTCCGCCTCGGCCTCGTCCGGGAGGTCGTACTCGGCGGTGGTGGCGCCGTAGAAGCTGAACAGCATGTACAGCAGCGCGATCCGCGCGCAATGCCGAACCTCGGCAACGGGCAGGGTCGGGTTCTCGGACCGGTAGGCGGCGGCCATCGCCAGCACGCAGTCGGCCCACTGGTCGGAGTTGGCGAGGGTGCGCGGGTCGCACGCCGCCCGCCCGAGCTCCCAGGCAGGCACCGCTCTGGCGGCTCGGAAGTCGATGACGCCGGTGACGGCGCCGGCCTTGACGAGCAGGTTAGTGCGACTGAAGTCGGCGTGCAGGGCCTGCTCGACGAAGTCCTCGGGCAGGTGGGTCCTCAGCCGGCCGACCTGGGTGTGCAGGTCCTCGCGCCGCTGGTTGATCTGGTCCCGCAGCTGGTCGAGGTTGTCAGCCTGCTGGCGGCGGGCGGTGTCCAGGGCCGTGTCGCACTTGGCCAGGGCATCTTCGACGGACCCCGTGCGCCATCGCACGTGTTGGCGGCGCCGGGGGAGAGGGTAGGCAGCCAGGACCCGGTGCATCCGGCCCAGGACCATGCCGGTGTGCTCCGCGAGTGCCACCGTCATCGCGGACGTCGCGACCTTCCCCGGGGCCTCCTCGACCACGGCCCACGGGTTACCGTCGGCCATGCTGAGCAGATTGCCGTCCAGATCGGGCCACACCCGCGGGACCGGCAGCCGAGCGGCCCGGCAGAATTCCGACATGTCCCATGCCGTTCGGACCGCTTCCAGATCGGCCGTCGCCGGGTACTCCTTGGCGTAGAACCGTTCCCCGCTGGACGTCACCACGCGCCAGTTGACGGTGTCGGTGCCCATCGGGACTTGCTCGACGGACTCGGCCTCGATGCCGTACCGGTCGGCCAGCACCTCTGCCGTCATCTCGTCCTCCGAGTTCATTTCCCCCATGACGGTCACCGCCTGCTGGACGGGGAGTGCATGCGGCGCTGGTTGTAGTGCGCCCGGAGGTCTTTGATCCGCGCGGGGATGTTGGTCATGCCGGTGCGCCCTTCAGGTTGGCCGGCCACCCACGAGGATCACGCGGGGTGGTATGGCGGGTGCGAAGTGTTGTCGCGATGTGTGGGGTGTAGCTTGCCAGCGGTCACAGCGCCGCCGGAGTCCGGTCACGCGACGTTGCGCCCACCGGTTCCGTTGGATGCGTCGAGCACCCCGAACTGCCAGCCGAGCATTATCAGATGCGGGTCGTGCTCGGCTCTCCACCGCCTGCGGAGCGCCCGGATCCTCTTCTTCATCGCGTCGTGGGACAGGCCGACGTGCTGTGCGATCTCGGCGTAGGTGCCGTCCAGGGCGAGGGACCAGAGGATCTTGGTCTCGGTGTCGTCGACGCCGCCGGGCGGTGGCCCCGTTTGTTCTGGTCGGGGCAGCTGTTCGGTGACGTAGCAGGCGTGGAGCAGCGCGTGGCGGTGCCGTACGCCGGCCCGCCGGTTGCCGTGGGACAGTTGGATGGAGATGGTGCCCTCGGACAGGCCCAGTTCAGCCGCCGCCTTGGCGGTGCTCATGCCCTGGGCGAGCTTTCCGGCGATCTTCACCTGCGCGGGGGTCGGATGAGAGGCGGCCGTGGCGGGCCGTGCGGACATGGGACGGGCCTTCCGTAGCGGTGGTGGTGGCTCGGCATGCTGGTTGGGCAGGCCCCGGTCGAGGGGGGGAACTCTCCCGGCCGGGGCCTGGTCTCGGTGGCGCGCGGTCAGGCGCGGGTGAACCAGCGGGTCTGCTCCGCGTCGGTGACCGTGCCGCGGTGGTGGTCGAGTTCGAGCTGCGCGAGGTGGGCGTAGTGATTGACTACCACCTTCCCGAACGCTTCCTGGGCGACGGGGCTGTGCCGGAAGGCGGAGCGGGCCTGGCCGAGGGTCAGGGGCAGCAGGGGCGCGTCGGCGGCCTCGTAGGCGTTGGCGGTGCAGGGCGCCTGGGGGATGAGTTGCCGCTCGATGCCGTGGGTGATCGCCGCGAGGGCCGCGGATAGGGCGAGGTAGGGGTTCGCGTCCGCTCCCGGTACGCGGACCTCGAGGTGCAGGCCCGTGCCGTGGCCGGCGATGCGTACCGCGCACGTCCGGTTGTCCCAGCCCCACGTCATGCGGGTGGGGGCGAACGAGCTGGGCGCGTAGCGCTTGTACGAGTTGGTGTTCGGCGCGTACAGCGGTGCGAGCCCGGGCAGGGCGGCCAGGAGCCCGGCGACGGCCTGCTCGCCTATTTCCGAGAGTCGTCCGTCCGGATGGTTGAGCATGGGGTTGCCGCTGCGCGTAAGGGAGATGTGCAGGTGGAGGCCGCTGGCCAGGCCGGTCTGGGGGGAGGCCATGAATGTGGCCGTCATGCCCGAGCGGCTGGCCAGGGTGCGCACAGCGTGCTTGAACACGAGGTGGTTGTCGCACGCGGGCAGCGCGGGACCGTAGGGGAAGGTGACCTCCACCTGGCCCGGCGCGCCTTCCGTCTTGACCGCCTCCACCGGCATGCCCGCCTTGGCCAGCGAGCCCTGGAGGCGCCGGAAGAACCGGTCGGCCTCCGGGGTGTGGTCGAGGGCGTAGTCCAGGTTCTCCGCGGTCACGGGCACGAGTCCCCCGTGGCCGATTCGGGCATCCGGGGTGTGGCTGCCGTGGTAGAGCACGAACTCGGTCTCCAGCCCGGCTTGGGCGTGCAGTCCATGGGCGGCCAGGCGGGTCAGCTGGTGGCGCAGGATCTGCCGGGGTGCGACGTCGATGGGATCCTCGTCGAGGTCGACGGCGTTGCCGAGGACGAGCGCGGTTCGCGGCATCCACGGCAGGATCCGCAGCGTCGAGGGATCCGCCACAACGGTCAGGTCCTCGTACCCGCTCGCCCAGGACGTGAGCGCGAAGCCGTCGGACGGCGTCATGTCGGCGTCGGTGGCCAGGATGTACGCGCACATCTCGGCGCCGCCGTCGAGGACGCGGTCGAGGAAGTGCCGCGCCCCGTACCGCTTGCCCTTCAGTCGGCCCTGCAGGTCCGGTACGGCGAGGAGAACGGTGTCGATCAGGCCGGCGCCGACAGCCTTGCGCAGTTCGTCGACGTTGAACGCGCGGGCCGGCCGCTGCCGGGAGGTCGACGTAGTCTCGGCGTCGCGCTGAACCGTGTTGCTCGGGCGTGATGCCGCCTCGGCAGAGGTGGGCTGGGGTGTCATCACACCACCTCGTCCTGGATCTTGGCCATGTCCGAGCCGGCGTCGGCGGACGCGGTCGGCACCTTGTAGTCGCGCCCGGACTTCCGCCACCACAGGGCGGCCATGGTGAGGACGACCAGCAGGGCGATGGGCGCGTAGTTGAACGTCGTCACGGAGACGATTCCGGCCTCCGGGCGGGTCTGGGGCAGGCAGAACAGCACGGTCACCAAGACCACCCAGGCCACGGCGACCACGCCGACGGGCACGCCCCAGCGGCCCAGGTTCCACGGGCCGGGCTGGAAGCGGTGACGGTTGCGGATCCGCAGATAGATCGGGATCGCGTACGCGGGGGTGATCCCGATGACGTTGATCGCGGTGACGGCGGCGTACGCGGTCGGGCTGTACAGCGATGGCAGCGCCAGGACCGCGGCAACGGCGACCGACAGCCACACGGCGCGGGTCGGAGTGCCGGTGCGGGCATCGACGTGACGCCACATCCGCGATCCGGGCAGGGCGCCGTCCCGGGAGAAGGCGAACACCATCCGGCTGGCGGCGGCCGTCTCGGCGTTGCCACAGAACAGCTGCGCGACGATCACCAGCAGCAGCAGGGCCTTCGCGCCGGCGACGCCGAGGGCGTCGAGGAAGATCTGCGCGGGCGGCACCCCGGTCGCGGTGGCCTGGGTGCCGGCGTAGTCCTGGATCGCGAAGGTTAGCCCGGCCAGCAGCACGAACCCGGCCAGCCACGACCAGCCGATCGCCCGCACGATGCCGCGGGAGGCGGAGACCTGCGCGTTGGTTGTCTCCTCCGACAGGTGCGCGGAGGCGTCGTACCCGCTGAAGGTGTACTGGGCGAGCAACAGCCCGATCAGCACGACGTACAGCGAGCTGGACCAGCCGGTGTTGTTGACGAACTCCCCGAAGACGAAGGACGGTGATTGGTGGTGCGACGGGACGATGGCCAGCGCCCCGACGATCACGGCGACCCCGCCCAGGTGCCACCACACGCTGACGGAGTTCAGGATGCTTACCAGCCGGACCCCGAAGAGGTTGAGGGTGGCGTGCAGCGCGAGGATGCAGAAGTAGATCGCCATGATCTTGCCCGGCGTCGGGACGAAGCCGAACTGCAGGTTCAGGAAGGCGCTGGTGAACAGCGCGGCCCCGTAGTCGATTCCGGCGATCGCACCGAGCAGGCCCAGCAGGTTGAGCCAGCCGGTGTACCAGCCCCACTTACGGCCGCCGAGCTGCTCGGCCTGGTAGTAAAGGGCGCCCGAGGTGGGGTAAGCGGAGGTGACCTCGGCCAGTCCCGCGCCCACGAGCATCACCATCGCGCCGACGCCGACCCAGCCCCACATCATCACGGCGGGCCCCCCGGTCGTGAGACCGAAGCCGTACAGGGTCATGCAGCCGCTCAGTACGGAGATCACCGAGAAGCTGATGGCGAAGTTGCCGAAGGGCCCCATGCGGCGGGCCAGCACCGGCTCGTAACCCAGTTCCCGAAGGAACGCGTCATCTGACTGGGCCCCCGCCGCGCGGCGAGCCGGGCGTGTTCGTAACACAGGACATCCTCCATGGAATGGGTGGAACGAGTAAGAAAGAGTCAGGTGCATGCCAAGCCGCGTTTTGCTGTGCGCGGCGGTCAGCGCACCGGTCCGGCGCGAGGCGCGTGGGTGCGTGCGAAGGACAGGGACTCCCGGCGGGCCCGCAGCAGCAGAGCCTCTCCGCCGTCGGGATGGTTCGGGTCCTCGTGGACGGATGCCCACGGCTCGCGCGACGCGTAGGTGCCCGCGGCTGTGAACACCTCGGAGGCCTCCACGAATCGGTGGCCGGCCCACAAGGCGTACGCCAGGTGGTGCAGGTCCGTCACCGATCGCGGCGCGGTGTCCGTCTGCTTGAACCAGTGGTGGAACGCCTTGACCGTGTGCGTGATCGTCGGATCCTGCGCCCACTGCCGTCGCCACAGCGGATCGGCACGATGCTGGAGGGACTGCTGCCGGCACTGCTCGACGAGCACGTACAGCGGCAACAGCAGCAACGGGGAACCCGCCGGCGACCACGAGGCCACCCATCGGCCGAAGTCGAAGACCGCGGCGAGTGAGGCCGCCGGTGGGACGGGGCGGGCCAGGATGAATTGCAGTATCCGGTGGTACGCCTCCCGGTTGTACGGGTCGCGCTGGTTGATTCCGTGCAGCAGCCCCCATGGCCCGCTCGGCAGCATCGGCTCTGCCGATTCCTCACGGTGCTCCCGTCGCACCTGGCGTCCATCGATCTGGGCGAGGGCGAGCAAGCAGATCCAGGGGACCGGATCCCGAGGCTCCCGATTCGCCATCATCAGCGAGGCATGCCGTGCAGCCTCCTCCAATGCCGCAGCGCCTGCGTGCTGCTGGTGATGGGCGCGCAGGGCTCGCTCCACCGAGACGCGGGCACGCATCACCTGGGCGTCGTAACTGTTCGGCTCCTCCGCCAGCCACACGCCCATCACGTCGGAGTGGGCAGCGGTGACCGCCAGCACTTGTGTACGCGACGTCCGCAGCCCCCACTGCCCACCGGTGGCCGCTAGCAAGTCACGCGCCGGTCTCCACCGGCCGGCCTGCAACTCGACCATGGCCATACCGAGGGCTTCATCGGTGCCGGCCGGGTGGTACACGGGGCGCATCAGTGCGCCTCGCGACCGGGGTCGGTCGCACTCGAGGGCCGGGAAGGCTGAAGCCTCGTGCTCTCGATCGCGGCACAAGGGTGCGTCATGCTCTTCTCGGTCATCGAATGCTTCCTCGGCAGGGAGAGGGACGTTGGTGCGGGACAGGATCGCTGCGTGGCCGGAGTGAGCCACCGGACTGCCAGTGCCCGGTCTAGAACTTGATCCCGCTGATCAGGCGCGCGATGTTCGTCGCGAGCTCCGAGATCGCGGGGGCCATCGAAGAGCTGGCCAGGTAGAACCCCAGGAGGATGCACACGACGGCGTGCCCGGCTTTCAGTCCGCCCTTCTTGACGAAGAGGATGACGAGGACCGCGAGCAGCACGACAGCGGAGATGCTGACCGCCACGGATGTGTCCCCCTTCCGAACCATCGGTGATGTGGCTCGTTCCCGGCCCAAGTCCGCAGCAGCGGAGCCCAAGCCTTTTCCCGGCGGCATTGCCGACGAACCGGGCGAGAGGTACACAGGACCGGACGAGCTCGTGCTGCGAGTGGTAATCGGCCCTGAACAGAGGCTGATTGAGGCACAAGGCTGACCAGGAAACGCCCGGTGTGCACATTCCGCTGGTGATATCACTGGGGTGATCTCGGTTCCCGGCGGACTACGCCGGCGGCTGGCGCACTTTCGTTTGGGGAGGTCCGGGTGGCCCAGCAGGTGCTACGACAGTGCGACGACTGCGGTTGTCGGCTCAGCCAGTACAACCCAGACGGTCTCTGCTCCGCTTGCGCGCGATCTCGCATCCCTTCCGCTCCCGCGTTACCCGCCGTGCCGGAGCGGGTGTGGCAAGACGTCGATGTCCGGCAGGCCCTTGCAGCCTTGGACTTCGGCAAGGCCAGCCGTTTGATCAGACAGAGAGGCTCGCTGCGCCAGGAGGACATGGCCCAGCTCACGGGATTGAGCCAGGCGTTCTTGTCCATGATGGAGTCGGGCAGTCGACGCCTCACCAACATCGACAAGATCATCGAATTTGTCGCAGGCGTCGGCGCGCCCGCCGAGCTCGTCCAGCTCCCGCTCCCACGGTCAGTGGGCAGAGCGCTTCAGCGGCCGGCGGACCAGTCGGCCGGAGATCTCGACCCAACCCTGCCCTGGACCGCGGCCCGTATGGTGGCGGCCTTGGACAACGCGGTTGGAGGCGACGTGATTGACCGCCGGCAGTTCTTGGCGGTGAGCGGCATCGCGCTCACTGCCTTCGTCCACCATTGGGGCACCGCCGAGGCAGAGCCCCTTCAACGCGCTGCGGACGGCAGCCAGCTCACCTCAGACTTATTGGACAACCTGCAGGCGACCACCGACCGCCTGCGCATCATGGACGCCAGCGCCGGCAGCGGCACCCTCACCGAGCTCGGCGACGCCCACCTCGAACTCCTCAAACGCCTTCTACGGAAGGCGTCATACACGGAAGACATCGGCCGCCGCCTGGCCGCCATCGTCGCCGACACCGCCACACAGACCGGCTGGTTCGCCTTCGACTCCGGGCACCACGACCAGGCCCAGAGCTACCTGCTCGCCGCCCTCCGCGCGGCCAAGGTTTCCGGCGACGACCGCCTCGGCGCCGGCGCCCTGTCCTACCTGGCCATCCACGGCTACTCCACCGGACAGCCGCGCAACGCAGTCACCGCGGCGCGAGCCGCCCGAGAGAAGATCAGGACCCTGGGCACCCCCGCCCTGGAGGCGATGCTGCTGACCCGGCAGGCACGCGGGCACGCCAAACTCGGGGAACGGCAGGCAGCCCTAATCGCGCTCGGCGAGGCAGCTGAACTCTGCGCCCGGGGGCGTTCCGAGTTCGACCCCCACTGGCTGTACTGGATCAACGAAGGCGAGATCCACGGCCAGTCCGGCAGCGCCTATCTCGACCTGGACGATGCGACCCACGCTGCCATCAGCTTCACCAAGGCCCGCAGCGCACTGAACCCGGCAGACCAGCGCACCAACGCCTTGTTCCTCTCCCGCGCGGCCACCGCATACCTCAGGAAGGGCGAGCTCGAAGCGGGTTGCGCCACCGCGCACCACGCACTTGACCTCGCTGAGCAGCTCCAGTCGGCCCGTCTCAACGAGCACGTTGAAGACATGCTCGGCGAGCTCGAACCACTAAGGCAGAACCCGTACGCTCGGGAGCTGATCGACCGCGCCGCTCTCGTGACGGGTACAAGGAGCTGAACGTGACCCAGACCCAGCAGGTCCTCGTGCTGTGGGACATCGACCGCACGCTGTTGTACGTCGGCGACATCGACCGGCAGGTCTACCGCGAGACCTTCGCCGAGGTCGTCGGCCGTCCCGCCGAACACCTGCCAGCCCGCGGCACCGGCGTCACCATGCCGCTGGCGATCCGATCGCTCCTCATCGACAACGGAGTCCCGGAAGCTGAAGTCGTCGCTCTGTTGCCGCGCATGGTGGATCTCCTGCCGGTCCACCTCGCCGCACACGCTGAGGACCTGCGTGCGCAGGGCGTTCTAATGTCTGGTGCCGCCACCGCGCTGCGCGCGGTGCATGATCACCCCCGCTTGATTGCGACCACCGTGACCGGGAACCTCAAGCCGAACGCCGTGCTCAAGCTCGCGGCCTTCGACCTCGCCGGCTTCCTCGACACCGAGATCGGAGGATTCGCCTCCGACGACCACCACCGGCCGGCGCTCGTCGCCATCGCTCAGAAACGCGCCCAGGCCAAGTACGGCACGGTCTTCACCCGCTCGAACACTGTGATCATCGGGGACTCGCGGGAGGATGTCCGCACCGGCCTCGAGGGCGGCGCCCCCGTCATCGGTATCGCATCGGGCAAGACCACGGCCGCCGAACTTACTGAGGCCGGTGCTGACCTCGTACTCGACTCCCTCGCAGACGTGGCACGGGTTCTGGAGGGCATCGCCGCGCTGACGACGACGAGCGGGCAGCCTTAAGGTTCTGTCCGGCCGTTCACGAAGAAGTTGTCGTCGGGAGGTTCTTCATGAGGACGATGCTGTCGTAATTGGTGACGTCCCACCGCCAAGTGCCGATCGGCGCGTAGCCGCGCCGGCGGTACCAGTCGACGAGGTCTGTTGCCTGTGAAGAGGTATCGATCACGACTTGTGTCGATCCGCTCCGCCTTGCTCAGCTTGCCCCCGAGCTCCTCGAACACCTCGTGGTGCAGGGCGTCCTCAATGCTCGCGTCCTCGGCCTCGACGCCTCCGCCGACCGTCACCCAGTACGGGTCCTGGCCGGGCTTGGTCCGCTTGATGAGTACGAGCTCGTCGCCGTCCAAAAGGTTGGCCCTGGCGTTTCGCTGGGTGATCGTCATATCCGGCACCTCAAGTCGCAGACGGCCACGTCGAGGAAGCGTGCGCCACATGGAGCACGGTCCTGGACGCGATAGAGGCAGGCATCTACTCGGGACGTGCCCGCCAGGCCGCGGTCGACATGCGCCGTCTGCTTGCCCGGTACCGGCACCGCGGCTTCCGGCCGTCACCGCCCTAGATGCCCGGGCCGCTGCCTACCTGGCCCAAGTACATTGACCAGGTCACGACGAGGCGCGAGGGGAAGCTCATGGCACAGTCGCTGGAGATCAAGCCGATCGGCATCGTAGTCGGAGGCCGGACCGAACCCACGGACGATCACTGGGGCGGTCCCGCGATCATCCGACTGGATCCGGACTTTCCGACCGACGTAGTCAAGGGCCTGGAGGAATTCTCGCATCTGGTCGTCGTGTGGCACTTCCACAAAGCTTCCCCGGCCGATGTCGCTCTCCACGCACGAAGCCCCCGCAACAACCCCGCCTGGCCGCCTACCGGAACCTTCGTCCACCGCAACCACCGTCGACCGAACCAGCTGGCTCAGTCCTTCCCCCTGCTTGTGAAAGTCGAGGGCCTGGACCTCCACGTCGTAGACCTCGATGCCATCGACGGCACGCCCGTCTACGACGTCGCGCCCTACTTCCAGGAGATGGGACCGCGGGGCGAGGTGCGGGAGCCGAGCTGGCCGGCCGAGATGCTGGCGGACTACTGGGCATGAGAGCAGCTGGTGCGTAGGCGTCTGTAGGTTCCGCGGATTCGTGAGCACTGTCGGCGGATCATGAGCACTGTCCGAGCAATTCCGCGGTTCGGTGAGCAACGGATCTCGTGACCTGCGGTTTCTTCGAAGCATCCGCCCGCGAAGTCCGCACTGGCCGGGCCGGATTGCTCATGATCCGCCGCCGGACCCTCCAGCCAGCACTGCTCTCAACCGCCGACGCCACAGGTCAGGAGTTCGCGGCTGCTCACGAATCCGCGGACCCTACAGCGTCCTGGCCCCGAGGTAAGTCGATGCTGGGGCAATGCGGCACCTTTTCTGCGGAGTTGACCGGCTGTCGGCCGGTTCTGTGGGGTGCGCAGGCTCGGGGCGGCGCCTACCAGAGTGCATGTTGAACAATCGTGCGGTTTGATCCTGTGGGCCCCTACATGCCTTTTGAGGCGAATATTGCCCGGCGCCCTTCAAACTATCGAGTGCCCTGTCCGGCTCGGAGATTTCCACCAGCTTGTGCCACGGCGGAAGGCGTGGCCGCAGGCGGAGCAGCTTCTGTCGGATGCGCGCAGACCCCGTCCCTCGGCGATTCCAAGTGCTTGCTGGGCGCCGTGTGCGACCCCGGACATCGCGCGCTACGTAGTGGTGATGGCCGGTTGGATCAAGCTTGAACGGTTAGCAACAGAAACCTGTCGCGCGCAGGACCGGGTTCCCCCACCCTGATAGGCATGTCGAAGATCCTCACCCCGCGTCTTCAATACACAGCCACCGCCGTACGACCACACTGGAATGATCTTCCACCGCATGTCCACGAGCTGGTCACACGCCACCTCGGTGGTTCCGTGCAGCCAGAGCGGAGCGCGGGAGGTGGCTTCACCAGCGGCTACGCCGCAGTGATCCAGGGTGCCCATGGCTCCGAGTTCATCAAGGCAGTTGATACCTCGACTAATACCGTGGTCGCGGACTGCTACAGGCGGGAGGCGCTGATCAACCAGGCGCTCCCCGAACGTGTGCCGGCGCCCCGTATCCGCTGGGTGGAAGAGCAGAACGGGTGGCTTGTGCTCGGCTTCGATGCCGTTGAGGGCGGCCACATGCCCGCAGCCCCGTGGCAGGCGGACGAGCTCGCCGCCACCCTCGACGCGTACGCGGCCACCGCTGAAGCTCTCGCCGCCCCCTCGGAACAGCTCCAGCAGGTCGGCCTGAAGTCGATCGGTGACGGCGGAGATTTCGACGACTGGCGCACCCAAGCCTCCAGCGGCCCCCACACGGTCGCCCTCCCAGACTGGGTGCCTAAGGGGAAGCTCGACGCACTGGCCAGGCTGGAAGAGGCTTGGCGGCAAGCCGTGGCTGGCAGCGCTGTGCTGCACCACGACCTGCGCCAGGACAACGTCCTCATCGACGCACGCGGTAGCGCGTGGATCTGCGACTGGAACTGGCCCTGCTTGGGCGCCAGCTGGTTCGACTTGGTGCTGCTCCTGGCGACGGCCTACGCCGCCGGTCACGATGCCGATGCTCTCTTCCGGGACCATCCCACAGCCGTAGGAGTAGACGGCGAGCAACTCGACTCTGCTCTCGCCGCCCTCTCGGGGTTCTTCCTGGTCTCTGGCGCACACCCCCCGGCGGATTGGTCTCCGCACATTCGACAGCACCAGACATGGTGCGGCGAGGTCACACTGCGTTGGCTTGCCGACAGGCGTGGGTGGTCGCTATGACATGACTGTCCTCCACCAACGGCGCGGTATCGAGCACCTCTTTGCGAGGACCGGCCGGGGCTGGCCAAGGTCGTGGCCAGCCCCGGGCCCGTTAACGGCAGCGAGTGACCGCTCGATCGACGCCTGCGGGGGCGAGGGTTGAAGCCCTTCCTCCACCGCTGCAACCTGCTGTCCTGACTCGTCGGCGGTCATGCGCCACGCTGCAGACCACGCCGGATTGCTACCTCCACCGGCGAGTGGTCCTCGTTAGTTGACGCGCTGGTGTACTGCGACATGACGACGACGCTGGCGGGTCAGCCGAGGTAGGGGTAGGTGCCGATGAGGTAGTCGCCGATCTGTTGGCGCATGCTGGGGTGGATGTCGTACTGGTCGAGTTCCGCAGGCTGGATGAATCGGACGTCGTCGGCCTCGTCGTTGATGGTGGGCTCGCCGCCGACCGGGTGGCCGATATAGGTGTTCTCATACTGCTGGCGGATCTCACCGTCGGTGTAGGCGACGATGTGGTGGGGGTTGGTGTAGATCCCGAGGAGGCCGGTGATCTCGGCGACGATGCCGGTCTCCTCCAGGCACTCACGTACCGCGCACTGGGCGGCCGTCTCGCCGATGTCCTGGGCGCCTCCGGGTAGGGCCCACTGGCCGGTGTCGCGGCGGCGCTGGAGGAGAATGGCGCCGCTGTCGTCGACGACGAGCAGGTTGCTGGCGGGGATGAGGGTGTTCGCCTTCGGTGCGGCGGGGTCGTTGTAGTACTCAGTCCTGCCCATGCGCGGCGGCCCTTCCTGGTCGGGAGTCCAGGGCCGCGCGGCGGCCCAGGTAGCTTCGAAGCTCGCAGCGTAGTTGTCGAACCAGCCTGTGCCGTCAACCCTCTTGAGGTGGAGGAGAGGGTTGGCGTTGGCCGGCTGGCCCCAGACGTGGGGGTTGACCAGCAGGTTGTCGGTGTAGCGGGGGGTGGCCGCGGGATTCCTGGCGGACGTACGCGAGTCCCGGGGCCCGGTTGAGGTCGAGGGTGAAGCCCTCGAGCTGATCTGTCCTGCCGGCCACGGTGAGGGTGTAGCCATTGCCCGTGTACGTCGTTGGACCCGTTTGGGTTAGTTCGTCTCGGGTGCCTCGGCGCCACAGGTGGAGGGCGTCAGCGTTGCGGGTGAGTCGCAGGCTGCCGGGGGCCTGGTCGCAGGTGAACGTACCGAGCTCGTTGTGTGGGCTGTGGTCGCCGTGGGCTTGCTGGTAACGGCCCGCACCCTTGGGCTTTTGCCGCAGGGCCGATGCCTGATAGAGGACGTCCCCTGTACTCCGCTCAGGATGCTCGCCGAGGCCCCGCACGACGGCCGCGGTGATGTGGTCGGCTGCGATATCGGCGTTGTTGGACAGACAGATCACCCGCAGTCCCGTCGCGTCCAGGTGGGTCGCGGCGGAGAATCCCTGTTCGTGACCGTAGTGGAAGACAGCGGTTCGTTCAGCGCTGGTGTCGGCATAGAGGCCGGGTCCATAGAAGTAGGGCCGGTGGTCGCTGGGCTGGTAGTCGAGGTCGCCCTGCCCTGGGAGCTGGTGTTCGTGCGGCCAGTCCCGGTGGAGGTGCGTGAGCCAGCGATCGAGGTCGCCGATGGTGGTCCATAGGGTGCCGGGTCCGGGCAGGGTGACTGGCGTTTCCGTGTGCTGCCAGCCGTGGTGGGTGGCCCGGTAGGCGGATGCGGCTCCGGGGATGACGTGGCGGGGGTCGCTCTTGAAGTGGGTGGAGTGCATGTCGAGCGGATCGAAGAGGTAGCGATGGGCGAGGTCGGGCAGCGTGGAGCGGTAGACCGTCTCGAGGATCTCGGCCAGGAGGAGGTAATTGGTGTTGCTGTAGAGGAAGCGTCCTTCGGGGACGGCGCGCTGGTGCTGGCGGTAGGCGAGGGTTCGCAGGTCATCGGCCGTGTAGTGGTCGAGGTCCCGGAAGCCGGCGAGGGAGAGCAGGGACTCGGCGTCGCGTATGCCCGATCGATGGGTGACCAGGTCCGCGACGGTGACATCGCTGATCTGGAGTCGGGGCAGTAGGCCCGCGGCCTGCTGGTCCAGACGCAGGAGATCGTCATGCGCGGCGAGCAGGATCAGGTGGGCGGTGATCTGCTTCGCGACTGAGCCGACGTTGAAGGTGGTGTCCGGTCCGATGGGCAGTCCGTGTTCGAGGCTGGCCAGACCGGTGTGTAGAAGGGTGGGCTCTTCGCCCGGCCGGTGGACCAGCAGGGACAAGCCGGGCTCCTCGTCGCGGGCAGCGTTCACAGGGCGAGGGCCTGGTGGTGGGCGGCAGCGAGGCGGTCGCGGAGACCATCGTCGCTGATCAGCTCCAGAGCGTGGGCATGGTCGGTGGCGGTGCCGGCGAGGAGGCTCCGCTGCTGGTCGAGGTAGGCCGTCAGGAACCGGTGCAGGTCTCCCGCGGAGCTGTTTAGCGCCTGCGCGGTGAACAGCATGGTGAGGGGGAACGCCCAGCAGGAGTGGAGGAAGCCGAACGCCGGCCGCATCGTCTGCTTCCACGGGGAGTGGAAGTGCGCGGTGTCGCTGATCTTGGATCCCGTCGCCGCGAGCGCGTCGTTCAGCCAGTTGTGACCGGCCTCGTGGATGAGGTCGCGGGCCAGGACGACCGGGTCGTCGACGTGGTCCATGAAGACCGTGCCCGGCAGGCGGCTGATGGTCCAGCTGTCGAGGGTCTCGCCGAGGTTCTTGGCCCGCAGCAGGCACAGGACGACGGCGTGGGCGGCGAGCAGATCGCCGAAGCCCGCTCGCGCGGCGCTGGCGTACGCGTCGACCGCGAGGTTGCGCAGGTGGGGCTGGGCGGGTTCGGTGCCGGGGCCCAGGACGTAGTAGGGGGTCTCGGAGATCGGGGATCGGGGCAGGTCGGCGAGGGTGGGCGCCACGACCATGCGTGAGCCGACCGCGGTGGGGATGGAGCTGGTGGTGGCACCGGCGTCGGGGTGGGCGACGTACCAGTCGAAGGTCGCGGCATCACCGGCGCGCGCGGCTGCTTCGGCTCCTTCGAGGGAGTGGTGGGCCAGGCAGTAGTCGGCCGCCGGGCTGGTGCTGGGCTGAGGCGGCTGGGCTCCGGGGCGGATGAGCGCGTGGATGCGCTGCGTGCGCTCGTGGTGCAGGCGGTCGATCGGCGGGAGGCCGAAGAGGTCGGCGAGGGTGTGCATGAGACGGCTCTCCTGTTCGGTGGTGGGCCCGGGGCCGGGCCGCAGGTGGTGGCGGCCCGGCCCCGGGGTGTTCACCGACGGCGCTCAGCGCGCCGGGCGGCTGTGGGTGTTCAGGCGGTGGTGGTCTCGGCCTCGGCGGCCGGCCAGCCCTCGGCCGAGACGCTGGAGGTGTGGGCGGTGGTACGGACGGTCTCGTCCTCGCCGCGCAGGTCCTCGACGTTGGCGAGGAAGTCGGCGATGCGGTCCTGGTTCATGGGGTGTTCCGCCTTTCGGTCTCGTTGGCTTCGGCTTGTTCCGCTTGCTCTGCTGTGGTGCCGGATTCGGGGCGGAGATCTCGCCCTGGGCATGAGGGGCTCCCTCGCGTCGGTCAGCGCTGGTGGAGGTCGGCCGCCGCGCGGAGCGCGGTGCGCAGGTCCTCCATGGCGGGCCGGTCGCCCGCGTCGTCGGAGAGTGCGGCGGTCACGACGCCGCGCAGGGGCTCCGGGATGAGCGGCAGGTTCGTGTGGCCGGCCAGGCGGGGTATGTCCCCGCACAGGTAGCGGTAGACGAGGACGGCGAGGCTGAAGACATCGGCGGCCGGGGTCGCCTCGTGGTAGCCGCAGAGGTATTCCGGCGGCCAGTGGACCTCGGGGCCGCGGTGTTCAGGTCCGCGCGGGGTGGACAGGCGGCGGGCGGCTCCGAGGTCGGTGATCAGGCCCCGGTCCTGGTCGATGAGGATGTTCTCCTGGTAGACGTCGCGGTGGACGATTCCGCGCTGGTGCAGGTTGCCCAGGCCGTCGGCGACGTCGGCGAGGATGCCGAGGCCCTTCACGGTGTCCTTGGATGAGGCCATGAAGGCCCGGAAGTTCCCGCCGTCGCAGTGCGGCATGGTGTACCAGTCGAACCGCTCCGAGCTGCCCTGATCCAGCAGCGGGACGATGTGATCGGTTCCTCCGGCGGCGGCGGTCAGCTCCGCCTCGTGGCGGAAGTCTTCGCGAGTGAGGGCGCGTTCGGTCTCGGTCATCTGCGCGTACCAGTAGAAGCCGTAGGAGGCGGGCTTCTCGCTGGGGTCGAGCTCGGCCAGGACGTGGTTGCTGCCGAAGCCTGCCTTCAGTACGACGTCCTCATGGCCGGGGCGGCTTGCCCTGATCAGGGTGCTTGCCCGCGTGAACGCGAGGAGGTCGCTGGTGTGCCAGCCGTCCGTGCGGAGCTGATCGAGTACCCAGGCTGCGGGATGCATCGGGTGCAGGTTCATGGGCTCGCTTCCGTGTTCGTGGTCGTGGGGCTGCCGGCCGAGCGGAGGTCCGCCATGCAGGCGTCGACCAGGGCTTCGAGGTCGGCATGGGTCGTGCAGGGGTGCTTCAGCACGGGAAGGCCAGTGGCCTTGGTCCAGGCGTCGGCGGCCTCGTTGTAGAGGTCGGCCAGCAGGGCGGCAGCCTCGGGGTGTTCGGTGAAACGGCGTTCTGTCGCGCGTCGAGTGATACGGGCGTGGCAGACGTCGGGCTCGGTGGTCAGCAGGACAGTCAGCTGCGGACGCGCCTGGGCTTGCTTGGCGAGGCGCTCGACGTACGCGTCGACGGGCTGCTGGTGGAGCAGGGCGAGCAGGCAGGCGGTGGAGAGGGTGAGCCGGTCGGCGAGGACC
Source organism: Streptomyces sp. NPDC051555 (assembly GCF_044454405.1). Lineage (NCBI taxonomy): Bacteria > Bacillati > Actinomycetota > Actinomycetes > Kitasatosporales > Streptomycetaceae > Streptomyces > Streptomyces sp. NPDC051555. The sequence goes on along the minus strand of NZ_JBITDP010000005.1, from coordinate 221,330 downwards.
GGGCCTGCGGCGAGGGCGGGGCCGATGTTGAAGCGGGAGTGCAGGGCCAGGTCCTGGGCAGCGGCCTCGATGGCCTCCTGCTCGTCGCCGCCGTGCCCGGCCCGCAGGCAGATCAGCGTGCGCGTGGCCGGGTGGGAGAGCCAGGAGAACTGGCCGATGTGGCTCAGGGGGATGCCCTCGGCGTGGGCGGTGGCCAGGAGCCGGTCGCGGAGGGTGCTCTTTCCGGCGCCGGCTATGCCTTCCAGGGCCAGGAGCACGCGCTCACCCCGCCGTAGTGGGCTCGGCGATGAGCCAGCTGATGAACTTCGCAACCCGGCCCGCGGTGACCGGGAGGGTTCCGTGCGCGAGCTGGGAACCGTACAGCAGGGCGGTACCGGGTGCCGGGGCGACGCTCCAGCGGGTGCGAGGCATGCGCTGGAACCAGGTCGCGGAGTTATCGGCTCCGTCGTGGGCAAGCCACATGCCCTCCGCGTAGCCGTTCGAGGCGGCGTCGGAGGCCTTGCCGTTCCACAGCCGGTCGCTGGAGGCGGTCTCGACATAGAAGTCACCTCCGGCGTCGGCCTGGGTGATCACGACGCTGATGCCGGCGATCTGGCGGGGCCAGGCGAGCGGGTCGGGGGCGATGCCGTCGAGGTGGCTGGTGATGTGCTGGCCCACGCCGTACTCGACGTACGTCCACGGGCGGCAGAGGGTGATCGAGGGCATGACGCGGGAGAGCGCCGGGCGAGCACGTTCGAAGGCCTCGCCCAGGAGTTCCTCGGCGGCCGGGGGGATCGAGGGGATCTCGACGCGTCCGGCCGGCTCGTAGACGGCCATGGCCTGTTCGGGGCTGTGGCCGGGGATTTCGTGGATGGAGGTCCCGCGCTCGTCACCGAAGCGGCTGGTGCCGCCGCTGGTCAGGACGTCGTTCATCAGGTCGGCGAGGTGGGCCCGCTCGGCATCGCTGAGGAAGTTCTCGATGCTTCCGACGCCGACGGTCTCGGCAATGTGGATCACTTCGTGGTTCCCCCTTGCTGGAGCACACGGTGGATGTCGTTCAGGTCCGTGCAGTGGTTGAGCCAGCTGACAACCGGGCTGCGGGTGGCGGCCAGCGGGTCCTGCCACAGGGCGAGGAATTCTCCGGTCAACGGCAGGTCGTCGCTGTCGGGTAGTAGGCCCGCGTCAGGCGTCTCGGCCTGGGGCAGAGCGCCGCACGCGGTGCCATGCTGCTTGGCGAAGACGAGGGTGAGACGGGTCGCGGCTGCGGTGCGGCAGGCCCGCAGAAGGGCGGTTGCGGGCAGCGGCCGGTCGTACGCGAGGTGTTCGGTGACGGTCCATGCCTGGGCGATGGCAGCGCTGGCGGCGGCGACGCGGCAGGTCGCGCAGCACCTGAGGCCTGCGTCCGGGCAGAGGAGGAGGTACTCGCCGAGGGTGGCAGCAATCTCGTCCAGGACGGCCCAAGCGGTAGTGGCCAGCAGCGCGCCAACGTCAGGGCGCTCGTCCCCGGTGTTCTTGTGGTTGCAGCACGGCTCGCCCGCTCCGGGCTGTCTGCTGGAGGTGAGGGCGGGTTCGATGAACAGGGTGTGGAAGTAGGCGATCCGTCCCAGGAGCTGGTGGAGGGTGACCGCGTCACCGGGCTTCACCACAACACCTCCTCAGCCACTTCCGTCGGCACCGGCAACGGGCAGGCGCACGTGGTGCCGTCCGTCGGGCGCTCGGCGTCGAGTGCTGCGGCCAGAACAGCAGCGGCCTCGTCCAAGCGGGCGAAGTAGCCGTCCCATCCCTGACCGGAGCCGGGGTCCAAGCTCAGGTCGAGGACCGGAGTCGTGGTACCCGTGCTCTCGCAGGTGAGCTCCGAGCGGCTGACGTTGACCTCGATGCCTGCGGGCATGAGGGCGTTTGCCAAGGTGGCGGCCCGGCACAGGGCCGCAGCAGCTCCGGCGTACTCCTGGCGATCGCGAGCGAGGAGACCGATACGCAGCTCCGTGGGGGCCAGGTTCGTGCCGGTGTACTGGTGGCCCTGGCAGCTGTCGTACGTGACGAGCCCCCACGCCCGGGTGACCGTGTCGACCAACGGCCAGACGCCGGGTTCGATGGCCGCCCGCCACATCGGGTGGGCCGGGGTGAGATCGTCGGCCTCGTGGACGCCGGCGAGGCCCACAGTATTGATGTTTCCGTGCTCACTGGTGTGCAGCCTCACTTCGCCTCGGGCGAGGTCGAGAGCATCCCAGCTGGTCAGGAAGGCGTTCACGTTGCGCATGCTGTTCGGGGTGCGCTGGTGCCAGCGCACGCGCTGGCACCAGGCGCCGGCGGGATGGCCGGGCTGGGCCAGCAGTGCGGCGACGCCGTCGATCATCCGCATGCGGTAGTCGCAGTACGCGTCGTGATCGGCGGCCGGGTCCTGGCGCCAGCGGGTGGCGATGCACCCTCCGCCGCAGGAGGCGTGGTAGTCACAGGTCGTGCACTTGTCCATCAAGGCTTTGCCCTGCTTCAGCAGGAGCGAGTCCTGCTGGGCGCGGACCACCTCGTTCTCGTCGGCCGTGGACTCCAGCTGGGTAAGGCGGGCCTGGGGCCAGGGCAGTTCATCGCAGCTCCCGAGGCGGCCATCGGGGTAGAGGGTGAAGACGTGGTCGCACTTAAGGTCGGAGAAGTGGCAGAACCCTGTCGTCAGACCCCGTAATCGCCGGATCGTGGAGACGGCCGGTTCCAGCTTGATGCGGGCGAAGTGTCCGGCGGTGATCCAGTGAGCGGTGGCGGCAAGGACGAACTGGGCGTACTCGTCGGGATGGATCGCCCAGGCCGGGCCATCGGCTGCGTTCACGGCAGCCTGCTGAAGCAGCCGGCTGGCCGACTTGCGCCTGCTCGGCAGGGCCGTGGAGCGGCGGATCGTGGAGTCGAAGCAGGGTACGAAGCTGATCGTGTTGACCGAACCGAAGCTGGCGAGGTGGTCCAGCACATCTTCGGCGCGGTCCAGCACCGCCGGGGTCACCGCGGCGATCACACCGACGCTCCGGTCCCGCTCCGCGAGCAGGTTCAGGGAGGCGGCGACGCGCGGATACACGGGCTTGCCGTCGTAGCCGACACGCCACGCGTTGCCCTGGGCGTCACCGTCGAGGGAGATACCGATCCGGAGGTCTGGGCAGAGGGTGTCGAACATGTCGAGCCAGTCGGCGTCGAGCAGGACTCCGTTGGTCTGCAGGCTGACGCGTACGACCTGTGGCATGCCGGCCAGCTCCGCGAGGATCTCGCCGATGTGCTCCCGCCCCGCAGTCAGGGGCTCGCCGCCGTGGAGTTCGACGGCGAGCTTGCGGCCCTTGAAGATGCTGGCCAGGCGCCTGATCTGGTCGGCGCTGACCCGGGCACCCCCAGGGGCCTCCTTGCGCTTCTCGTAGCAGTAGAGGCAGTCGATGTCGCACGTCTCGCCGCGCGTCTTGACGATGACCGACACCGCGGTGCCGGTGTCATCGGCGTCCAGGCTCCGGTAGAGCCCGTCGATCGTGTGGCGCTGTTCTGTGCTGAGGTTCATCGGCTGCCCCCTCCTATGCTGCCGTGACCGGATGAATGGCTAGTCGGACAGACGCCCCAGCAGGGCGCCCTGGCCGGACTGGAGAATGTGCGCGGCCTCCAGCGGGATCCAGAAGCACTCGAAGTGAGTCGGCTCCTGCTCGCCGTCGTGGTCCTCCTGGCTCATCCACCGCTCCGGAGTCGGCTCGGTCAGCTCCAGGTGGAAGACGTGCCGGTGCTGGATCTCGAACCGGTACGGGCTGATGTCGTACTCGGTCTCGCCGAGCTTGCGGACGATCTTGAAGTCCGACAGGCCGGTCTCCTCGCGGGCCTCGCGCAGAGCAGCGGCCTCCGGGGTCTCACCGGGGCGGATGCTACCCGCGGGGACCTGGATGCCGACCTCCTCGTAGGAGTAGTCGGTGTGGCGGAACACCAGCAGGCGCCCGTCGCGCACGACGTAGACGAGTACCTTTTCCTTCGTGACCTTCTCGGGCATAGCGACAACCTCCACTTGGTCAGGAATGAGCTGAACTGAGGCCCTGGCCCCGCGTCGGACCCAGGGCTACATATCCCGAGGTCGCCCCACGGTCGGGGCGGGGTCTTCGGGAAGCCCACGAGTCTAGGCCAGCAAGTTCCTGTCGAATCAGCACTATTCAGTCGATGCGCTGGCTTGCAGGCGGTGGTTCCGGCGCCTGGGCCCCCGCGCAGGTGCTGCGTGAGAGGCTTCCGTCGCTCGTATGTACGGCGTCGAACGCGTCGCCGGTGAACGTGGCCTTCCCGTCGCACCGCGGGCCAGTTCGCCGGCACGTCCGGAGACCAGGTACTGGCCTCCGCGGCTGTCCCGGTCCGCCCTCGGATGCTTGGGCTCGGCAGGCAGGTCGAACTCGGCCCAGCACCGTTTGCCAGTCGCCGTGGGTTCCGCTCCGTGGCGGTCGGCGAGCACGGCTACGAGGTGCAGGCCGCGCCCAGACTCGGCATCCACGTCCACGGATCCCGCCTGCGGCAGCGCCTTCGTCGTGTCGTGCACCTCGACTACGAGCGCCGGACCCTCTCGATGGAGGTTGACTGTGACCAGGCCCGGCGCAGCATGCAGCACGGCGTTGGTGATCAGCTCGCCGACGACCAGCTCGACTCCGTTCAGCTCGTCCTCGCCAAGCCGTATGTTCCAGGAGCGAACGGCGGACACGACGCGGTGTCGTGCCTGCCGGGCGGCGGCTGCCGTGTGGGCGACGGGGAACGCGAGCTGGTGGTGCGCTGCCATGAGCGGGCCTCCTGAGCTGCCTGGCGTTGCGAGACCGCGGCGCGGTAGGTGACCTCGAACGGTCTTCGTGCTGCGGGGCGAGGACACAGTGTTCTCCGCTGGCCCTGTCTGAACGAGGCCCTGAGCGATGCCTAACGCAGCCGTTTCGTGCCCAACGAATGTCTAATCGGCGCGAGCGGCGATTTCTGCCCAACACATCTGTGGTGAGCATCGGTTGATGTCTAGCGTGGCTACGAGAGGAAGGCGTAGACGCGAGGGAGCCGCTGTGGAGCAATCAGGGCCGACCCTGTTCCAGACCCTGATCAATCAGCGGGGCTGGCAGGACTACCAGGTCTTCAAGAGGCGCTACGAGCAAGCGGCGAAGCAGTTAGCGGAGCTAGAGGGACCGCCTTCGGTCTCGACCGCGACGATCGAGAAGCGGCAGTTCTTCCGGTACGCGCACGGCGAGGTGCGGACCCCGCAGACCGTCGCTCGTCGCGTCCTGGAGTTCATGTTCCCCGGTATCCCGGCTGCCCGCCTCCTCACGCCTGCGCCGTCCAGGCCCGGGTCCTCGCCGCTTCACCCAGCGGCTGAGGAATTCAATGCAGCGGAACCGTCCGCGTACGGCCTTGAAGACGTGGTCATGGCGGCGGCCAATGAGTCGGCGCAGTTCGCGGCCAGGGCAGAGAGCAGCAACGTGGGACCGCACACGCTGGAGCAGCTGGAAGCTGATATCCGTCGCATAGTCGTTTCTTACCCGAACCGGCCTGTCGGGCCGCTGTTCCGCGAGGTGCGTGCCCTGCGCGACCGCGCCTTCGAACTCCTCGAAGGACGGCAGCCACCGCGGTACACCTGCGACCTGTACGTCGGCGCGGGCATTCTGTGCGGAGTCCTGGCGAACGCCAGCTTCGACCTGGGCCGCTACGACGCCGCCGAGACGCAGGCCCGCACTGCCTTCCTGTTCGGCGAGCTCGCCGGCCACAACGGACTGCGCTCCTGGGTACGCGGACTCCAGGCTCTCATCGCGTACTGGGACGGCCGCCCGGTCGACGCCGTACGCCTCGCCGACGCCGGAAGCACGTTCACGCCCGAATCCGGCACGGCTCAGATCCGCCTGGAGAGCATCAAAGCGCGCGCGTACGGCCAGCTCAACCGCGGCAGCGACGCCCTGGCCGCCCTCAGTGCCGCCGACCGTCTGCGGGACCGCCTGGTCGAGGGGGACGAACTACCCGGCGGGATGATGGCCTTCCCGGTCGAGAAGCAACTCTTCTACGCCAGTAGCACGCACCTCTGGCTGGCCGGATCCCAGCATCTCAGTGATGCCGAGGTCCGTGCAGATGAGGCGGTGGAGATGTTCGAGGTTGCACCGCCGGAACAGCAGCGGCTTGGCGAGATGTCACTGGCCCGCATGGACCTGGCCATGGCCCGGTTGGGCCGGGGTGACATCGACGGCGCTGCCAACCAGGTCCACGCAGTCCTCGGGGTCAGCGCTCGGCGCCGCACGGAAAGCGTCGACCGCCGGATGGGCCACTTCAGCCGTCAGCTCGAGCTGCATCCCGGTGCTGGGTCACCTGCCGCGATCGGGCTTCGTGAGGTGATCATTGCTCATCAGGAACGAACGCCAGCTCAGCTCCCGCCAGGAGGCAGCCAGTGACCACCGTGACCCTCTTGCACCCCGGCGCCATGGGCGCGGCCGTCGCCACCCAGGCCGTTGCGGCAGGCCACGAGGTGCTGTGGGTGCCTGTAGCCCGCAGCGAGGCGACCCACCGACGGGCGAAAGAAGCTGGTGCCACCGCATGCGACTCGCTCAGCGAAGCGCTGGAGCGAAGCACGGTCGTCCTGTCGGTCTGTCCGCCACAAGCCGCAGAAGACGTGGCGGCCACTGTCGCAGACCGCAACTTCAACGGCGTGTACGTCGACGCCAACGCGATCAACCCCCAGCGTATGCAGCGCATCGCGGAGGAGATCAGGCCGGGTGCCACGGTCCTGGACGGGGCGATCTTCGGGCCGCCACCTGGTGGCCAGCGGATTGCCCGCCTCTACCTCGCAGGCGACGGCCCGGCGGTAGACCTGGTGGAGCCCCTGTTCAAGGACACCGCGCTGCACGTCCGCCGGGCGAGCGGCAACGTCGGCTCCGCCTCCGCGCTGAAGATGGCGTTCGCCAGCTACCAGAAGGCCGCTCGAACCCTCGCGGGAGTCGCCCACGCGCTGGCCGACGCCCACGGCGTCGGCGACCAACTCACTGCCGAGGCCGAGGTGATGGCGTCCAATATCCTCTCCGACCCCGGATACTTGCCCAGCGTGGCCGCACGCGCCTGGCGCTGGGCACCCGAGATGCAGGACATCGCCGAGACCCTTCGTGCGGCCAACTTGCCTGCGGACATGGCCGAAGCGGCGGTCGCGGTGATGTCCCGCTGGGAAGGGGACAAGGACCAGTACGACCTGGAGCTGGCCGACGTCCTGGCCCACCTGCGAAACCAGGGGTGACTCCCTGGCGGCCACCGCCGCCGGGCAGAGCCGATATTTGTCCTAGGCGGTAGGCCACGAAGTCAAACAGCGTGGCGGTTGGAGACCGGGCCGGATGCCGCGCGCGGTTCCAATCGACGCCGAGCGAGAAGCGGGAGACGGTCGGGTCGTCGACGTTGGTCTACTCGACGATATTTGATGTCCTCCAGGTGGACCGGCTTGCGGACCCAGTCGTTCTCCAGGTCCGTGAGCCAGCCCTGCCCGAGGAGGTGTACGTCGGCGCCTGCGGCTCGGGCGCCTACGGCGACCGCCCACAGCCATCGTTCGATCCCGCCGTAGCTGGCGGGGTGGAAAGGCGTAGCTACCAGGGAAGTCACAGACGCCGACGAGTACTTATGCCTCCGTGATTCCGTCCGCCGAGATACGGCGGAAGCCGAGGTACGGGAAGAGAGATTCGGGAAGGACGAGGGAGCCGTCCCGCTGCTGGCACTGCTCGAGGAGCGCGGCCACGGTGCGGCCGATGGGGAGGCCGGAGCCGTTGAGGGTGGCGACGAGCTTGGGCTTGCCGTCCTCGCCTCGGGTGCGGATGTTCGCGCGGCGGGCCTGGAAGGTGCCGAAGTTCGAGATCGAGGAGATCTCGCGGTACGTGTTCTGGCTGGGGATCCAGACCTCGATGTCGTACGTGAGCTGGGCGGAGAAGCCCGTGTCACCCGCGGCGAGCTTGACGACGCGGTAGGCGAGGCCGAGCTCCTTCAAGCAGGCCTCGGCGTGGCCGACCATCGTCTCCAGCGTGGCGTCGGCGTCCGCCGGGTCGGCCATCTGGACGATCTCGACCTTGGCGAACTGGTGCTGGCGGATCAGGCCGCGGGTGTCACGACCGTACGAGCCCGCCTCGGACCGGAAGCACGGCGTGTGCGCGGTCAGGGCCAGCGGCAGGTCGGCCGGCGGGATGATCTCGTCGGCATAGAGGTTGGTCAGGGGTACCTCGGCTGTGGGGATGAGGAACAGTTCACGGTCGGCGACGCCGGTCTTGAACAGGTCCTCCTCGAACTTCGGCAGCTGTCCGGTGCCGGTCATCGTCTTGCGGGTGACCAGGTAAGGGACCGCGTGCTCGACGTACCCGTGGCGACGGGTGTGGATGTCGAGGAAGAGCGTCGCCAGGGCGCGCTCCAGCGCGGCGCCGGCGCCGCGGGAGACAGCGAAGCGGGGGCCCGACAGCTTCGTGGCGCGGGCGAAGTCGAGGATGCCGGTGCCCTCGCCCAGGTCGACGTGGTCCTTCGGTTCGAAGGAGAAGGTCGGCGGGGTGCCGACGCGCCGGACCTCGACCGCGAACTCCTCCGAGTCGCCGTCCGGGGCCGCGTCATCGGGCAGGTTCGGGATAGTCAGGAGCAGATCGGTCAGCTCCTCCTGCACCTGCTCATGCTCGGTGTCGATATCCCGGATCTGGTCCTTCAGGGCGCGGGCGCGCTCCTTCAGCTTGGAGATGTCGCCGCCCTGCTTGGCCGTCTGCTGGACCTCGCTCGCCACCCGCTTGGCCTCCGCCCGCATCTCGTCGGCTGAGCGGATGCTCTGGTTGCGCCGGGACTGGAGGTCTTCCAGCCGGGACAGGTCCAGGGAGTAACCGCGACGAGCGAGCCGACGAACTGCTTCGGCACCCATTTCAATCAGGGCGCGGGCGTCATGCATGAGGAAGATCCTTTATATCCAGCGAGCGGGATGGGGAGACGCCATCGACGTTAGCAACGGTTGGGCTCGCGCCGATCCGAAATATCGCCAGGCTCAGCCGCTCAAGATCAGAGGCGGGACGGTGTCGCATTGCCGTTCGTGGCAGGGTCGCCCTCATGCGGATTTTGGTGATGGGTGGCACCTGGTTCCTTGGTCGGGCGATCGTTGACGACGCACTTCGACGCGGGTGGGAGGTCACGACGTTCAATCGGGGCCGCTCTGGTGCGGTCGAGGGTGCCGACACCGTCCAGGGCGATCGGACCAGTCCCGATGACCTGAAGCGGCTCGCCTCACACGGACCGTGGGATGCCGTGATCGACACATCCAGCAGCGAGTTCCCGCCACGTGACGTGCTCCTCGCTGCCGATGCCCTGCGCCCGGCCGCCGCCCGGTGGGTTCACGTCTCCACGGTCTCCGTCTATCAGGGCTGGCCCCATCACCCGCTCACCGAGGACTCCCCGCTGCTGGAGTGCCCGCCGGATGCCGATGAGTCGTTCGGGCACGCAGGCGCCGACGGCAGCCCGACGAAGTATGGGTTCCAGAAGGCTGGGGGAGAGGCTGCCGTGCGCGCCGCCTTCGGGGACGGCGTGGTGTTCCTGCGGCCTGGAGTGATCTTGGGGCCGGGCGAGTACGTCGGCCGCCTCCCCTGGTGGCTCGCCCGTGCCCAGCGCGGCGGCGCGATCGTCGCCCCGGCACCGGCCGCCCAGATGATCCAGCCTGTGGACGTGCGGGACGTCGCCACCTTCGCGGTAGATCAGGCCGCTGGCACCGCGGGCCCCGGCCGGGCATTCAACATCGCCCACCCCGAGGGCATCAGCTGGGCCGGCTTCATCGCCACATGCCAGGCCGTCACCGGTAGCACCGGCAGCCCGGTGTGGGCCGATGCGGCGGCACTCACCGCGCACGGGGTGAAGCAGTGGACGGAGCTTCCGCTGTGGCGCACCCACTCCGGGGTGTGGTCCGTCGACGTCTCCCGTGCCGTGGCGGCCGGGCTCCGCTGCCGTCCGCTCGCCGACACCATTGCCGACACCTGGGCGTGGATGCAGGCAGACGGTCGGCCCGTCGAACATCCGAGGTGGGCCGAACAGGGCGTGGACCCTGCCAAGGAAGCCCAGATCCTCACCGCCCTCGGCCACCCGTAGGCACAAGGGGGCAGGGTCAGGGCTCGATGGCGAGGAGCCCGCTCCCCGTGGCCAGCTGCCTCGGAGCCGAGAGGCGCCCGAATTCCTCGATCTGTTCGCCGAGCGTGAGAGCCACCCGCGTCTCCCTGAACGCGGGGGCCGTCAGAGCCCGCCGCAAGCCGCTGGTGCGTTCCAGCAGTCCCGCCACACGCTGTTCCGCCGGGATCTCCACACCGTCGCCGCCGCGTCCAGGTCGCCCCGAAGCACCGACGTTGTGTCATCGTCGGCATGGCAGCGGTGCTGCGCGGCGGTGGACAAGGAGAACCGCTGAGTCGGACCAGCGTCGACGGGGAGAAGGGACTCATGCTGGGGAGTGGGAACTCGGGGTGCGGGGCCCTCTCGAATTCTGCGCGTGTCCGAGTGCGCGGTAGCGTCCCTGTGAGACCAAGCGTGGAAGGGACGGTCACCGAATGCCGCACAGCACTGATAGCGCCGACGGGCGTGAACAGCTCGGCCTGATCCTCGACTTCGCCGGAGTGCTCACAGCCAACCCGCTCGCTGTCCACCGTGCGTGGTGCGTATCCGAAGGACTGGCCCCGGAGGCGTGGCGTTGTATCCTCAACGACCACCCAGAGGGTCGGCGTCTGTACGCGGCCCTGGAAGTCGGGGAGATAGGGCAGGCGGAGTGGAACGAGGGCACTGCCGCTCTCCTGGGTGCGCACGTGGACCCGGCGAACTTGATGGGCCGGGCGTGGGACCGGGTGCCAGTGGCTCGTCGGATGGCTGCGCTCGCCCGTGCAGCACGGGCGGCTGGTCATCGAGTCGCCCTGCTGTCCAACAGCTTCGGTCTGGACCCGTTCAACCCGTACGAGCACGTCGGAATCTGGGACCTGTTCGATGTGCACGTCGTCTCCGAGCTGGTCGGCATGGCCAAACCTGATCCGGCGGTCTACCGGCTGACCCTGGACCGCATTGGCCTGCCTCCCGAGCAGTGCGTGTTCGTGGACGATCACGCGGTGAACCTTCCGCCGGCCGCGGAGCTGGGAATCACCACCGTCCACGCTACTGATGAGGACGAGGCCGTTGCGGAGCTTGAGGCTCTTCTGGGAGTCAGTGCGGTCCTCGCCGCGTGACCGCAACTTCCGGCTGATCAAGGGCTGTCGGCCGCGCCGCCCCTGCAGCGGTCGTCTACCGCTACGGTCCTGGCGTCGGGTTCGTGGCGCACCACGACGAGGTCACCGACGTCGAGCGCGAGCGGGCTCGGACCGATGGACAGCCCGTCGTCGGAGGCGACCTCACCCTGCTCGTCTGGCTCAACACACCTGACTCCTACGCCGGGGGCGAGCTGTTCTTCGAGAACCCGGCGCAGGAGATTTAGCCTCCCTGCGGCACCCTGGTTGCCTTCCCGGCTACCCGCGACCACATCCACGGAGTACGGCCGATCACGAGGGCAGAACACATCACCCTCGTCATCCGCACTAATGCCGAGAGTTTCTAAAGTCTCTGTCGATCGGGATTCGGCGTGGTCAACGTGAGCCGGGCGGCTGCAGGAGGCAGTGGTGGGCCCGGACCGCTGGCGCTGATGTCCAGCGACAGGTGGGCGATCTGGTGGAGCCCAAGCGGTCATACCTCCGAGTCGGGGATACTGGTGCGTCGGTGATCTCCCTAGGTGATCTCGTTGTCACGCAACGCGCCATAGGGTGATCATGATTTCTGGTTGTGATTGCGTCGATGAAGGAGTCTCGTCAGGTGGCGACCGCTACGGAGTTTCCGCAGGGCGCAGAGGGCGGCACCGAGCGGACTGCGGCGCTGCCGCCGGTTCCTGAACCGGGGCAGGTGGTGAAGGTCCGGGGCTCCACTTGGGCGGTATCGGATGTCCGCCGGCAGGGTCTGCCGCGGAGTCCTGCCGATGAGGGGGTTCCGGGCCTCGCGCATGTCGTGAGTCTGCAGTCGCTGGACGAGGACCGGCTCGGTCAGGAGCTGACGGTGGTCTGGGAGCTGGAGGTCGGGCACACCGTCGCCCCGAACCAGGGCCTCCCTGAGACCGTGCGGCCGGAGGCGTTCGATGACCCGAATACGCTCGCCGCATTCGTGGACGCGGTCCGCTGGGGCGCGGTCACCTCGGCGGACGCGGATTCCTACCAGGCTCCTTTCCGGAGCGGCGCAAATGTGGAGGCGTATCAGCTGGAGCCCCTGCGGCGGGCTCTGCAGTCGTCGCGTACGAACCTGCTGCTCGCGGACGACGTGGGTCTGGGCAAGACCATCGAGGCCGGCCTCGTCGTCCAGGAGCTGCTGCTGCGGCACCGTGCGCGGTCCGTGGTCATCGTCTGCCCACCGAGCCTGTCGTTGAAGTGGCAGGACGAGATGCGGGAGAAGTTCGGCCTCGACTTCGTCATCGTTAACAGTGAGCTGATGGCGAAGGTGAGGCGGAGCCATGGGCTGAACGCCAACCCGTTCCGGCTCTTCCCTCGCGTGATCGTGAGCATGGCGTGGCTGCCGTCGCTACGGGCGCAGCGTCTGTTGCGCGACGTGCTGGCCGATGTGCGAAGCTCCGGGACGGCCAGGCGGTACGCGTTTGATGCGCTGGTGGTCGATGAGGCGCACCATGTGGCGCCGGCCAGCCCGACGGCGGCACCGGGCCAGCGTGGCTACGCGGTGGACAGCAACCGGACGACGGCGACGAAGAAGCTCGCGGAGGCGTGCGAACACCGGCTGTTTTTGAGCGCGACGCCGCACAACGGCTACTCGGAGTCGTTCACCGCCCTCCTGGAGATGATCGACGGCCGCCGGTTCACGCGTGGCGCGAGCATCGATGAGCGGGCGCTGAGGGACGTGATGGTGCGGTGGCTGAAGAGCGATCTGCCGGAGAAGGGGTTCAAGGCCCGGAAGCTGGGGACCTTGCCGTTCACGCCGTCGGAGGAGGAGCAGCGGCAGTTCGAGCGGCTGGAGCGGCTGCTGACGGAGAGTGCCCGGGCGAACGGCAAGGGATCGGGCGGCGATATCGTTGCGATGCTGCTGAAGAAGCGTTTTCTGTCCAGCCCGTGGTCGTTCGCCCGCACGCTTGAGCTGTACGAAGGGGCGGACGGCGGCGACCGGCAGCTGCAGGTGGACGACGAGGACGAGTACTACACGGAGGTTCTGGGCAGCGCCCAGTCGGACGAGGAAGAGGGCGCGGCCGAGCACCCCGAGTTCACCGCGCTTCGCCACTCGAAGGGTTCGGATCCCCTGGTCGCGGCCACCAGCAGCGAGATCGCCTCGCTCGTGGAGTGGGGGCGGGGGTATGAGCACAAGCCTGACTCCCGGCTGGAAGAACTGCTGTCCTTCCTGGGCGGCGTCTGCCGCCCCGATGGCCGCCACTGGACCAACGAACGGGTCGTGGTGTTCACCGAGTACGCGGCCACCCTCGACTGGATCGCCGGCATCCTGCGCCAGCGCGGCTACAACGACGTACTGGAGGTCATCCAGGGCTCGACCCCCACCGAGGAGAGGGAGAAGATCCGCGCCAGGTTCACCGAGAGCCCTGCCAAGCACCCGGTCCGCGTCCTGCTCGCCACCGACTCCGCGGGCGAGGGCATCGACCTGCAGACCCACTGCTACCGCCTGGTGAATTTCGACATCCCCTTCAACCCGTCCCGCCTGGAGCAGCGCATCGGCCGGATCGACCGGTACGGGCAGACGCGGAACCCGGAGATCTTCCACTTCGTGCCCGTTTCCAGCTCCACGACGTACGACGCGGACATGAAGTTCATGGGGATCATCGCGACGAAGGTCGGGCAGGCCACCGAGGACCTCGGCAAGGTCAACCAGGTCATCGACGCCGCGGTGCAGGAGCACTTCGCTCCCACCCGTACAACGCGCAAGGCACGACTGACCGCCCCGGACGACGCCAACGAGGTGATCACCCGAGTGCTGGCCGGCGGTATTGAGCTGAACCGCAAGCTGACCCAGCTGTCGGATACGTACGGCGAGGCCAAGGCCGCCATGCACCTCACGCCCGCCAATGCGCGCCGGGTCGTGGACACCGCACTCACCCTGACCGCACAGCCCCCGCTCGTCGAGATCGGCGACGACCGCACCGAGGCGCAGGTCTTCGAGGTCCCCAACCTCGGCCGCTCCTGGCAGGCGGCGCTGCGCGGCCTGGACACCCGTCTTGAACCGGGTGTGCTGCGTCCCATCACCTTCGACGACCAGGCCGCCCAGCAGCGCACCGACCTCGTCCACATCCACCTCGGGCACGCCCTCATGCAGCGGGCCACCCGAACCCTGCGCTCCGCCCTGTTCAGCACGGACTCCCCGGTCCACCGGGTCACTGCCGTCATCGCCCCCGACCTTCCCCAGTCGTGCGTCGCCGCCGTCTCCCGGCTCGTCCTGGTCGGACGCGGCGGGCTACGCCTCCACGAGGAGGTCTTCCTCACCGGTGTCCGCCTGCGTGGTCAGGCACTCGCGGAGGCAAAGGTCGAGCAGGTCCTCGACGAAACACTCGACTCCGAACAGCTGCTCCTCGCAGACGACGAAGTACGGGCCCACCTTGCCGAGCAGTGGAACGACGACGGCGCCCGGTTGCGCAGCCGCCTGCTGACCGCGATGGAACGCAAGAGCGCCAGCCGCCAGGAAAAGGTCACCGAGGCGCTCACCCAGCGCCGGGACTCCGACATCGCACGCGCCCAAGAGATCTTCGGCGCGTTCCGGATCAATCTGCGCGAGTCCCGTGACCGCCTGGAGCAGGCCATCCGCGCCGAGGAGGAGCTGCTGTTCACCGACGATCAGCAGAAACAGCGTCGCCGCGACCTGAACCACATGAACGAACGCCTGGAGAGCCTGGGAGACGAGGAAGAGCGCGAGATCGCGTCGATCCGGGAGCGCTACAGCGACATCAAGCCCTACGTGTCGGCCGCCGCGGTCGTGTTCGCCCTTACTCCCGAAGACGCGAAGAACGGAATGGTTACGGCATGAGCCGCAAGTACGCCCCGACCGCCGCCGGACTACATCGCGCCTGGCTCGAACTTGTCGACGCAGACGGCCCGTTCCTTGCCATCCCCGCCCTGGAACGCGTCTGGCCCCAAGGCATTCCTCAGCCTGACACCCGTGCGCTCGACGCCATCAAGGACGCCAAGCCCGCCTTCGAAAAGGCGTGGGAGAACTGGGATGAGCACCCCGACGACGAAGCCGCCCTCGCCCTCTACCGCGAGGCCCGCGACACCTGGGTCGATCTCGTCCTGCGTCAGGGCCTGCGCTGGGGCGCCTCCTACACCGTTCCCGCCCCGGCTGCCGCCGAGGTCCACTCGCCTGACTACACCATCACCGTGCGCGCCGACGGCGCCCTCATCCAAGGCGACACCGCCGGGGCCCTGGTCCTCGTCACCGACCCGGTCGACTCCCTGCGTGACCCGCTCACCGACGGCTGGTCAGCCGGCCCCATCGACCGCATGGAAGAGCTGCTGCGCGCCTCCGGTATCCCCATTGGCGTCGTCACCGACGGCCGCTGGTGGGGACTCGTCAGCGCCCGCCCGCAGACCATGGTCGCCTCCGGCATCGTCGACGCCCAGACCTGGATCGAAGAGCCCCCAACCCGCAACGCCTTCATCGAACTCCTCCAACGCCGCCGGCTGATCGGCGGCAAACTGCAGGAGCGGCTGACCGAACTGTTCGGCGAGTCCGTCACCGCCGCCGAGAAGATCACCGAAGCCCTCGGCACCCAGGTTCGCCGCGCCGTTGAACTCACCGTCCAAGCTCTCTCCGAAGGCGCCCTGGACGCGCGGCGACGCGGCGAGGCCGACCCGTTGCCCGCGCAGCGCGGCGAGGTCTACGAGGCCGCCGTCACCGTCATGATGCGCGTCGTCTTCCTCCTGTTCGCCGAAGAACGCGGACTGCTGCCGCAAAGCCGACTCTTCGCAATGGGCTACGGCATCAGCGACGAACTCGACCTCCTCGACGCGCGGGAAAAGGAGGAGGGTGAACAGTCACTCGACGCCACCTTCCTGACCTGGCACCGACTCCTCGCCACCTCCCAGGCTCTATACCGGGGCGCGTCCTTCGAAGACCTGCGTCTGCCCGAGTACGGCGGTTCCCTCTTCGACCCGGCACGCTTCCCCTTCCTCACCGCCTGCGACTCCCAGGACACTCTGGCCATCACGGTCAGTGACCGCGTCATGCTCGAAGTCCTGCGCGCCGTCCAGATCGCCCAACTGCCCGGCGGGGCCCGCCGGATCTCTTTCCGTGACATCGACGTCGAACAGATCGGCTATATCTACGAGGGCCTCCTCGGGTACTCCTGTGTACCCGCCAAAGAGATCGTCGTCGGCCTCATCGGCAGTGCGGGCTCCGAGCCCGAGATCCCCCTCGCCACCCTCGAGGAACTCAGCCAGGCCAAGCGAACCGAAGCTGCACTGACCGATGCGATCCTCGCCTGGGTCAAGCAGAACCAGCCGGCGGCGAAGCCGTCCAGCAAGGTCGCCCTCGCCAAGGCGCTGAGGGAGGGCGAGACCCTCGACGACACCGAGATCGCCCTGCGCGACGTCACCGACGACCCCGAACTACGCGAACGGCTCCGACCGTTCATCGGCGTCATCCGCCGCGATCTGCGAGGCCGCCCCCTCGTCGTCGAACCCGGCGGCGTCCTGCTGGTCGAGACCCCCTCGCGGGCCTCGGCGGGCGCGCACTACACACCGCGCTCACTGGCCGAGGAAGTCGTCCGGTACGCACTCGAGCCTCTCGTCTACGCACCCGGCCCGCACCAGACCACCAACCAGGATGCATGGCGGCCCCTCGACTCCGACCAGATCCTCGAACTGCGCATCGCCGACATCGCCTGCGGCTCGGGCGCCTTCCTCGTCGCCGCCGCCCGCTACCTAGCCGACCGCCTCGTCGAGGCGTGGCAGCGCGACGGCGCGGAGTCTGGAAGACCCCCGCACGACCTGCTCGTCCACGCCATAAGGACCGTCGTCGCGACCTGCCTGTACGGTGCAGACATCAACGGCATGGCCGTGGAAATGTGCAAGCTATCGCTGTGGCTGGTCTCCCTCGACCCCAAACTGCCCTTCTCCTTCGTCGACGACAAGGTGCTCCACGGCAACGCCCTCCTCGGTCTGACCGACGCTGACCAGCTACGCCGCCTCCACATCGACCCTGCCGCGGCCGGCAACCAGCTCAGCGTCTTCGCCCTCGACGTCGACGACATCCTCGGCCAGGCGACCCGCCTGCGCCGCCAGCTCGCCAGCGAGGTCGACGACAGTGACCCACAGCGCTCGGCCGCCACCAAGCGGCGCCAGTGGCGCAGGTACCAGGAACTGACCGCGCAGCTCGCCGATGTCGCGGATGGGGTGATCGCGGCCGGGCTCCAGTGGGGCGGGAAGCCCGGGAAGCAGTTGAAGGCGGCGTACGAGAACCTGCGCATCGCGGTGGAGAACGCGTACCCCGCCGGGGGCGACGAGGCGGACCGGGATCGGACGATGCTCGACGGCATCAAGGAGGCCGGGCTCACTCCGACGGTGACGACGGACTATGCGCGGTGGAAGCCGCTGCACTGGATTCTGGCCGTGCCGGATGTGATGGAGCGGGGTGGGTTCGACGCGGTGATCGGGAACCCGCCGTTCTTGGGTGGGCAGAAGCTCACAGGCTCGATGGGGACCAACGTCCGAGACTGGTTCGTCAACACACTTGCGGGCGGGCGGAAGGGGAGCGCGGACTTGGTGGCGTACTTCTTCCTCCGCGCGCACGGGCTGCTCTCGCGGCGGGGCGGGCTCGGGCTGATCGCGACGAACACCGTCGCCCAGGGAGACACCCGGCAGGTCGGCCTCGACCGGCTGGTCTCGAAGGACTTGACGATCACCCGCGCGATCCAGAGCCGATCGTGGCCCGCGGCCAGCGCCAATCTGGAATACGCGGCAGTGTGGGGCAGCCGGGCCAGCATCAACTCGACAGTGCCCCGGATCGTCGCCGAGATCAACGACGACATCGAGGTTGAGCGGATCTCCACGCTGCTGGAACCGGGGGGCCGGGTAGACGGTGATCCGGTTCGGCTGGTGGAAAATGCGGGAGACGCGTTTATCGGCTGCTACGTACTGGGCATGGGCTTCGTGCTGGAACCCGATGAGGCCGCGGCATGGATCGAGGCCGATGCGCGGAACAAGGACGTCTTGTTCCCCTACCTCAACGGCGAGGACCTCAACTCCCGCCCAAGTACCTCACCTTCACGATGGGTCATCGATTTCAACGACCGGGCGGAGCAGCAGGCGCAAGAGTACGAGCTGCCGTATCAGCGAGTCCTGGAGCGGGTAAGGCCTGAGCGGGCGAGGAACAAGCGGAAGCCCCGGCGGGAGCGGTGGTGGCAGTTTGCCGAGCTGGCACCCGCGATGCGGGAGGCAGTCGCAGACCTGGACGAAGTTCTTACTATCGCGCTGGTGAGCAAGACCGTGATGCCCATGCGCGTGCCGAGTGAGCTGGTATTTAGCCACAAGCTGGCTGTCTTCGCGACGGACTCGTACGCTCACCAGGCCGCACTCTCGTCGAGCCTCCACCAGATGTGGGCAATCAAGTACGGCTCCACGATGCGAACCGACGTCAACTACTCACCTTCGGACGTCTTCGGCACTTTCCCTCGGCCTCGACAGGCTGACGAGCTGATCGACATCGGTCGCTCCCTGGACGTCGGCCGTCGCGAGGTCATGCTCCGTCGCGGCCTCGGCCTCACCAAGCTCTACAACCTGGTCAGCGATCCTGGCGTCTCCGACTCCGCCGACCACGACGTAGCCCGCGTCCGCGAGATGCATGTCGAGCTCGACCGGGTCGTTATGGCCGCCTACGGCTGGGACGACGTTCCCTTGGACCACGGCTTCCACACCTACCGGCAGATGGAGCGCTGGACGGTGAGCCCCGCCGCCCGGGTGGAGATCCTCGACCGCCTCCTCGAAGAGAACCATCGCCGTGCCGCCTCGCAGGGCGTTGTCAGTCCCACCGGCAACAATGAAGCCATCGAGGAAGAGGAGGGAGACGAGTGACTACCCCCCAGAGCAACAGCGCCCAACCCGCAGCCGGCGCCACCCAGGCCCCGCCGTACGGTCTCGCCCTCGACCCCGACGGCCGTTCCTGGACGGCCCGCGAGAACCTGGTCGACATCCTGGAGCGTGAGCTCCTGGGCCCGACCAACGGCCCGGACGAGATCCTCGAAGGCGTCCCTGACTCGGCCTACCTGGTCGGCCGGATCGCGCCCGTTCGGCTCACCGCCGGCCGCGACGACCTGGGCGAGGCGGGCTCGGACGATCCGGCGAGCGACGTTGGCGATGCGGTGGACGCCGACGAGAGCCGGGGTGTGCCGCTGACCGCCGTTGACGACAGCAGTGCCAGTTCGGAGGAGGACGACGTCGAGGACCAGCCCCAGAAGCGTGGGCTGATGATCCCGGCGTCGATGGGGCTCAGGTGCCAGATCCCTGATGATCTGGACGAGATTACGGTGACTGCCTCATGGGGCACGTACGAGCCGGTGCAGGAAAAGCGCGGCGAGGGTATGGAAGCGGCCGGGATCGAGGGCGCAGTGCCTGCTCTTCCCTTCCGCCGGTTCCAGCGCACGCCGCACTCCATCCCTAAGACGATCAAGATCGCCGATCTCAAGCAGTCCCAAACGACCGAGATCCCCCTGAAGGACAAGGTCGTGCTCCGGGTGGATCGTTACGACGATGTCGAGCGTGGTTGCCACCTGATAGAGGTGGTGTTGTGCAACGACCGGGAGACCCCACGCAAGATCCCGGTGGAGGCGTGGCTGTACCAGACCAAGGTGTCGGTGTCGGCTGGTGGGGCGGAGGTGTTCCTGCCGGTCAATGACGTCCTTTTCGATACGCGTGAGGAGCCGGAGGACGAGCTGCGTCGGCTGCGGCTTCAGTACCGCAACCGTCTGGAGTTCGCTCACGGCCGGACCTGTTCGGTGGACTGGAAGGTGGCCGGGGGAGCGCGTAGGGCGAGTGAGGTCTGGACCACGTGGCTACCGGTGAGTGAGACGCCGCAGACTGCCGCCGAGGAGATCGGGGCGGCCCTGCTGGACATGCGCAAGCTCCAGGAGGCATCAGCCGACGTGCTGCGCGTCGGGCTTGAGCCGATCATCGCGGGCTATGGGGCCTGGCTGGACGGCGAGGAGCAGCGGGCCGAGGCGCTGCCGGAGCACCTGCGGGCGGAGGGGCTGGAGGCGGTGGGCGACGCGCGCCGGGTGCAGCAGCAGCTCGCGGACGGTCTGACGTTCCTCCTCGGGGACGAGGAGGCGTTGCGCTGCTTCCGGTTCATGAACCGGGTGATGGCCGATCAGCGTGTGCAGTCGCAGGTTGCGGAGCGGCGGGCGAGTGCACCCGAGGAGAGCATCGAGGCGGCCCGCGAGGCGATCCTCGCAGAGAAGGGGGCCCGGGCGCATTCGTGGCGTACCTTCCAGCTCGCCTTCGTGCTCATGCAGTTGCCGCTGCTGTCCGATGCGGCGGCTGAGAAGCGGTCGGGGGATCTTGCCAAGGCGCAGCTGCTGTTCTTCCCGACCGGTGGCGGCAAGACCGAGGCGTATCTCGGTCTGGCCGCGTACACGTTCGCGATCCGGCGCCGCCAGGGCGTCGTGGACGCCTTCGACGGGCCGTTGGACGGCCGGTCCGGGGTCGCCGTCCTCATGCGGTACACGCTGCGCCTGCTCACCGCCCAGCAGTTCCAGCGTGCCACCACCCTGGTGTGCGCGGCGGAGATGGCGCGACGCGATGATGTGGCGACTTGGGGAGAAGAGCCGTTCCGGATCGGGCTGTGGGTCGGTACCGATGTGAGCCCGAAGCGGTATGACGAGGCCGCCGAGCAGTTGCTGAAGGCCCATGGGGGTCGCGGTTATCGGTTGACGGTGCTGCAGATCCAGCGTTGCCCGTGGTGCGGTACCCGGGTTGAGGCGCGGGACGTGCGGACGGAGCCGGCGCTGCGCCGGGTGTACGTGTACTGCGGTGACGAGCTGGCCGAGTGTCCGTTCGCTGATGGCGGCGAGGTCCCGGACGGGCTGCCGGTTCTCACGGTGGATGAGGAGATTTACCGGCTCGCGCCGGCGTTCGTCATCGCCACCGTGGACAAGTTCGCCCGTCTGGCGCGGGAGGGCGAGGCCGCCTCACTCTTCGGGCATGTCTCGCGGCGCTGCGAGCGGCACGGGTTTGTCCACCCTGATTATCAGCAGTGCGACATCAAGGACGGCAGCAAGCACCCCAAGAAGGATGGCTACCCGGCCGCCCCAGTGCATCCAGTCACTCGGCTGCGGCCCCCGGATCTCGTCATCCAGGACGAACTCCACCTGATCACGGGAGCTCTCGGAACCACGGTTGGCCTGTTCGAGGTGGCCATCGATGTGATGACCGACTGGCGGACGAAGGACGGGCGCCCGGTGCGTCCATTGCTCGTCGCCTCCACCGCCACCGCACGCAACGCCTTCGAGCAGGTCCGTGCGCTGTACGGGCGGGATGTCACCATCTTCCCGCCGCAGGTACTGGACGCCGGGAACACCTTCTTCTCCAAGGAGCTCCCTGTTTCCGAGGAGAACCCGGGGCGTCGGTATGTCGGGATCAGTACGACCGGAGTGCGCTTGACCACGGCTGAGATCAGGGTTGCCGAGGTCCTCATGGCCGGCGGGCAGCTGCTCCTCGACCGCTCCGGCAGTGTGGCCGATCCCTATATGAGTCTGGTCGGCTACTTCAGTGCCACCCGTGAGCTGGCGGGCATGGCCCGGTACATGAGCGATGACATCCAGACCGCGCTGGCGAAGGGCCGGCCTTGGTCGAAACTGCCCCGCCGCACTGGTACCGAATTCGGTTCGCTGAATGTCGCCGAGCTGACCTCGCGTGTGGCCAGCGCCGAGATCACCGCGACCTTGGACCGGATGGCGATGTCGTTCGACCCCGCCTTCGACTCCACCGCGGGCAAGCGAAGCCGGCGCGCGCTGCGGGAGGCGAAGAAGCCGGAACCCACCCGCGAGGTCAACCCGTACGACGTGGTGCTGGCCACCTCCATGCTGCAGGTGGGCGTCGACGTGACCCGCCTCGGTCTGATGCTCGTGGTCGGTCAGCCGAAGAACACGGCCGAGTACATCCAGGCGTCCTCCCGCGTCGGCCGGGACGCGGACCGGCCGGGCCTGGTCCTCGCCCTGGGGAACTGGGCGCGGCCTCGTGACCTCGCACACTTCGAGCAGTTCCGGCACTACCACGAGACGTTCTACGCGCAGGTCGAAGCCCTGTCGGTCACCCCATTCTCGGTGACCTCCCTTGAGCGGGGTCTGGACGGTGTGCTGGTGAGTGCGGCCAGGGTCCTGCAGGCGGCAAAGGCCGGCCATGGTCAGGGGCTGTCCCCGGAGGGTGGTGCGGGCCGTATCGAGGCCGAGCAGCAGTTCGCTGATGAGCTCATCAAGGCGCTCGTGTCCCGGATCGAACGGGCTGGGGACGAGGACGCGGCCGAACGGGCCCGGCTGCGTTTGAAGAACCGGCTCGACCAGTGGGGGCAGCGGCGCAAGCACCTGGTGGAGCACCGTAAGTCGCTGGTGTACGAGAGGGTCGTGGACGACACTCGGCACGACGCGCTGATGATGAGCGCGGAGAACGCCAAGGCGGGCCTCGACACGCGGGACGCGCCGCCGTTCATCGTGGCCAACTCGATGCGTGAAGTGCAGCCGGAGATCAACCTCCTGGTGAGCCCGATCAAGGAACGACTGGTGTATATCGCGCCCGTCAACGCACCCCAGTGGGTGATGCCGGAGGAGAAGAAGTCATGACCGAGGAGACGCGCTTCGTCTACGACGCGACGAAGGCCGTCGACCCGCTCGGCGACCTGGAGGAGGAAGCGGGGAAGCAGGCCAAGCACAACCGTGCCAAGGTCGGCTCCGCCCGCCCGTCCTCCCTGCTCTACACCTATGGCCCCGGGTCGATCATGGACCTGCCGCAGTTCACGGTCATGCCCACCGGCCTGGACGACTGGGAGCAGATCTGGCGCCGACGCGACTCGCTGCCGCCGACGATCCACGCCCCGCGGCTGCGGGATGCCGTCCGCAAGATGCTGCGCTCGCCCGATGTCCAGCTGAGGCCGCACCCGTGGCAGCCGAAGAAGAACAGCCGCTCGGCCGAGGGCAACGACCTTGGTGTGCCGGCGCGCGTTTTCCCGCAGTGGCTGCGGTGCACGGGCTGCGACATGCTCGGGATGCTCTCCCAGTTCGACTACAAGAACACCCACCCGTTCAGGACGGACCTGGCCGGTTTCGAGCACGCCAAGTGCACTGGTCGGTCCGGGAACCCCAGCCGTAAGGCGATGCGCCGTACCGCGATCCCTGCCCGGTATCTCCTGGCGTGCGCCGACGGGCACCTGGACGAGTTCCCGTACGAGCTGTGGGTGCACCACGGGCAGCCGTGTACCAAGGCAGAGATGCCGGCGCTGAAGATGGTCGACCGGACCGCCGGCAAGGGCGCCTCGGCCATGATCAAGTGTGCGTCCTGCGATATGCAGAGGCCCATGAACGAGGCCCAGGGCGAGGCCGGGAAAGACAAGCTGCCCAGGTGCCGGGGCCGCCACCCCCACCTGGACGCATTCGAACCGGGAGGCTGCGGGAAGGACACCCGACTGATGCTGGTCGGCGCCTCCAACCTGTGGTTCCCGGCCACCCAGTCGATCATCGTCATGCCGGAATCCCAGAAGGAGGAAGCCGACGACCTCGCCGACCGGATCCGTATCACGCTCGGCGACAAGCTCGGCAAGTACCGCCAGCACCTCGACATGATCCGAGACCTGCTGGAGGGCCGGGTGGACGTCACCGCACTGTCCGACCACGAGCTGCAAGCGATCCTGGAAACAGCATCAGCCCCCCAGGCCACACCGGAGGAGCTGGAGGAGGAACTCCGAGACTGGGACCCCGTCGACCTGCTGGTTCCCGAATGGCGCTACCTGCTGCCGGATATCGACGGCAAGCGGGTCGAAGACCTCAAGAGCGGGCTCACCCTGGCCACACGGCAGCGAGGCGAGCAGCTCCAGCCGGAAGTCACCCGTGTCCTGGCTGTTGAGAAACTCCGCAAGGTCAACGCGCTCGTCGGCTTCACGAGGATCGACGACATGGACCGTGTCGGAGACCTCCCGCGCCGACTGGCACCTCTGACGCGTACGCCCCGCCCGACCTGGACGGTGGCAACCGAAGACCGCGGAGAAGGCATCTTCCTACAGCTCGACGAAGACCGCGTCGCGGCCTGGGAGAAACGTATCGGGGACACCAGCCTCTGGCAGGCCCACCGCGAAGCCCACCAGAGGAACTTCGAGCGACGCTTCTCCGAGACGGCCGTCCACGTCCCCGCCGACAGTCGGCTCAAGCCACCGCGCTACTGGCTCGTCCACACCTTCGCCCACATCCTCATCCGCGAACTCGCCCTCACCTGCGGATACTCCGCCGCCAGCCTCAGCGAACGCCTCTACGCCTGGCCCGCCGCCGAAGGACGCGAACCCGCGGCCGGACTCCTTATCTGCACCACCGCCTCCGACAGCGACGGCACCCTCGGCGGACTGGTCCAGCTCAGCGACCCCACCCGCCTCCAACGAGTCGTCGCCGGCGCCCTCCGCAAAGCACGCCGATGCTCCTCCGACCCCGTCTGCTCCACCCGCACACCGCGGACTCCCGAGGACTTCCTCCACGGCGCGGCCTGCCACTGCTGCGTCATGGCCTCGGAAACCTCCTGCGAGCGGGCAAACCGATTCCTCGACCGCCGCTTCCTCACCGACCTGCCCGGGAGCAACCTCGGGTACTTCTCAGCCCATGAGTGAAGCCGAAGCCGCCCGCCGCCTCGGCCAGCTCCTCACTATGAGCGAAGCCAAAGGCATAGCCGACCGACTCACCGACGGCGACACACTCACCACCGCACTGAAAGTGATCGCCTCCGGCCACCGGACAGAAGTACGCACCCTCCTGGACACGGTCGCCACAGGCTCCGGAACGCCACGGCAACTCATCCCCCTCCTGCGCGCCGTGGAGGGAGCACGTGCGCTGCCCACGACGCTCACCCCGCTGTGGACCATGCCCGGACACCTGGTCCAGAGCGGCCCGCTCACCACCTCCGTGCCCCACCTGGTGGACAACGCACGCCACTCAGTGACCTGCTCCACCTTCAATTTCCAGAAGACCTCAGGCCTGTGGACCGCCCTGCACAGAGCGGCACAGCGCCCCGGAGTCTCCGTACGCGTCTACATGGACACCCGGGCCGCAGGTGGCAGCGGGCAGCACCGCTCGCCCACGAGCGCCGAAGTGGCCGAGCATCTGAAACCGGCAGAAGTGTGGCGAACCCAGGACTTTGATGGAACGTACGTCCGCAACCACGCCAAGTTCCTTGCCATCGACCACCACCTCCTCCTGGTGACCAGCGCCAACTTCTCGTGGAGCGCGGAGAACAACAACATCGAGTTCGGCGTCCTCATCGACAACCCGAACCTCACCGAAACCGTCGAGCGGGAACTACGCGACGTGGCCGGAACCCTGTACGAACGGGTAGCAAGCCGGTAGACCAAGCCCACGCGGCGCAGGGCACAACGGCCATACGGCCGACCCGCACCACCCGCCCGCCGCCGTGAACCGACGGCGATCACCTTGGCCGATATCCGTCCACGATCCCCGCCCGGCATCGCACGCCGTTCCGGCGGGATCGGGCGCCGACCTGCGCACCAGCCCTCGACTCGCCTTGTGGACGGTGCAGGCATCGGGCTACTGTCCACCGGTGTCCAGCATCTCCAATCGCGTCCAAAGCCTGATGGAGCAGTCAGGCTTGAGCCTCCACGACTTCGCCGAGCAGGTCGATCTCGACGCCGCGCAACTCGCCGAATCACTGAGCGGCGCGAGCGAGTTCTCCGTCGTCGACCTCGCGTACATTGCCGAGGAGTGCGACGTCTCCTTGGACTGGCTGCTCACCGGGGCCGAACCCCCGCTGGCCGTGGCGGCAAGGACGACCACCGGCGAGGCCGGCGAGGCCCTCAAAGCGGCCCGGGATTACACCGCCCGGCGCACGGACCTGGTCACGCTAGGCTACCCACAGCCCTGGCGACCTGTCACCGCGACAGCACATGTCACCAGCAGTTACACGGCCCAGGGACAAGCGCTGGCACAAGCAGCCCTCAAGGAAATAGCGCGCCAAGGCCATGCGGTTACCGCCGACAACCTGGCGGAGCTGATCGAGGAGACCTTCGGCGCCGATGTAGCCGTCGTCCAGCTCGGTGACGGCTTCGACGGCCTCACCGCCACGACGCAGGACGCCAAGCTCATCGTCCTGGCCACCACCTCCAATCCGGCACGTCAGCGCTTCACCCTCGCCCACGAACTCGGACACCTCCTCGCCGACGACAACCAGGACGTCCACCTCGACCGGGACCTCTTCGCACCCGCTCAGAGGCGCGATCCCAGCGAGCAGCGCGCCAACGCCTTCGCCTCCGCCCTCCTGATGCCCGAGGACACCCTGCGCGAAGCCATCAAAGCCGCCGGCCTTACCCGCGAAAGCTACGCAGCCCTTTCCTGCGACCTCATGGTCAGCCCCGAAACCCTCGCGTATCGCCTCGAGCAACTCCGATTGATCGACGCCGGCACACGCGACCACTACAAGCGGATGACAGCCGGCGAAGCCGCACGCGTCGTCGGCCGTAGTGAACAGTTCGAACAGCGCGCCACCCTCTCGCAACAGCCCCGGCTGCCCGGGCTGCTCGTACGCGACACACGCTCCGCCTACGAGGCTGGCAAGGCGACACTGCGCCCCTACGCCACACTGCTCGGCGTCGACGTGGACGAGCTCAGGACCGAGCTCAACCCGGACCAGGAAGACGACGGTGTCGCATGAGCGAGTACCCGTTCCTGTTCCCCGACAACACCGTCCTGTGCAACTTCGCCGCGGTCGAACGCCTTGACCTCCTGAGCAAGGTCCTCGACGGGCGGGGCAGATGGACCGAGGCTGTGGCGAGGGAGGCCCGCAGGTCCGCACGGCTGCTGCCCGCCTTGCAGGATCTCAGCTGGCAGGGCTGGCTGGGGGACCCGATCCCAATCGGGAACCGCGAGGACACAGACCGAATCCTCAGCATCCGCACCGCCGTGTTCGGCGGCGCGGCCAATCGCCCTTCGCAGCACCTCGGCGAGGCCCAGACCTGCCATATCATCAAGAACTGGGCCGAGTTCGCCGAGTCCTGCTGGATATCCGATGACCGCGAATCCCTGGACTACGCCCGCAGGGAGGACATCCACACCGCAGAGACCCGTGATGTGGTGAAGTGGGCTGTCAAGGCTGGCTTGATCACGGCCCAGGACGGCTTCGGCCTCATGCAACGGATGCGGGACGAGGGCCGCCACCCCCGGATGCCCCAGTCTGCCGCCGCACTGGCATAGACCCGGCAACCGTAGGAGACCGCGGGGAGGCCGCGCGGCGGCCCGGTCGGCCGTTGAGATGACCACACCCTGACGCTGGCCCCAGGGCGGTATCTACCCGGGGCCACCCATGTCAGGCTGTACACAGTCCCGGGCCATAATGAGTCATGCTTCGGGACATGCACGACACCGAGGAGACAGCTGTGGACCAGTCCGCCCGCGAGGAGCAGCTGCGCGCGGAGGCTGAACGAAATGGGGTTTCCCCAGCCGCGATCCAGCACGCGGTGGAGGTGATCGCTGCCGTCCAGAGGCGCGACAGGGATGACTATCGCGCAAATTTCGGCGGCGAACTCACCCTGGACCAGTGGTTCGAAGGGTACGGCACGGAGGGGTTCAACCAGCTGCTCACGTACGCGGCAGGCAAGGCTGGCCTCGGCGACGGCGGACCAGGGGTCCTGCGGCGTGTGCTGACGGCGGCCGCGCTCGCAGAACAGGACCCCACCGCGGAGAGCCCAGCGCACCGGCTTGGCTTCGCCGCTCGGCCAGTAGGACCAGACGGCTTCGTGGGTTACACAGACGTCGGCGTATCCCGGGCGGCCGAGCCGGACCCCGCAGGGCAGAAGTCTGAGGGGGACGCCGACGACTCTGGCCCGATGATCCTCTTCGGCGAACATCCCGAACACGGATGGATTGCCGACGGTCTGTACGACGACTCCATTGTGGCGATCCTTGAACAGGCCGGCTTCTGCTACGACTCCGTACTGGCCACCCACCGCATCCCGGCCGCCGTTGACCCGTGGGTGGTCCTGCGCAGAGTTGCCCGAGGTCTGCAGCAGCACGATGTGGGCTTCCTGATCCTCGACGCCAAATCGGCCGAGGAGGCAGCAGGGCCTCCGTCGAGTTCCGACCTGTAGCCCGCGTGTGTCAACCGCCCCCTGTCTTCAGCTACCCCGAGCTGCGGAGTTGCTCAGTGGATTTCCTCCGAGATGCTAGGGGACCAATCGGCCAGGAGCGTGTCGGTGACTGCTTCCTCGTAGACGGCACGGTTCTCCCTTTCCATGACCTCGGCGAGCTCTTGGTCCCAGGGGGTGCCTTGAGGCTTGCCTCCGAGCTGGACGTGATCGCTGTCGGAGCGAACCCCGCTGAGGTAGTCCGCTGCGCTCATTCGCCAGGGCTTGGCCTGGTAACGGGTGCGGAGCTGATTCGTCATTTCGATACCGGGCCAGTCGAAGTCTCCGTGGTAGTGCAGGGTGCCACCGGCGTCGGTGATCAGGCGAGCGAGCCGATGGAAGGCGGTGGAAGGGCGGCCCTCGGCACAGATCAGCGGCGGACTGCTCTTGCCGAGTTCGCCGGCGGCGCGGCGGAGGACGGCCGGGTTCTCGCAGATGTACACCGTCGGCAGGTTTATGGCAATGGGCAGGGTGATGAGCTGGTGGAGGGTGATGTGGAAGGGGGTGCCGTAGAGGGCGGCGTCGGTGAGCCACTGGCCCAGTCCTTGGCCGGTCGCGGGGAGGTTGAGGACGAGGACGCGGCTGGCGAGGTCATCGACGATGACGTCGAAGGTGTCCCACAGCTCCCGACGGGCCTCAGCTCCTGATTCGAGTGGGATTCCGCGTGCTGTGGCAAGCGCTCGCAGGACCAGGGTGGGGAGAGCGCCTCGGCCGGGGTTGAGGGCCTTGGTGTCTCCAGTGGTGGCGTCGGCCAAGGCAGGCAGCATGACCGGAGGCGAGTCGCTGGGCCTGCTGTGGAGGTACTCCAGTACGTGGATGGCCTGGCTGAGGATGTGGGCGTCATTCTTGTTGATCAGCCCGGTGATCGTGCCGTCGTATGCGAGACCGACCAGCCATTCCCGGTACCAGGAGTGGGCGGCGTGCAGTGGGCTGGTCTCGGCCTCAGCACGGAGTTCCTGCCGGGCCTGATCGAGCGTGGTCCTCTCATCAGCGCGGAAGCGCAGTTCGGGGCCGATCCGTTCCAGGACACTGCGGAGCGACCCGCCCGTGACGTTGCGTACGCTCTCCTCCAATGCCGCGAGGGGGATGGTGAGACGGCGGACATCAGCCGAGCGGTAGGCGCCGGTGATGCCGACGACGACGTTGCGTTCGGCCGTGGTCGGGTTGGTCAGGCCGATGGAGCCTGTGATCTCGCCGCCGTTGCGTTCGAGCGAGCGCCGGGCAGCGGCCAGGAGGCGTCGGAACTCGGGGCCGCGGTAGCGCTCGTATGCCTCTGCTGACGTGGTCATTCTGATTCCTCGGCGTCTTCGTTCGCCGACTCCTCGTCGGAGAGGTCGGCGAGCAGCCCTGCCTGCGCAGGGACGTGGCGGCGGGGGGCGAA
Organism: Streptomyces sp. NPDC051555; assembly: GCF_044454405.1. Lineage (NCBI taxonomy): Bacteria > Bacillati > Actinomycetota > Actinomycetes > Kitasatosporales > Streptomycetaceae > Streptomyces > Streptomyces sp. NPDC051555. The sequence goes on along the minus strand of NZ_JBITDP010000005.1, from coordinate 191,617 downwards.
GCCGAGGAGTTCAGCGGCCAGGTCGTTGGATCCGGGGTATTCAAGGTCATCGAGGATCTGTTCGCCGTCCCAGACGAGCAGCATGGCGGAGACGGTGTGGGATGCCTCGTCGTGCTTCATGTCGTAGTGCGAGATCTGCGGCACGCCGGGGTAGGTGATCCAGAGGTCATGGCCGGTCATGAAGAGGTCGAGGTCGAACTTGGCGGTAAGGGTAAGAAGATCCGGACGGTACTCCTCGTCGATGCCGGCGAATGCCTCGTCCAGGGCGATCAGCCGCGGGCAGGTGTGGTACGCGGAGCTGTACTGGGCGTGGGCGGCTGCGAAGAGCGGCAGGTGGATGGAGGCGGACTTCTCACCGCCGGACATCACGCTGTGCTTGGCCTTGGTGAGGAGTTCCCCCTTCCTCCTTTCCTCTTCACTTCCGCCCGGCCGGAACAGGCGCAGCTCGAACTTGCGCCAGGCGCGGTAGTCCAGAACCTCTGTGATCACTTGTTGGTAAGTCTTCTTCGCGTCGGCAGCGGCTTTGGCTCGGATCTGGTTGCGCAGGTGGGATCGCAGTTCGGCCAGGCCGACGGGGCCGAGACCGGAGGCATCTTTGTCGAGAAGCCTGTTGACGGTCTGCTGGGAGTCGGTGAGCGCGTCGGAGACGACCCAGTTGATGCCCACCGTGGTACCGGAGGACATCGGCCTGGATCGCGTGTCGGCGTCCATGCTCTTGACCAGGTCGCGGGCGGCGATGGTGCGGTCGTGGATCTGCTGGGCCAGCCCGGTCAGGAGTCCGTCTTCCAGGACGGTGCGTTCCTTGTCTTCCAGCAGCACGCTCTGATCGGCGAGCTGTTCGGCCAGGCGTCGAGCGAAGTCCGCTACCGGTGCCGGTCCTTCGCTGTCGGTGACTCGGGCCAGGATGATGTCGCCGACCGGCTCCCACTCAAAGAGGTAGCCCTGATCGGATTCCACCAGGGCCGTCTCCAGCGTGGTGATGGCGCTGGAGATCTTTGTCGTGACGGTCTTCAGGAGGCTCGCGGTGATCGCGCGACCGCGGGTCGCCTCGTCGAGCGCGCCGATCAGGGAGGCGACGGATTTGGGGACGACGGTTCGGGCGGCCTCTGTGCCCGTGAGGGTGGTATCGGGCGAAGTGAGGCTGTTCATGAGTGCCTGGACTGCCTGTTCGGGACTCGGCCACATGTCGTGCGGCAGCCAAGCGGTGTCCGCGGTTGCGTCGAGCAGGCCCAGTAGGTCGGGCCGGGCGTACGGCTCAAGGGTGAGCGTGGTGCGCACCTGCTCGGATACGGCCGTGGCCAGTGCTGTACGGCCGAACTCCAGGGCATGGGCGGCTTTCAGAAGGCGGTCCCGCTGTTCTTCGGCGTCCTTCTTCGCACGGTCGAAGGTCTTGCGTGCATCGGCGAGCTGCTCCTGGGATTCCGCGATCTGCTGCAGGATCTTCTGCAGGGGTGCTTCGAGCGTCGCCTCCTGGGTGCGCAGGCGTTCGTCCTGAACCGAGAAATCGTCCTTGCGTGCTTGCAGCGCTTCGGCCTGGTCCGTGCAGGACTCGGTCTGGGCTTCGATGATCTCCTTGCGGCTGGAGATGTCGCGCTCGGCTGCATCGGCCTGCTGACGGCAGGTGGAGAGCGCCGTGCCGGCGTCGGCGAAGTCGTCGATGGTCTGGGCAACATTGTCCAGTTCTTCACGCCGGGTGGGCAGACGAGCGGCCGTGGCGGCATGCCGAAGCTGCCGGTTCTTCTCATGGGCCCGGGCGATCGCTCCGTCGAGTCGCTTGCGTGCTTCGGTAAGGCGGCGGCGGGCTCCGGCGACCTTCTCCGCCATCACTGCCACTTCGCCTACCGCTTCGGTGATCGCCTGGGTGCGGGGGAGCTCACGCCTGGCGCGGTCGAAGTCGTCAAAGGCTTCTTCCGCGTACCGCTGCTGTTCCCCGATGCCGGCGAGCTGAGCCTCCAGGGCGGCGATGGATTCGTCGAGGCGGCACAGCCGTTCGCGCCGGCGGGCGGCCCGTGCGGTGGCCCCGATGTACTCCGGCCGGGCCTTGGGATGCGCACCGGCCTGGATGCCGAGGCGGAAGTGTGAACCCATGGTTACCGAGGGAGCAGACAGCGCCTCGTCCGCTGCCGGTGCGTCGTCGGTTACGGCGATGGATGCCAGGACAGCCTGGATGGCAGCGGAGCTGACGTGCTTCTGGTCTTCGACGACCAGTACATCGGCCAGGGTGCGGCCGGTGGGCCGCTGTGCGGGAGGCAGCGGGCGGAGGAAGGCGTCGGCGACCTTGTCGTGCAGTGCCTGGTCGGTGAGCGCGGGGTCGGGGTGCAGCCAGGCGGTGAGCAGGCCGGCCGCGTACAGTGCGCCCTCCACTGCGGCTGCTTGGTCGTCGGGGACGTGATCAGCGAACCGCACGAGTTGCCACAGCGGAGCGCCGGGCCGCTCGTCGCGGCTGGCCGGGCGCAGGTCACTGGGCGGCGGCGCGTCATCACCCTCCGCCGCGACGGTGTTGCGCTCGTCCCGCCTGGCTCGCAGAGTGTCCGCGGTGTCGCCGTGCTGCCGCCTCACGGTCTGGACGCGGGTCAGGGCGCCGGTGCGGCGCTGGTCGGTGAGGGAACGGAAGACCTCCGGTAGCGGGGCCGCCTCGGCTTCCCCCACGGCGCCGATGGCCGCGCGCAGCACTTCACCGTCCGCGGAGAGCAAGACGGCGGTGTCGTCGCTGCCGCTCCAGCGGCCGACGAACGCGTCCAGCTCCTGGCAGGCCGTGGCGCGGGCGAGGTCGAGCTTCTTTGCTGCTGCGGCGGACTGCCGCTCGGCCTCGCTCAGTTCACCGTTCGCCGTGTCACAGTGCTCCTGCTCGCGCTCCTGGTCCTTCGCGGCGGCGTCGGACGCGGTGAGGTGGGCGCGCACGTCCTTCAGTTCGCTGCGACGGGCGGCGACCCGACCGGCGACCTGCGAATCCAGCTCAGCGCCGAGATCCAGCGCGTCGTCGTCGTGCAGGATGCCACAGCGGCGTGCCGTGTCCATGAGGCGGTGGGTGTGCCGGGAGGCCGCCTTGCGCAGGTCATCGTGCCGCTGGAGGGCGCGTTCCGCCTCCTGCTTGAGTGTGGCCAAGTTCTCCTGGGCCCGGTTGAGGTGGCGTTCACCGTCGGCGATGCCCGTGCGCTCGGTGCGTACGCGCTCGCGCAGTTCCTTGAGCCCGTCCTGCTTCTTGATGGCGTCGTGGTTCTGGTACTCGGCCAGGCGAGCGCCGATCTCGTTGCACAGGCGTTCGGCGGCATCCCGCTCCTGCTGTGAGGCAGTCAGCTGCCGCTCGGCGGTGCGGTGGCCGCCTGCCGCTTCCAGGACCGTCTCGCACTGGGCGGCCGTGTCCTGGATGCGCCCGGTGACGTGGTCGACACGGTCACGGGCATGGGCGCGCAGGTAACTGGTGTATTCACGCAGGAAGTCCCGGACCGCGGCATCGGCCCCCGTGAGGGCGTTGAGGAGCGCTTGGATCTCGGCGAGGTTCTCGAAGTCGCGGGCGGCCTGCAGGACCAGGCCATCGTCGACAGGACGCAGTCCGGCGGTGAGGGTGTCGGACACCTTGACCGGGTCGAGGTCCTTGGCCAGCAGTGGGCGCCGCAGCTGGAGCAGCAGGTTGACCAGCTGGTTGTAGCGCTCGCGGCCCAGCCCGAACAGCCGGTCGTCGACAGCCTCGCGATACGCCTCCGCTGTAGCGTAGGTGGCTCCTTCGCCCAGCAGCGTCTTGAGGGCGTTCTCCCGCAGCGGGCGTGAGGCGGCGTCCAGCAGGCCGAAGTCAATGCCGACTCGGCCGTCGGTGACGAAGAAGAAGCGGGCAGGCGTGGACATGGGCTTGGTCACCCGCATGCCGAGCCCCACGGTTACGGCTTCGAGGACCTCGCCGTCGGGTCCGGTACGGGCGAACTCCATCCATACATATCCGTATGCGGACTCCTGCCCCTTGTAGAGGAGGTTTGACTTCATGGTCCGCTCCTCGCCGCTGAACGGATCAAGGCGTCGAGCGTCGAGGACACCGTCCAGGACCAACGGGAACAGAACCTCAAGGGCCTTGGTCTTGCCGGAACCGTTGTGTCCTCGAAGGACCAAGCGGCCGTCGGCGAAGACGAACTCCTCGTCGGTGTAGTCCCACAGGCCGATGACCCCGGCGCGCGTGGGCTTGAAGCGAACCTCCGACTGGTCAGCGGTGCGGGAGTGGGGGATGAGAGTCATCGAGAGGTTTCCTCAAGGGGGAAGTCGAGAGCGAACTGACCGTCATGCGCGGGGCGGGGCAGGACGGCGGTGATGTTGCGGTAGCGGCCGGCTGCAGGCCGTACCAGGACCCCGCCGGGCACGATGTGGACAAGGCGAAGGTCCGCCAGGAGCGCGACCGCCTCTGCGAGCAGCCCGCCGGGATCGGCCTGCCACTTGTTGGTGAAGGAGGAAGGGCCGAACTCTTCATAGAGTTCGGTGATCATCTGCTCCAGGGCGCTGTGTTCCACAAAAGGCAGGCTCGCCTGCCTCTCCTGCTCCGGGGCGGCCGGATCGGTGTCGTCCGTGTCGTGGCCAGCGTCCGTGTGGGGGCCGTGGGCCAGGGCTTCGAGCGTGCCGGCCTGGGGGAGGGCCATGTCGATGCGGCTCAGCAGGTCGGCGTGTTCCTCCCCCGGGTCGGGCGGCAGCAGGTACCGCAGGCTGCTTGCCCGGTCCGGGTCTTCCCGCAGGTCCGCGACCTTCGCGAGGATCAGCCCGGCGGTGCGGTTGACCGCTCCGCCGCGGCCGGGGAACCGCTTGTCGGTGAAGTGCCCTGAGGTGTCGACGAGCATGACCCCCTCAGCCCGGCGCTCGACGGGCAGCCCGGTCAGCCGTGCGAGGTCCTCGGCCAGGGTGGGCTGGCGCAGCGCTGCCGCTGTCTCCGCGTCGGTGTCGCCGAAGTAGACCACCGGGTACTCGATCAGCAGTCGACGGGCCCGTTGGGCAGCGATGCGCCGACGGGGGTCCCGGCCGGTTCCGGCGGCCGGTGTGTCCAGCAGCCCAGCGGCGCTGACGAGGTGCTGCAGAGGTTTGTTCGGCCGGAACAGCGCTGCGCAGGTGTTGTGGTCGATGTCGAACAGTGCGTCCCCGCGGTCGTGGTCACGGGCCCAGTCCTCCATCGAGCCATCGGAGATCCGCAGCGCACCTCGGTCGATAAGCCAGTCCATCACGTCCACGACCGCGTCCTTGTGGCCCGGTGCGGTCGCATCGAAGCCCAGGTGCTCGATCGTGTTGGCGGACGGTGCGAGGAGCTTGACGAGATCGGCGAGGTTGATCTCGACCCGTGACCGCTGCAGGCACGCCAGGATCAGACAGAGGTAGGCCAGTCGCCGCCGGTCGAACGGTCTCTTGCTCTTCACTGTGAGGAACGCCTGGCTGTCATCGAAGGCATCCAGCCGCCGTAGCAGCCGTGCGTGACGGGCACTGGTCTGCAAGGAGTAGCCGAACAGGTTCCGGAAATCCTTGGCCAGCTCGTCGGCCCACTGCAGCACCAGCCCCAGAGCCTTGGCCCGCGGGTAGTTCTCGGTGACGAAACCGTGCAGCAGCATGAGCCGGGCTGCTTGCTGGTACGAGCCCAGGTCAGCAGTCTCCACGGAGGCGGCTACGCGATGGGCGGCCATCAGGACGTCTCCGTTCGACGGCGGCGCATCGCACCATGAGGCTTGATCTCCAAGGCGAAGCCGGGCAGGTGCAACGTGCCGGTCTCGGTCCGAAGCCGGCTGCCACGCTCGTCCGGCACCAGGCGCAGCGCCAGGACGTCGCTGCTGCCAGTACCCGAACGCAGCCGGCCCGCGACGACCGTCCGGGCCTGAAGGGCACGGGTCAGCAGCTTGAGCACGGCACGGGTCTCCGCCGCGTTCAGCACCCGATCATGGGCCCCAAGGTCCAGGAGATCCGTGGCCGCCTCCCGGTCCGCAGCCCGATCCGCCAGCTGCTGCTCGCGCAGGCGGGCATGAGCGCCACGAAGGGTACGGACCGGCTGCGGGCCGCCCGGTGCCGGCCGCTTGCCATGCCGGAACAGGCTGATGCTGACCTCCACCCCGGGGGCATCCCACCACGTCGCCCGCGGAGAGATCTGGTCATCATCGTCATGCGCACCCGACAGATGCCGTACCGAGCGCAGGTCGAAGGCAGCCGACACCAGGGCGTTCGCTGCCTGCTCATCCGGCGCACCCGCCGCCCAGGCGGCGAGATGCCGCAACTGGGTAGTCCGGCTCACCCCACCTCGACGCGACTCCGTCACCTGCCGCAGCAGAGCAATGACTCCCGAGATGGCCGAACGAGTCGCCCCCTGCAACTGAGCGGCCCTGGTTTCCCCAGTGCCTTCGGCCAAGAACCACTGGCGCAACCCCATCCAGCGCCGACGCCAATCCTCAAGCCGCGCGGCCGGCCGCATCATCGGCCGCTCATCCACCGCAGCGGCCCGCTCCAGCAGGGTCTCCACCCCACTGTCTTCCACCTCGTACACAGCCTCCGCCAGCCGGGGCGCGTAACGCTCCAGCTCCGCCGTGAACTCACTCATGTGCGCCAGCAGCGCGTGCTTGTAGCGCAGGAACGTCTCCGGAGAGACATCCGTCGTACGCGCCACGTCGTTCAGCGTCAGATAGAAGCGCGCCGCTCTCTGCGTCATGTCTTCCAGCACGCTGTCGAGACGGGCGAGCTTGCGATACACCTCGTCCCGGTCCCCCTCCCGGTTCGCTGTCGCCAGAGCCTTGAAGTCAGCCAGGATGTCGGCGAAGACCAGCCGCGACAGGTTCGCGTCCTGCACCCGGGAGCCGATGACCTCTTCCACCGCGCAATAGACGCGGTACCCGATCTCCGTGAACTGGTAGACCGACTGCCGATTCCGGTACGCGGCCAGATTGCCGCACCGCAACGGGTCCTCCACCCGGTAGAGGACCTGTTCGGTGTCCGAGGAGAGGTTGTCGAGCATGGCCCGCAGGTTCAAGTCCGCGGCGGACGGCACCTCGTCGTGCGCTGTCGCGAGCTCCTTCAGCGCGTTCGCCACGTCGTCGGGGTGCACCTGTGGCTGGTGTACGGCCCGCAGCACGTTCATGGCCCGCAGCACCCACAGATACGCCACAGGCTCATCGCGCTGAGTGAAGTTGAACAGGCGTAGACGGTCGCTCACCGTTAATGAATCAAGATCAAATGACTCGGCGACCCCTGAGCCATCGCGCTGGAACACCAATACCGCCCCTCGCTTCGCTGTAGATTGCGCATACCCTGACAGAGGCCACTGACAATCGACTTGGCGCATCGATTTGTTTCGGGAGGCAGTTAAGCCGCCAGAGCGGTTCACAGTCGAGCAGGTGCAAGCCATCCTCGACGAGCTCGACCAGCCATGGCGGGCGATGGTGCTGCTCGCCTTCTATGCCGGGCTCCGGCGGGGACAATATGCGGACCTGCAGGAACATCGCATCGACTGGCGCCACGGCCGCCTGTTCGTCGGAGCGTCAGCCGATTCGTTGCTCCGCTGCTGCATGCCAGGCGTCGGCGATGGAGCGCACGGAGGGCAGCCGCTTCTCCGGCTCCGTTGCGGTCGCCTTCGCGATGACAGCCAACTGGGCGGGGGTTCCGCGCCACTGGCTCTCCTCGTCGCCGGCATCGAGAAGGAGGCGTAGCGCCCGGCCGAGGTTGAACACGGTGGTCCTGATGTCGATGAGCGAGCCCCGGACGAACTCCTCGGGCGCCATATAGCGGGTGGAGCCGGGCTGGTCCGCCCACCTTCAGGTTTAGGCCCCGGCACAGCCTGTAGCCCCTCAGGCCCAGTTTCGAGGCTGGCCGACGTCCGCGTCGTTCTCCACCTGACCGCCTCGGCTGTTTCGGAGCACCGGGTCCGCCAGGCGCGCATCCTGACAGGCCACCGATTAGGGCGCCAACGGCGTAGCGGTCATCGGCAGGCAATTCTCCTGGCCCAGTTCGCTGGTGGCAGACGGCTACAGGGCCCAACGAGTGGAGATCGCACCGTAACGCATGTCAACGTACTGACCTGACTTAAAGCCGCAGGTCAGGCGATATCTGCATCCTGGATGTGTGCGGGTCTTCCGGCTGTTCTGACGGGGAGTTTCATGGCGCGACACAAGATCAAGGTCACCGGAATGCACGAGGACGGAACGGTGTGCCCGCTGGCGCACGAGCACACGAGAGGGGGAACCCCGCTGACCGCAGGGTGCGCTGGCCGGGTTCGGTACCTGGCTAGCTGCGACTGCGGGGAGTGGAGCGGGCGGTCGTCCACCAAGTCGTACGCGGCTGAGATCGGTAAGAGGCATCGCAGCGCGCAGGCCTGACCTGCCGGTCACGGCGGTTTCCGAGTAGGGGTGGTTCGGCGGGGCCGGCGAGCAATCGGTGGTGCAGTGCTGCTATCACCCGATCCGTGAATTCGGAAATCCCAGATTCTCAGGATCATTAGATCTGTTCGCAGCGGCTGTGCTTGGCGGTGGAGCTGTGCGGATGGAAGCTCGGCAGCCAAGTGGCATAGAAGTAATGGTTGTTGGGCCGCAGTCACGACCGAGACGTTGCCCGGAGGCCGTAAGGCCAGGAAGCCCTTTCGCGGGGCCTCTCCGGCGGTTTTCCGCCCTTTGACTCGTTACCGAAGGAGTTCTCCTTGCTGAGCCCCACCAAACCAACCCAGGTTTCGGCACCCCGCCGTGCAACCGCCGTAAACCGCGCGTTTCTCGGTGTGCCGGAAGCGGCTGCCTACCTCGGCCTGTCGCCGCACACGCTGTACGTCTGGCGTCACCGCCGTCATGGCCCGCCGAGCTTCCGTATGGGGGCCCGCGGACGTGTGACGTACCGGATCGACGCCCTCGACGCCTGGATACACGAGCAGGAACAGGCGGACTCCCGCTCGAATCCTGCCCTGAACCCTGTGAGCGCTGCGCCCAAGAGGCGCTGTGCCAGCTACTCGGCAACCGCCTGAGACCTCCGGGTCGGCGGCCTGAGATCCCCTAACTGTAAGGAAGTACTTGGCCGGCTACATCGAAGATCGTTGGATCAATAAGAAGAAGGACCCCGTCACCGGAAAGCGGGAGCGATCCGCCCGCTACGGGAAAGGCACCCGGTACCGAGTCGCCAGAATCCCGGGCGTCCGGGACATGTCCTTCGACACCCTCGATGACGCGAAGGCGTGGCTCCGCCGGGCCGGTACCGACAGCGAGCGGGGCGAGTTCGTCGACCCGCGTGACGGCTCCATCACCGTTGCCGACTACGTCACCCGCTACTGGAAGGTGGGCGTGCGGGGTGCGCCGGGCACGATCAAGCGGGTCGACGAGCGCGTGCGCCTCCACATCCTCCCGCACCTCGGCTCAGTGGCTCTGAGGGACGTCTCTGCGACCGTCCTGCGCGGCTACATCGCCACGCTCGAAGGTGAGTGCGCACCCCGCTACGCCCGCCAGATCCTCACGTCCCTGTCGAACATCTTCGAGACAGCGATCGACGACAAGCGCCTCGTCCGTAATCCGATGCGCGCCAAGTCGGTGCGCTGGCCCAAGGTGCCGGAGGACCAGCGGGAGGCCTGGGCACTGGAGACCGCGCAGCGTGTGCGAGACCTCATCAACCCGCGCTACCGGGTCGCGGTCGTGGTCGCCCTCGGATGTGGGCTACGCCAGGGGGAAGTCTTCGGCCTCTCACCACAGGACGTCGACTTCGAGCGTGCTGTCATCCGCGTGCGACGCCAGGTTCAACTCCTCAGCGGCCGCTTGTACTTCACGCTACCCAAGGGCGGGAAGACACGCATAGTCGACATGCCGCCGTCTGTCGCGGCAGAGCTGGCCGCCCATTTCCTACAGCACCCGGCTGTTGAGGTCGAGCTGCCCTGGGGCGGTCCGGAGCCCGAGCGGGAGAAGCAGGCCTTCCCGCTCATCCTGACCACGACGTACGGCAACGCGATCCGGGCCAACATCTTCAACGACGAAGTGTGGAAGCCGGCCCTCTCGAAGGCAGGCGTCATTCCCCTTCGGGAGAAGGGGAAGCGCTGGAAGGCATCTCGCAAGGATGGCTTCCACGTCCTCCGGCACACCTACGCCTCGATCATTCTCGAAGCCGGCGAATCCGTGGTGACCCTCGCTCGGTGGCTTGGGCACTCCAGCCCGACCATCACCCTCGACCACTACGCCCACTTCATGCCCGAAGCTGGTGGCAAGGGACGAGCGGCCGTCGATGCGCTGCTTGGCGTGGCTCCCCAGTACGTCCCAGAGAACCTCACCACGGCATGAGAAACGGGTGGCACAGTGCATCCTGTGCCACCCGTTTCGTCATGCCTTAGGTACGCCCGGCGTGTAGGTCTCGTGGGTCGTCGCCTTGGCGGACTCGGCTACCTCAGCACGCTGATCCCCACGGCGAGTACGGCCGTGATCAGGGTGAGCGTGCTGCCGAAGGCGACGCCGGCCCGCAGCAAGGCGGTCGGCGTGGAAGCGCCGTCTATGCGGGTCAGCAGGCCAGCACCGACGGCGGCCAACAGCGCCAGAAGGACGGCGGCAAGCAGAGCGAGGGTCAGCAGCATCGCGGTGGTCGGCGACAGGGGCATGAGATCTTTCCTTCCGTGGCGGGCGTTCGGTGGAAGGAAGATGCGGGGATCGGCGTTCAGCGGCATTCGGGTGAACGAAGATGAACGAGTCGATACCGAGAAGCCGGGACTGGCCGAGGGGGAGCACCGGGGTATGCGGGACGGGCTGGAGGAACTGAAGTCGCAGTTGCGACAGTTGCGGGCCGAGCGCCGGTTGTCGATGTCGGGGCTGGAGTTGCGGGCGGGGTTAGGGCACACGACCGTCAGCAAGGCGCTGAACGGCCCTACCGTGCCCAGTGAGGCCACCGTCGCAGCGCTGGCGCAGGCGTTGGGCGCGGAGGCCGGCCCGCTGCTCAAACTGCGTCGCCAAGCGCTACCTGCTGTCCTGGCTCCGCCCCGACAGCAGGCCCCCAAGAACAGCCTCGACGGGGACGTGGACGCGCGGTTCGAAGAGCGGTACAGGCGGTATGTGGAGCAGCGGCACGGGCAGCTGTCCGTCATCGGGCTCGATCTCTCCCGCCCGGAGAGGGCGTCGTGGCCGCTGGACGCCTCTTACCTGAGCCTCGAATTCGCCACGTCGACGCGGGCCGTCGGCCAGGGCGGGAGTGCCGGTTTCAGTGCTGACTCGGGATTGGCCTCGTCAGTGGGCTCCGGGGCGCAGATGGAGACCGAGCGGGCTGAGCAGGCGTTGGCCGGCCTCCGTCGAGTTCTGGTGCGAGGGATGGCGGGGGGAGGTAAGAGCACCCTGCTGCAGTGGCTCGCCCTCGCGACTGCCCGGGAGGACCTGCCCGTCGAACTGGCGAACTTGAAGGGGCTTGTGCCGTTCATGCTGCCGCTGCGGACGCTGGTGCGCGGCGGTGATCTGCCCGGGCCCCAGGAGTACCTGAGGGCGGTCGGCTGCCCGCTGCACGCAGCTCAGCCGCAGGGCTGGACCGACCGAGTCTTGGATGACGGGCGGGCCCTGCTGCTGATCGACGGCCTCGACGAGATTCCGCAGACCCAGCGAGCTCAGGCCCAGCAGTGGCTCCGTGAGCTGTTGGCCGCCTTTCCGCGCGCGACCTACGTGGTGACCACTCGGCCATCCGCAGTCCCGGAGGGGTGGCTGGCAGGGCACGGATTCACCGAACTGACCGTCCGGCCGATGAGCGCCCGTGACGTGGCGGTGTTCGTCACCCGCTGGCACACAGCCGCGCGCGCCAGTGCGGACCCCGGGCAGGAATTTGAGCACCTGGCCGCTCTGGAAGAGGCGCTGAAGGACACTGTGCGCTCCCAGCGGGACCTCGCCCGCCTTGCCACTACTCCACTGCTCTGTGCCCTGGTCTGCGCGCTGAACCGTGACCGGCGGGGCCACCTCCCTCACGGTCGTATGGAGCTCTACGAAGCGGCCCTGTCGCTGCTGCTGGTCCGCCGTGACCGGGAACGCGACATCGACGCCCCCGAGAACCTCGTAGTCACCGAGCACCAGAACATCCAGCTCCTGCAACGTCTGGCCTACTGGCTCGTCCGCAACGGCCAGACCGAACTGGACCGAGAAACGGCACTCGCGCTCATTGACGACGCTCTGCCTGCCATGCCGAACCTTGCCCAGCAAGGCGACGCGGCCGACGTGCTCGCACATCTGCTCGCCCGCTCTGGTCTCCTGCGCACCCCTGCGGCCGAGACGATCGACTTCGTCCACCGGACCTTCCAGGACTTCCTTGGAGCCAAAGCCGCCATCGAAGCTCGCGACATCCCGCTCCTGGTACGCAACGCTCACGACGACCAGTGGGAAGACGTCGTGCGCATGGCCGTCGCCCATGCCCGTCCCAACGAACGCACGACCCTTCTGCGCCGCCTCATCGCCCGCGGTGACCGCACTCAGAAGCACCGCACCCGCCTGCATCTACTTGCGACAGCCTGCCTCGAGTACGCCACGGAACTCGACCCTGAAATACGCCAGGAAGTCGAGCAACGCGCCAAGGCCCTTGTCCCCCCACGCAGCGAGGAGGAGGCCAGGACCCTCGCCGCGGTTGGCCCCGTCATCCTCGACGTCCTCCCCGGCCCCGAGGGCCTCGAAGAAGACGAAGCGCGAGCGGTTGTGGAGACCGCCGAACTCATCGGTGGCGATGCTGCCCTGACGCTGCTCAAGAAATTCCGCACGAGCTATCCGGCATGGTGGGCCCTGTCCAATGCTTGGAAGAGCTTCGACGCCCACGACTATGCCCACGAAGTCCTCGCGCACATGACCCACCTCGAGGCTGTCACTATCCGCTCACGGGAGGAGCTGGCGGAGCTGCACCATCTGCCGTCGCTCGACCATGTCGCCTTCATCGGGGATTTCTCCGGTGCCGAGATGACAACCCCCTGGGCGCCGGCGGACGTCCGAGTGCTGAACATTGACAGGAACCCGACCCTTCGGGAACTGGACTTCCTACACCCGTACACCGGACTGAAACGGATCGCTTTCTTCCAGTGCCCGAATGTCGCGGGCCTGAAGCCCCTGGCCGAGCTGTCTGTCGACGTAATCGAGCTCCATGGCTGCGGGGCGGCCCGGCTCGAAGACCTGAAGGATCTGACCGGACTCCGTGAACTCGGCCTCAGCATGGAATTGCCAAACCACGATCTCGGTGCACTGCCCACCGGCGCAGACCTCACGCGTCTGACGCTTGGACCGAATGCCTGTGCACAGCTCACTCTGAGCGGCATCACAAGCTGGCCCAATCTCAACCGGCTGGACCTATCCGGCCCCGTCGAGGGATTGCCGCAAGCGATGGTCGAGCTGCCTGAGCTCCGCGACCTCATTCTGGTGAACAACGCCGGCTTGTTCATGCTCGAACAGATCCCGACTTGCCCTCAGATCACCGAGCTGTATCTGGGTCAGTGGAGAAGCGGCGACGACCTTGCCCTTGTTCGCGCTAAGTTCCCCGGGCTTCAAGACATCACCATCTGGGCCTACCTCGGCTGCCGGCGCGTAGACCTCACTCCGCTCCGCGGTATGCCCGACCTCAGGATTCGGATTCTCCACGCCCTCGAAGTCGTCGGGGCGGAGCACTTCCCGCCCGAAAGCGTCATCCGCACTCCTCGTCCGCGGTGAGCTTGGTCGACCACCCCCTGCCCTCGAGGCCCTGCTGTATCGCCGCCCACGCCGATGGCGTCGTCGCCGGAGCAGCCACCGGGCGCGATGGGGTTTACTCTCGGTGATGTTCCCCGAGGGTGGGGTGCTTGGGGTCGGGCTGCATCAGACGTGCGGAACGGCAGGTGAGGGTGAAGTGGCTTGCTCCCCAGCGGAGTGGATTCCCCCCAGATTCCCCCCAGGCCCTCGGAAGTGGCCATTTGGGTCGTTCGCGAATGCGAAATTGATCAACGGAGTAGGGCCGCTGGCTACAGCCAGTCGCGCTTCTTGAAGATGACGTAGAGGCTGACGCAGACCACTGCCATCAGCAGGATCGCGAAGGGGTAGCCGCCTGCCCACTTCAGTTCCGGCATGTCCTCGAAGTTCATGCCGTAGATCGTTCCCACCAACGTGGGTGCAAACAGGATGGCGGCCCAGGAGGAGATCTTCTTGATTTCCTCGTTCTGTTCGAAGCCGGCTTCGGCCAGGGCTCGCATTTCGGCGTTCTGTTGTTGGGAGACCAGGGTGGCGTTGACCGTGAGGATTTCGGTCAGGGCCTGGCGGAAGCCGTCGACGCGTTCGCTGGTGTGGGTCACGTGGTCCGCCACGTCGCGGAGGTAGCGCTGGAGTTCCTCGTCCGTGCCGTACTTCGCGAAGCCCGCCATCAGGCTGTGGAGCATGCCGACCAGGGGACGGGTGGCGCGTTGGAACTCGACCATTTCGCGGGAGAGTTCGTAGATGCGGCGGGAGACCTCGGGGTCGCCGCGGAAGACCTCGGTCTCGATCTCGTCCATGTCGTTCTGGACGCCCTCGACGACCGGGGCGTAGCCGTCGACGACGACGTCGAGGATGGCGTAGAGGGCTGCTTCCGGGCCGAGGGCCAGGAGTTCCGGGGTCTCCTCCATCCGGCGGCGGACCGCGGGGAGGTCCGGGGCGGCGCCGTGGCGGACGGTGATCAGGAAGTCGGGGCCGACGAAGATGTGCAGCTCGGCGAAGTCGACCTCCTCCAGGGCGTCCATGTAGCGGGCCGCGCGCAGCACGACGAAGAGGGTGTCGCCGTAGCGCTCCAGCTTGGGGCGCTGGTGGGCCTCCAGGGCGTCCTCGATGGAGAGCGGATGCAGGTTGAACTCCGCTGCGAGGGAGTGGAGTTCGCTCTCCGTCGGGCGATGCAGGCCGATCCAGGCCATGCCGCCGGGCTGTTCGCGCAGGCGGCGGAAGGTCTCGGCGAGGCTGGAGGGGGAGGCGATCCTGCGGCCGCCGTGGTAGACGGCGGAGTCGACCACGCTCCGGTGGCCCGGGTCCGTGGGGGTGGGCTCGGGTGGGCGCGGGGGCGTGGGGCGGCGGCGGTCCGGGCGCTCCGGCATCGGGGTCCCGCTTCCGTGAGGGGTGGAAGGTGTGCGTGCGCGTGCGTGAAGGATATGCGGAATATGCCGGGTATCGGTGTGTAAACGGGGTGGGTGGGGCGGTGGGTCTTCGCTTGCGGACAGGAGCTGTCCGCAAGGCGGGCTAGCGTGGGGCCATGGCCTCCACGACACCGCTCACGGCGGACCGCGTGCCCGTGCTCGACGCCCGCGCGCTCAACCGTGCCACCCTCGCCCGCCAGCTGCTCCTCGACCGCGCCGAGCGATCCGCGCAGGACGCGGTGACGCACCTCCTCGGGCTCCAGGCGCAGAACGTGAAGCCGCCGTACTACCAGCTCCACGCGCGCCTCCTCGGCTTCCGCCCCGCGGAGTTGGCCGGGCTGATGGAGTCGCGCCAGGTGGTCCGCATGGTGACGATGCGGTCCACGATCCACACGCACACCGCGGCGGACGCCCTCGCCCTGCGCCCCTTGGTGCAGCCCGCCCGGGACCGGGAGATCGGGAACTTCCGCAAGGGGCTCGTCGGGGTCGACCTGGAGCGCCTCGCCCGCATCGCGCGCGCGTACGTCGAGAGCGCGCCGCGCACGATGGGGGAGATCCGTACGGAGCTGCTCACCGAGTGGCCGGACGCCGACCCCGCGTCGCTCGCGGTCGCCGCGCGCTGCAAGCTGCCCCTGGTCCAGGTCACGCCGCGCGGGGTGTGGGGGCGCAGCGGGCAGGTCCGGCTCACCACGCTGGAGAACTGGCTCGGTCGTCCCGCGGACGACGTATCCCCGCCGCCCGTGGAGGAGGTGGTGCTCCGCTATCTCGGTGCCTTCGGGCCCGCGTCGGTGAAGGACATGCAGATCTGGGCCGGGCTCACCCGGCTGCGCGGGGCCTTCGAGCGGCTGCGACCCGAGCTCCTCGTCTTCCGCGACGAGAACGGCGTCGAACTCTTCGACCTGCCGGACGCGCCCCGCCCCGATGCCGGTACGCCGGCCCCGCCGCGCTTCCTGCCCGAGTTCGACAACCTCCTCCTCTCGCACGCCGATCGATCCCGCGTGATTCCCGCCGCCTTCAAGGGGCGTACCTGGAAGGGGAACCAGGCGCACTGCACCCTGCTCGTCGACGGGTTCCTCGCCGGCGTGTGGAAGGCGACGGGGGAGGGCCTGACCGTCGAGCTCTTCGACGAGGTCACCCCGGCGCAGCGGCGCGCGATCGTCGAAGAAGGGGAGTCGCTGCTCCAGTGGATGGCGCGGGAGGGACAGGAGGGGCAAAAGGACGCGGGGGCGGACGGTGTGCGTTTCGGGACGCTCACCGGGTGACACCCGCCGACCCGGGTGGTCCGTGCCAGACTCCCCCTACGTGAAGCCGGCGTCCTGATACACCCGATACAGGAGAGAACCATGCGCATTCCGATGACCGTCGCGGACTTCCTCGACCGGGCGGAGTTGGGGTTTGCCGGCAGCCCCGGCGTGATCGACGAGCCGGACCAACCGGGCCCGCCCGTACCCCTGTCGACGTACGGGCGGTTCGGCGAGCGGGTCCGGGCCTGGCAGGCGGGACTGGACGCGCTCGGCGTGGGCGAGGGCGAGCGGGTCGCGGTGGTCAGCCACAACTCGGCCCGGATGCTGGAGCTGTTGTTCGCGGTGCCGATGAGCGGCCGGATCTGCGTGCCCATCAACTTCCGCCTCAAGCCCGAAGAGATCGACTACATGCTGCGGCAGAGCGGCGCCTCGGTCCTCTTCGTCGACCCGGAACTGGACGCGGCGCTCTCCGGCATCAAGGCCCGCCACCGCTTCGTCTTCGGCGAGGAGACCGAGAAGCACGTGATGCGCTTCGGGGTCGAACCGCGCCCGTGGTCGCACCCGGACGAGGACGCGACGGCCACGATCAACTACACGTCGGGCACCACCGCCCGGCCCAAGGGGGTGCAGCTCACCCACCGCAACATCTGGGTCAACGGGCTCACCTTCGCCCTGCACGCCCGGGTGTGGGAACGCGACGTCTACATGCACACCCTGCCGATGTTCCACTGCAACGGCTGGGGCATGCCCTACGTGATGGCCGGGCTCGGGGTCAAGCAGGTCGTCCTGCGCAAGGTCGACGGCGCCGAGATCCTGCGACGGGTCGAGGAGCACGGCGTCACGCTGATGTGCGGCGCGCCCGCCGTGTGGAACTCGGTGCTGGACGCGGCGGCGACCTGGGAGGGCGAGATCCCGGGACGGGACCGCGTACGGGTCATCTGCGCCGGTGCGCCCCCGCCGAGCCGGACGATCCAGCGCATGGGCGACGAGCTCGGCTGGGAGTTCACCCAGATCTACGGCCTGACCGAGACCTCGCCGCTGCTCACCTTCAACCGTGCGCGGCCCTCCGACGCGGACCTGCCCGCTGAGGAGCGGGCGCGCAAGCTGTCGCGGGCGGGGTTGCCGGCGCTCGGGGTCACGTTGAAGGTCTCCGACTCCGGCGAGGTGCTGGCCCGGTCGAACGTCGTGCTCGACGGCTACTGGGACAAGGCGGAGGAAACCGCCGCGGCCCTGGAGGACGGCTGGTTCCACACCGGTGACGGCGGCACGATCGACGCGGCCGACGGACACCTGACGATCGCCGACCGGAAGAAGGACGTGATCATCACCGGCGGGGAGAACGTCTCCTCGATCGAGGTGGAGGATACGATCTTCAGTCACCCGGCGGTGGCCGAGGTCGCGGTCATCGGCGTGCCGCACGAGAAGTGGGGCGAGACGATCAAGGCGCTCGTGGTCCTCGTCGAGGGGGCGGCGGCGCAGGAGGCCGACATCATCGCCCACTGCAAGCAGCGGATGGCCGGCTACAAGGCGCCGACGTCCGTCGAGTTCCGCACCGCCATCCCGCGCACGGCCACGGGGAAGATCCAGAAGTTCAAGCTGCGCGAGCCGTACTGGGCCGGTTTCGAGCGCGAGGTCAACTGACGATGCGCGGGTGAGGGTTGGTGAGGGTTGGTGAGGGTTGGTGAGGGGTGGTGAGGGGCCGGACGGGCCGGGGTGCGGCCCGTCCGGCCCGTCCGGGTCGTCTCACGGGCGGCGGGCCGCGTCCCAGGAGCGCCACAGAGCCGCGTAGGCCCCGTCGGCGGCCAACAGGGCGTCATGGCTGCCGAGTTCGACGATGCTCCCGTGGTCCATGACCGCGATGCGGTCGGCGTCGCGCACGGAGTCGAGGCGGTGGACGATCGAGATGACCGTGCGCCCTTCGATCAGCGCGGCGAGGGAGCGCTCGACGCGCCGCGAGGCGGTCGAGTCCAGCAGCGCGGTGGCCTCGTCGAGCACCAGGGCGTACGGGTCGGACAGCAACAGACGCGCGAGCGCCAGCTGTTGGGCGTGCGACGCGGTCACCGGCGCGGCGCCCGGCCCGATCTCGCTGTCCAGGCCCTCGGGCAGGGACCGGGCCCAGTCCCCGAGGAGTACGGTCTCCAGCGCGTCCCACAGCGCTGCGTCCGCCACCGGGTCGGGGGCCGGGTCCGAGGTCGGGTCCGTCGCTGCGGCCGGGTCCGGGTCCGGGGCCGGGTCCGGGGCCGCGCCGTCGCGGGCCAGGGTGAGGTTGTCCCGTACCGTGCCCGTGAAGACGTGCTGCTCCTGGGTCACGAGGACGATCTCGCGCCGCAGTTGACCGACCGGCAGCGTGGTGAGGTCGGCGCCGCCGATGCTCACGGTTCCCCGGGTGGGCAGGTGGACGCCGGCCAGGAGCTTGCCCAGCGTGGACTTGCCCGCCCCCGAGGCCCCGACCACGACGAGCCGCTCGCCCGGGGCGATCTCCAGGTCGATGCCCGCGAGCACCTCCGGGCCCGCCCCGTAGCCGAAGCCGACGCCGTCCAACCGGATGGCGTGGCCATCGGTGGGTGCCGGCGGGCGCGGCTCCTCGCGGGGCAACAGGTCGACGCCGAGGATCCGGCGCAGCGCGGCGTTGCCGATCTGCAGCTCGTCTGTCCAGGTCAGCAGGTCGTTGAGGGGCTCGCCGAGGGCCTGGACGTAGAGCACCACGGCGGTCAGCTCCGCGAGGCCCACCTCGCCGCGCTGGTAGGCGAGGCCGCCGATCAGCAGGGTCAGGGCCATCGGGACCATGGTGGCGAGGTCCAGGCTGGGGAACCAGACGGTCTGGAGCCAGGTGGTGCGTTGGCGGGTGCGTACGACCCGATCGACGGCCGCGCCGTGGCGGCGCATCTGGCGGGGGCCGAGCCCGAGGGCCTCGACGGTGGCGGCGCCCCGGGTGGTCTCGTGCGTGGCGGCCAGCACCTCGGCCTCCTCGGCGAGGAGGCGTTCGTACGCGCGGGTGGCGCGCGGCCGGTACCACCAGGTGGACAGCGCGGCGAAGGGCACCCCGGCCAGCAGGCCGAGGGCGAGGAGCGGCGAGGTGAGCAGGATCGCCGCGATGGTGAAGACGAGGGTCACCGCGGCCAGCGCGATGCGCGGAACGGCCTGTCGGATGCTCTCGTTGAGGCGGTCGGCGTCGGTGGTGGCGCGACTGAGGAGGTCGCCGGTGCCCACGGACTCCACCTCCGACAGCGGCAGTCCGAGGACGCGGCGCACGAAGTCCTCGCGGGTGCGGGCGAGGACGCGCTCGCCGAGCAGGGTGGCCTGGGTGCGGGCGGCCCGGGCGAGCAGGGCGTGGCCGACGAGGATCGCCACGAAGACGAGGGCGAGGGTGTCGACCCGGCCCGCGGTGGTGCCGTCCTTGACCGATTCGACGAGGTGGCCCAGCAGTTGCGGGCCGACCAGGCTGGCGACCAGCGCGGCCGCGAACAGGGCGAAGGTGAGCGTCAGTCGGCGGGCCTCGCCCCGGACGAAGACGCCGATCCAGCGGCGCACCGCCGCCCGGTCGGCGAGCGGGAGCCGCCGGGGCGCGCCGCCGCCGGACCCGGATGCCGGGTCGGCGTCCGGGCCCGTGTCCGGGCTCCCGCCGCCCCCGTTCGGGCCGGTGCCCGGGCGGCCGGCGTCGGGACCGGACGCGGGGGAGCGGGCTGGCGCAGTGGTCATGAGGGCACTCCTGCGGGGCGGTCGGGGGTGCCGGGGCCGGCGCCCTCGGTGGGGGTCGTGTGGCTTGTGTGGGTCGTGTGGGTCGTGGCCGAGGTCGGAGTCCGGGCCGACGAGTGGGCCGGGGACGCCGTGAGGGTCAGTTCGCGGTCGGCGACGCTCCGCCACAGCGGGCTGTCGCTGAACACCACGGTCGTCCGCCCGGCGCGCAGCGCCGCCACCCGGTCGACGACGCGCGCCTCCGTGTGCGCGTCGACGGAGGAGGTGGGGTCCTCCAGGACCAGCACGTCGGGGGCGGCGAGCAGGGCGCGGGCGAGGACCAGGCGCTGGCGCTGGCCGCCGGACAGGGTCCGGCCGCCCTCGTCCAGCCGGGCCTCCAACCCACCGGGCAGGGCGTCGACGACATCGCCGGCATCAGCGGCGAACAGCGCACCCTCCAGGTGTTGTCGGGGCCACTCCCGACCGGCGGTGAGCTCCTCCCGTACGGTGCCGCTGAACAGGGTGTCGGACGGGCCCGAGCGCAGCACCCGTACGCGCAGCTCGTCCGGGTCGGCCCGGTCCAGGTGGACGCCGCCGAGCCGGACGGCGGTCGGTCCCAAGTGGGCTCCGGGGCGGGTGAGCCGGTCGGCGAGGTCGCCGGTGCGGTCGGCGGGAGCGGAGACCACGGTGAGCAGGCCCGCCCCTGCGATGATGCCGGCGTCCGTGTCGACGACTCCGAGGGTGCCTTCGGGCAGCGGTTCGGGGTCCGCGGGGCGGACGGCCTCGGGGGTCAGGCGCAGCAGGGTGCAGACCCGGCCGGCCGCGACCTTGGCGAGGCTGAGGGATTCGGCGGCCTCGGTGGCGGTGCTCACCGGGAGGGTGAGGAAGGCGGACGCGCCGTAGAACGCGACGAGTTCACCGGCGCTGATGGTGCCGCCCAGCGCGAGACGGGCGCCGAGCCACACGATGCCCACCGTGACCAGTCCCGGCAGCAGGACGCCGGCCGCCTGGAGCCAGGCCTCCATCCGGCCGGCCGACTCGCCCGCCCGGCGGACCTGCTGGCTGGTGCGGCGGAAGCGTTCGGCGAAGCCCGCCTCGCCGCCGATGCCGCGCAGGATGCGCAACCCCGCGACGATGTCGCCCGCCTGCGAGGTGGCGATGCCCATCTGCTCGCGCTGGGCCTCGTCGCGTTCCTGGAGGGGGCGCAGCAGGGGGCCGATGCCGAGTACGGCCGCGGGGACGCCGATGAGCACGGCGAGTCCGAGCACGGGAGAGGTGATGGTGAGAGCCACGGCCACCAGGACCGCGGCGACGACCGCGCCGATGGTGCGGCCGATGACCTCGAAGGCGTTGCCGATGCTCTCCACGTCGGCCGATGCCGAGGCGGCCACGTCCCCGGAGCGGGCCTTGCCGCGCAGGGTGGCGCCGAGGCGGACGACGTGGCGCACCAGCACCCGGTGCGTGGTGGAGACGGCGTGCGCCTCGGCGCCGATGGCCGCCTGGATCAGCCCGGCGCCCGCGAGGGCCTGGACGAGGCCGAGGGCGAGGGCGAGCAGCGCCCACAGGTAGAGACCCGCGTGCCCCGAGCCCTGCCCGGCCTCGTCGATGGCCCGGCCGATGATCAGCGGGACCAGGGCGAGCGGGACCATCCAGACGGTGCCGAGCAGGGCGGCGAGGACGAGCGGCCAGGGGCGGATGCGCACCAGCCACCACAGGTAGGCCCAGGGACCGCGGGCATCGGCCTCGGGGACGGTGGAGGGGGAGACGGAAGCGTCGAAGAGCGGATTCCTCACAGGTGCCGGTCCCGGGTCGCGGCGCGGTCCACCTTGCCGGTGCGGGTGTGCGCGAGCGCGGGCACGACGACGATCACGTCGGGCACGAGCGGCGCCGGCACCACCTCCCGCAACTGCGCGCGCAGGGCCGCCCCGTCGTCCGCTCCTATGTCCGCCGCGTCGTCCGTACCGGCGTCCGTACCGGCGTCCGTAGGGGTGTCCGTCCGCGCTGCCGCCCCGGGGGTGAGGACCACGAAGGCCGTCAGGGTGGTGTGGGCGTGCTCCGTGTGGGCGTGTTTGGTGTGCTCCGCCGCGGCGGCCGCGGTGACGCCCGGTAGGCGGCGCAGGGCTTCCTCGACGTCCAGCAGGTCCACCCGGTGGCCGCGGATCTTGACCTGGTGGTCGACGCGGCCGTGGAAGACGAGGGAGCCGTCGGGCGCCTCGGCCACCAGGTCCCCGGTGCGGTACCAGCGGTCGGTCCCGCCGCCGAGGTCCGCCGCGACGAACCGGGCGGCGGTGCGGCCCGGGTCGTCGCGGTAGCCCGTCGCCAACTGGGGGCCGGAGAGCCAGAGTTCACCCGTCCCCGCGGGCGCCTCCGGCAATGCCACCACCGCCTGGCGCACCGACGGCAGCGGACGACCGATCGGCACCCCGGCGGGGAAGTCCGCCGGGGCGCCCGGGCCGGCGAGGACCGCGGTGTGGGTGACGAGCGCGGTCTCGGTGGACCCGTAGGTGTTGAGCAACACGGCGCGCTCCGCCCCGAGCCGGTGCCAGCGCTCCAGCATGTCGGGCCGGACGGCCTCGCCGCCGATCACGACGGTCTCGACCGTACGCGGCAACTCCCGCCCGGCATCGAGCAGATGGCCGGTGTAGAGGTGCCAGTAGTCCACGGGCAGGTTGACCAGGGTCACCTCGTGCTCGGTCAGCACGCGGTCGAGGTCCGCCTCGCCGTCCTCGTCCAGCACGACGAGCCCGCCGCTGAGCAGGGTCGGCAGGATCTCCTCCAGGCTCGTGTCACCGTCCGCGCGGTGGAAGTTGAGGGCGACGGTGTCCGGCCCGACGCCGTACCGCTCGCGCAGGTGCGGCAGGACCGCGTGCAGCGCCCCGTGCGGGACCGAGGCGGCCTTGGGGGTGCCCGTGGACCCCGAGGTGAACAGGGTGTACGCCGGGTCATCGGCCCGTACGGGCTCCCCGGCCTCCCGCACGGGGGCGCCGGACCGACCCCAGTTGGGCCGCACCACCCGGTCGACGGCGGGCAGGTCGCCGCTCTCGGCGGTGGCGACCAACTCCCGGCAGCCGACCGCCCGCAGCGCCGCTTCGGCATGGCCCGGCGGCCCGTCGGCCACGGGGACGTAGCCGCGGCCGGCCGTGAGGACGCCGAGCAGCGCCGCGATGTCGCGGACGCCGTGGTGGGCGACGACACCGACCGGCGGTCGCGGCCCACCGGCGGCCCGGGTGGCGAGGAGATCGGCCACCGCTCCTGCCCAGCGGGCCAGTTGGGCGTATCCGACGGTGACCCCGTTGTCGACCACCGCGGGTCGGTCGGGATCCGAGCGGGCGATGGCGAAGAAGGGGTCGAGCACACTGGGCAAGGTCATGGCAGGCGTCTTCTCTTGTCCGTCCGGCGGCGGTTCAGCGGCGGTTCAGCGGGGCGGCTCGGGCGCGTTCAGCGGGGCGGCTCGGGCGCGGGGGCGTCGGCCGCCGGGCCCGCGGCGGCGTCGAGGAGCGCGCCGAGCAGCGCGGTGAGGTCGGCCCGGTGACGGGCGGCGAGCGCGCGGACCGTGGCCTCCTCGTGCAGGGCGGTGGAGTACCACCATTCGACGCGCAGCGTCGCGTCGTCGGTGGTGGCGATCACCTCGATCAGGTGCGGCCGGACCCAGTGCGGGGCCGTGATGTCGCCGACCGGTTCGGGTGCCGGTCCGGGCAGCAGGGTTCCCAGGGGCAGGGAGTCGGCGTCGTCGCCCTCGAAGTCGAAGGAGACGTCGCTGGGCGGCGCGGACCGCAGCGCGGCGGCGATCCGCGGTCGGCCGTGCCGGGAGAGCGCGCCGTGGCCGACGCCGCCGCCGGGCAGCGCCGCGAGGTGGCCCACCGTCCGCGCGAGGCGCTCGGCCGGGGTGCCCGGAGCGAGGTCGAGGCGGACCGGCACGGTGGTGGTGAACCAGCCGGTGGTGCGGGCGAGTTGGACGTCGCCGATGCTCTCCTCGCGGCCGTGGCGCAGTACGTCGACCCGGACGGCGGCCTCGCCGAGCAGCTCGGCCAGGGTCTCGCCGAGGGCGTGCAGGACCAGGTCACCGGGATGGGCACGGTGGGCGCGGGCGGCCGCGTGGAGGCGCACGGTGAGGTCCGCGGAGAACTCCTCCAGGTGCGTGGCGGCCGTGGCCGCGGTGTTCGCGGCCCGCGGGTCGGCCCCGGGGTCCGGGGGAGCCGGGAGGTCGGTCGCCGGGTGGCCGGTTCGTCGCCGGTCGGCCGCCGGTCGGTCGAGGGGCAGCGCGGCCGGGGTGCGGGCCACCTCGGTCCACCATTCGGCCTCGGCCTCCGCTTCGGGGGTGCGGGCGTGGGCCGCGAGGGCCCGGGACCACTGCGGGTACGAGGTGTCCTCCGTCGGCCACACGTCCTGGCGGCCCGCTTCGAGGGCGGTGTACACCTCCTCCAGGTCGGCGAGGAGGACGGACCACGACACCATGTCGATCGCGAGCTGGTGTACGACGATCAGCAGGCGGCCCGGGCGGCCCGGCCCCGCGTCGAAGCGCACGAACCGGACGACCCGCCCCGCCCGCGGGTCCAGCGAGCGCTGCTCGACCGAGCACCGCAGGGTGATCGCGTCGGCGCGCGCGGGGTCGTCGAGTTCGCTGATGTCGACGGTGTCCAGCGCGTCCCCGAGGGCCGCTTCGGGCGGGCCGTCGGTCACCAGGGCCGCGGTGTGCTGGAAGGGGCGCCGGGCGGGCCGTTGTTCGACGGCGAGGCGGAGCGACGCGTGGCCGGCGACGAGCCGTCGTACCGCCTCGGCGAAGAGCCCGGGGTCGATGTCGGGCCGAGTGGTGAAGAGCATGGCCTGGTTCCAGTGGGCGCGGTCCGCGCCCTGCTCCTCCCAGGCCGTTTCCTGGGGCGGGGCCAGCAGGACCGGGCCGTGCGCCCCGCCGGGCGCGGGGGCCTCCCCGCCGGCGCCGCGGCGGGCGGCCCGCTCGGTGACCAGGGCCGCGAGGCTCCGGGTCGTGAGCTCCGGGTCGAACAGCTCCCGCAGCTGCATCCGCACGCCGAAGGAGGACTCGATGCGGCGGGCGAGGCGGATCAGGTCGAGGGAGTCCACCCCGAGGTCGCGCAGTGGCGCGCCGGGTTCCAGGTCCCCTCCCTGTCCCTGGACCGGCTCCTGGCCCGGACCGGCGGTGAGTGCCACCTCCGCGATCCACTCCGCGAGCCGGACAAGCACCTCCCCGGCGGCTGCGCGGGCATCCGCGTCCACCGCGCCACCCGCGGCCGCTGCACCCGTACCTGCACCCGTACCCGCACCCGGGGCGACCTCGGCCACGCCGGTCACCGCGACGCCCACCGCGACGGCGGACCCGTCCGCCGGGGCGGTCACGCGCCGGCCTCCCCGAGGGTGCCCGCGGGGCGGCGTACGAGGAACGGGCCCAGGGCGAGGGCGTCCAGCGGCAGGCGGTGGAAGGTGGCGAGGGCGTCGGCGGGGCTGCACACCACCGGCTCGTCACGGCCGTTGAAGGAGGTGTTCATGACGACCGGGGTGCCCGTGTGCCCGCCGACCGCACCGATGAGTCGGTGGTAGAGCGGGTCGACGGCGGCCGACACCGTCTGCGGTCGCGTGGTGCGGTCGCTGTGGACGACGGCCGGCATGGCCGCGGCGCCGGCCTCGGTGACCGGCGTCGTGACGATCATGTACGGCAGCGGGGTCGCGGTGCCGATGAGGGCCTCGGCGGCCTCCTGCTGCATGCTCGGGGCGAACGGGCGCCACGCCTCGCGGTCCTTGATGCGGACGTTGACCCGGTCACGGGTCGACTCGGGCGAGGGCACCGCGACCAGACTGCGGTGGCCCAGGGCGCGGGGTCCGCTCTCGGCACGGCCCTGGAACCAGCCGGAGACCCCGCCCGAGGCGAGTACCCCGGCGGTGGCGGCGGCGATGTCCGCGGGCTCGGTGTAGGCGGTTCCGGAGGCGTCGAGGACGCGGCGGATCTCGTCGGGGCTCCACTGCGGGCCCCAGGCCACGGACCCGGTCATGGGCTGGATGCGGTCGCCCTCCTGCGCCGCGACCCAGACGGCGGCGCCGAGCGAGACGCCCTGGTCGCCGGCGAGGGGCTGCACGAAGAGGTCCTGGACCTCGGGCATGCGCATGATCTTGCCGTTGAGGGTGGCGTTGAAGCCGACGCCGCCCGCGATCAGCAGGGTCGTCTCGCCGGTCTCCCGGAGCAGTCCGCGGACCAGGCCCAGCACCGCCCGTTCCAGGGCCGCCTGCGCGGTGGCCGCGAGGTCGCGGTACTCGAAGGGGTCCCGGTCGGTGGCCCGCGCGAAGCGCCCGGCGCGGGCGTCGAAGCGGCGCACGGAGCGGTTGGGGGCCTCGGGCAGCGCCTTCTCCAGGTGCTCCAGCCAGTGCCGGATGGTGGCGGTCTCCTCGTCCGTGGTGCCCCGCGAACGCAGGTCGGGCGGGACGACGCCGATGGTGAAGTCCTCATCGGTGAAGTCGAACGCGCCGCCGAAGGTGAGGTCGCCGGGGGTGCCGTAGGAGGCCAGGCCCATCATCTTGCCAGCGTTGTCGGAGCCGAGGCCGGCGTACTCGCAGACGGCGGCGTAGAAGTAGCCGAGCGACCAGCCGGGGGTGTGGGCGCGCAGGGTCTTGATCTGGCCGTCGATGCCGACGGCGAGGGTGGTGCTCTCGTTCTCGCCCTGGCCGTCCAGGACCAGGATCGCGCCGCGGTCGCGCCCCGAGAGGTGGTAGGCGCTGGCGGCGTGCGCGACGTGGTGGTTGACGAAGGTCAGCCGGGGGTCGCGGGAGCGCGGGAACAGGGCCTTGGGCAGGAGGTGTTCCAGGGCGTCGGCGTCGTTGGCGAACCACTCCAGATCGCGGTCCGCGAACAGCGTGGGCAGGTCCCACCCGTGGGCGACGACGTCGATGTCGTCCAGGGTGAGACCGCCCTCCGCGAGGCAGTAGGCGGCCGCGTTCAGCGGTGCCTCCCCGTAGGCGTGCTTGTTACGGGTGAAGCGTTCCTCCTCGGCCAGGGCGATGACGTCGCCGTCCACGACGAGGCAGGCAGCACCGTCGTGGCTGGCCCCGGGCCAGCCGTTGACTCCGAGCACACGCATGGTCAGTCCCCAAAGGTCGGTCGGGCTCCTCCGGTTCCGCCTCGGGCCCCAGGCCGTACGGCGTCCGGTTACGCCAACCGATCTTGTCGGGCCGCCGAGTTGTACACGACCTGTGAGGTTGTGCGGAGATCCGCGGCGAAGATCGCGGAGGCCGCCTTGAGGACCTCGTTGGTGTGCCGCAGCTCCTCGACCTCGCTGCGCAGACTGGCCAGTTCGGCCCGTTCGTCGGCGGTCAGGGCGTCGGCGGCCGTACGTCGTCTGGCGGCGATGCGCACTTCGCCACCGCGGCCTTCACCGACACGGCCTTCGCCACCGCGGCCTTCACCGACACGGCCTTCGCCACCGCGGCCTTCGCCACCGCGGCCCTCACCGGTACGGCCTTCGCCGCCGCGCCGTTCGGCCCCCGGTTGTGCGGGGACGAGTCCCGTGCGTTCGGGCTGGCCGCGCGCGTGGGTGGCGACGCCTTCCTGTTCGCGTCCGAGCGCGTACCAGCGGCGCGTCCACGTCTCCGGATCACCGCCGCAGGCGGCCACGTAGGCGAGGGTCACCTTCAGAGAGGGCCGGTGCAGTCCGCGAGCGGCTTCGGAGAGGGTCGCCACCGAGTAGTGGGCGCGTTTCGACATGACCCGGTAAGAGGGGCTGCCGGCCTGCTTCCGCAGACAGCGCAATGCGTGCGCGAAACTCTCCAGTGGGCCCGCGTTGGGGTCCAGTAACCGTTCTGGCCTGGGCATTCTTCTCCCCTGGTGATCGATTGTGGCGAACGGAACGCACGCTCCGTCAAGCCGTACAACGCGATCTGCGGGGTACGGCCCGGCGGTACAACCAGTCCGAGGTCCCGGAGGCGACAGGAGGAACTCCGCACCGGATCTCTCGGACATTGGTACATGCCGGTGACATATCGATCAAGTCATCATCTGAGGGATTCAGCCACATCCGGCGCGGGTCGTCCGATTTCAGCACCCTGCTCGACGTCCGGCCCCGTACATCGGCTCCAACGTCCGGCGACGCCTTCCGCTTCCCGTCGCACGCCGCCGGGTTGTACAGGGTTGCACCAGGGCTGCGCCCCGTACAACCGGGCCTCGTGTACAACCGCGCCGCTCTGCAAGATCGGTTCGTGTCGAGCGACGAGCGACGAGCGAGGAGCGACTTCGGCTGATGGTGGCGAACCGACGGGAAGGGGTGGCGGGTTGGTGACGAAGGCACGCGGCCAGAAGGAGCCGGCCGTACACGGCCGGGCCGGGTCAGCGGCGCTCCAGGGCGTCTACGAGTACCGCAGCCGTCCGCTCGTGGAGCCGGACTGGCGGCGCTTCCCCGGGTGGCGCGATGTCACCGGGGCCGAGTGGGCGGACCCGCAGTGGCAGCGCGCGCACTGCGTGAAGGACGCGAAGGGACTGCGCGCCGTCGTCGGCGACCTGCTCGACGAGCGCTTCTACGAGGACTGGGAGCAGGACCGGCTGCACCGCGCGACCATGTCGGTGCTGCTGCCGCCCCAGATGGTCAACACGATGGCCCCGGAGGCGCCCGCCGCCCGGCCGGGCGAACTGACCAAGGCCTTCTACGACGACCCGGTGCGCCGCTACATGCTGCCGGTGTTCTCCGACCGGCACCCGGACTGGCCCTCGCACCCCATGGCCAGCCGCGACTCCCTGCACGAGCAGGACATGTGGGTGGTGGAGGGGCTCACGCACCGCTACCCCACCAAGGTGCTCGCGGAGCTGCTCTCCACCTGCCCCCAGTACTGCGGGCACTGCACGCGCATGGACCTCGTCGGGAACTCGACCCCACAGGTCGCCAAGAACAAGCTGCAGCTCAAGCCGGTCGACCGGGCCGAGCGGATCCTGGCGCACCTGCGCTCCGCTCCGGGCATCCGCGACGTGGTCGTCTCCGGCGGCGACCTGGCCAACATGCCCTGGCCGCGGCTGGAACGCTTCGTCGACGGCCTGCTCGACATCGAGGCGATCCGCGACATCCGGCTCGCCAGCAAGGGCCTGATCGGCCTGCCCCAGCACTGGAACTCCCCTCCGGTGCTGGCGGGCGTCGAGCGCCTCGCACGCAAGGCCCGGTCCCGGGGCGTGCGCCTCGCGCTGCACACCCACGCCAACGCGGCGCAACAGATCACGCCCGGAGTGGCCCGGGCCGCCTGGGCGTTGCTCGACGCGGGGCTGCACGACGTGCGCAACCAGGGCGTGTTGATGCGCGGGGTCAACGACAGCGCGCACGAGCTGCTCGACCTGTGCTTCGCCCTCATCGACCACGCCGGGATCACGCCGTACTACTTCTACATGTGCGACATGATCCCGAACGCCGAGCACTGGCGGGTCCCGCTGCACCGGGCGCAATTGATCCAGCGTCAGATCATGGGCTACCTACCGGGTTTCGCCACCCCGCGCATCGTGTGCGACGTGCCGATGGCAGGCAAGCGCTGGGTGGACCAGGTCGATTCCTACGACCGCAACCTCGGCGTCTCGCACTGGACCAAGAGCTTCCTCACCCCGCTGGAGGCGGCGGATCCGGACGCCCACAGCGGTTCCTACCAGTACTACGACCCCATCGACACGCTGCCGCTCTCCGGGCAGCGCTGGTGGCGCGAAGCCCGTCAGGGGTAGAGACCCGTCAGGGGCAGAGAAGGGAAACCCGCACAGCCATGAGCAGTCTCCGTCCACGGCATGAAGACCCCCCGGTGCTCGAAGAGTGGTACCGCCGGCACCTGGGCCCCGACATCCACGACATCAGCTCCAGCGGTGTCCACCCGTACACCTTCGCCGAGATACGCGACCTGTGCCGGATCCCGGCCGCCGACCTCGACGGGATCGTCATGGACGACAGCGTCTCGCAGGGCGGCGCGGGCATCCGCCTGGCCATCGCCGACCGCTACGCCGGGGGCGACGCCGACCGGGTGCTCGTCACCCACGGATCCAGCGAGGCCATCGCGCTCACCCTGAGCACGCTGCTGCACGCCGGTGACCGGGTCGTCGTGCAGGAGGGCATCTACCACTCCCTCGGGCACTACCCGCGGGCGGCGGGCTGCGAGGTCGTCGAACTCCCCGCGGCCTCGGTCCGGGACGGCGAGATCGACCCGGACGTACTGGCCGAGCTGGTCACCCCCGGCACCGCGGCCGTCATCGTCAACTTCCCGCACAACCCGAGCGGGGTCACGCTCTCCCCGCGCGGCCTGAAGGAGCTGACCGCGCGGACCGCCGCCGCCGGGGCCGTGCTGGTCTGGGACGCGGCCACCGCGGAGATCGCCCACCGCTGGGACGTCCTGCCCGACCCCGGGGCCGAGGGCGGGAACACCGTGTCGTACGGCACGCTCTCCAAGACCTTCGGGCTGCCCGGGCTGCGGGTCGGCTGGGCCATCGCCCCGAAGGAACTGCTCACGGCCACCTTCCCGTTGCGCGACCGCACGACCCTCTTCCTCTCCCCGCTCGTCGAACTCGTCGCCGAACGGGCGGTGCGTCACGCCGACGCGCTCATCGGCGCCCGGGCCGCCGAAGCCCGGGGCAACCTGGCGCTCCTGACGGACTGGATGGACGAGCACGCGGACCTGGTCCGCTGGACCCCGCCCGAGGGAGGGGTGTGCGCGCTGCCCGTCTTCCGCGAGCTGGAGCGGGCGTCGGCCGGCCCGGGCGAGGTGGAGCGCTTCTGCCTGGAGCTGCTCGCCCGCCACCGCACGCTGCTGGTGCCGGGCACGGCCTTCGGCTCCCGGCACGGGGCCCGGCTCGGTTTCGGTGGTCCGCAGGAGTCCTTCCGCGCCGGCCTCGACGGGCTGTCGCGTTTCCTGCGGACGCGGGGGGCATCGGGGTGAGCACCGCCATCGAAGCCGACGTGCTCGGCCTGTGGGACCGCTCCGTCCGCGCGCACGCCGCCGCGCCCGCACTGGTGACGCCGGACCGGGTGCTGACGTACCGGGACGCGGACCGGCTCACCGACGCGTGGGCCGTCGACCTGATCGGACGCGGGGCCGTCCCCGGCGCTCTGGTCGGCCTGGCCTTCACCGACCCCGTCCGTACCGTCCTCGGCATGCTGGCGGTCCTCAAGGCGGGGGCGGGCTTCACCGTCCTGGACGACCGGCTCCCGGCCGCCGCGCGGGCCGAGCTCGTCCGCCGGACCGCCGCGGTGGTGTGGCTCGGCGACGGCCACCACGCCCCGGACGGCGCGCACGTGCCGGCCGACGGCGGGTACGGGCCACCGGACGGCGGGTACGGGCCGGCGCGGCCGGCGGCCGCGGCCACCGGCGCGGACGTGGCGTACGTCCTGTTCACCTCGGGCTCCACCGGCCGGCCCAAGGGGACCGTGGTCGAACGCGACGCCCTCGGCCGCTTCGCCGGCGCCGTCGCCGAGCGGCTGGAGCTGACCCCGGGCGACCGGTGGCTCCAGGTCGCCTCCCTCGGCTTCGACGTCCTGATCGAGGAGGTGTTCCCGGCGCTCGCCGCGGGCGCGGCCGTCGTGTGCCGGGCCGACACCGGGGCACTGGACGCCGAGGAGCTCCACACCACCATGGCCCGTACCGGGACCACCGTGGTCGAACTGTCCACCCAGTACTGGCTGGAGTACGCCCGCTGGCTCGACGGCAGCGGTGCGTCGACCCCGGACGCCCTGCGCCTCGTGGTGGTCGGTGGCGAGCGGATGGACCCCCGGCCCTACCGGGCGTGGCAGGCCCGGCAGCCCGCGGCCCTGGCCCATGTGTACGGGCTCACCGAGTGCACCGTCAGCTCCACCTTCTACACCGGGCTGCTGCCGGCCGACGCCGAGGAGGTGCCGCTGGGCACGGCGCTGCGGGACGTGGAGATCAGCGTCCGCCGCGACGGCCGACCGGTACCGGACGGCGGGAGCGGCGAGATCCACATCGGCGGTCCGCTGCTGGCCCGTGGGTTCCTCGACGACGAGGCGGCCACGGCGCGCCGGTTCGTGCCGGACCCGGACCGGGACCCGGACCGGGGCCCCGATGGCGCCGGGGGTCGCCTGTACGTGACCGGTGACCTGGGGCGGATCGACGCCGAGGGGCAGTTGGTCTTCCTCGGGCGCGTCGACGACCAGGTGAAGATCCGCGGGCACCGGCTGGAACCGGCCCGGGTGGAGCGCGCCCTGTGCGAGGTGGCGGAGGTGGACCAGGCGGTGGTCTTCCCGGACCCGGAGACCGCGACGGCCCTGTGGGCGTTCACCGTGCCCGCCGACGCGGCGGTGGCGCCGCTGCCCGGCGAGGCGGTCCGACTGACCGGCGCCGAGCGGGACGCGCTTCTCGCGCCGCTGGAGGCGCAGCTGCCCGACTGGGCGGTGCCGCGGGTGCTGTACCGGGTCGCGGTCCTGCCGAAGAGCCTGCACGGCAAGATCGACAAGCGCCTGCTCGCCACGTGGGCGGCGCACCGGGCCCACGGCCGGGCCCGGATCCAGGATCCGGCTGAGAACCCGATCGCGAGCCCGACCCCGGCCGCCGCTCCGGACACGGTGGGGGAGCCCCTGCGCACGGTCCTGGAGCTCTTCCGCGAGGTACTGGGCGCCCCCGCGCTCGGACCCGACGACAACTTCTTCGACCATGGCGGGCAGTCCCTGCTCGCCATGCGGCTGCTCACCCGGCTGCGCGGGTCCTTCCCCGCCGCCACGGGGCTGCGCGCGAGCGCCCTCTTCGCGTCGCCCACCCCCCGCCTGCTGGCCGCCCTGGCCGCCGGCTGAGGCCGACACCGGCCGGGCGGGAGCGCCGGCCGCGGCATCGGCGCCGCGATCGGAGCCGTCCGGTCGTCGTACCCGTACCCGTACTCGTACCACCCCGAGGGCCCGCGGCCCCTCATCCGGCCGCCCGCGGGCAGTAAGCATCCCCGACCACTCAGCGAGAGTTGGCATGTCGAACCTCACCGACCAGTCCACGCCCGGCTACGCCCTCACGGCCGAGGAGGCCTCCGCCATCGCGGAGCTCTGCCTCGAACTAGCCGTCACCTACCCGTCCTTCGGCGACCCCGCCCTGCTGCACGACCTGCCGCGGCTCGCGGCCGGGCTGCCAGAGGGGGTCCAGCGCTTCCTGCGCGAGTTCCAGCTGTCCGACCGTCGGGGCCACGTCGTGATCCAAGGGCACGACTTCGACCAGCGGCGCATCGGCCCCACCCCCGACCACTGGCGGGGCCGCACCAGGCCGGGCCCGGAGTTCCCCGAGGAGATCCTGCTGATGCTGTACTCGGCGCTCCTCGGCGAGCCCTTCGGGTGGGCCACCCAGCAGGACGGCCACCTGGTGCACGACATCTTCCCGATCCGCCAGCACGAGAACGACCAACTCGGCATGGGCAGCGCCGAGTTGTTGACCTGGCACACCGAGGACGCCTTCCACCCCCACCGCAGCGACTACCTCGTCCTCGGCGCCCTCCGCAACCCCGACCACGTCCCCACCACCGTCGGCGAGTTGGACCTGTCCTCGCTGTCCGTCGAGGACGTCGACATCCTCTTCGAACCCCGGTTCTACATCGCCCCCGACGAGTCGCACCTGCCGAAGAACAACACGATCGACTCCGACGAGGAGGCGGCCCGGTTCGCCGCCATCCAGAAGATGATCGACGAGCGCCCCCTCGGCCCGCTCCTCTACGGCTCGCGGCAGGACCCGTACATGCGCCTCGACCCGTACTTCACCTCCGTACCGGAGGACGACACCGACGCCCGGCGCGCCTACGACGCGCTGTTCAAGGTGGTGGACGCCGGCATGCGGGAGGTCGTCGCCGACCAGGGCGACGTGCTCTTCATCGACAACCACCGCGCCGTGCACGGCCGACTCCCCTTCCGGGCCCGCTACGACGGCACCGACCGCTGGCTGAAGCGGGTGTGCGTCACCGCCGACCTGCGGCGCTCCCGCGAGATGCGGGCCACGGCCGAGACCCGGCTGCTGGGCTGAGGCGCCGTGTCCGCCCCCGCCCCCCTCTCCGTCGCTCCATCCCCCCTCACCCTGACCGATCTGTCCCGGGACCCTTGGCTGTTGCCCGAGGTGGACGCCCTGATCGGCGCGAACATGCCGGAGTTCATGAGCTGGGAGTCCCCCGGCAACTGGCGCTGGCACGGCATGTACGACCGCTACCCCGCCCACCAGCTCTGCCTGGTGGACGCCGACGGGCGCCTGGTGGCTGCGGCCAACGGGCTGCCGGTCCGCTGGGACGGCCTCGCCTCGTCCCTGCCCGCCGGCAGTGACGAGGTGCTGGTGGAGGCCGTGGACCGGGAGCCGCCCGAGCGGCCCGACGCGGTGTGCATGCTGTCGGTCTCCGTGGACCCGGCGCAGCGGGCGGCCGGACACGCCGAGCGGTTGCTCACCGAGGTCCGGCGGCGCGCCGCCGGCCGGGCCCCGCGCGGCGTGATCATTCCGGTCCGGCCCACCCGCAAGCCCCGCTACCCGCTCGTTCCGATCGCCGAGTACGCGGCCTGGCGCCGACCCGACGGGCGCTGCTTCGACCCCTGGCTGCGCACCCACCTCGAACTCGGCGCGCGGCAACTGGGCATCGCGCAACGGTCCCTGGTGATCCGTCAACCGGTGGACCGTTGGGCGGAGTTCCTCGGGTACCCGCTGCCGGGTCCGGGGGACCATCCGCTCCCCGGCGGCCTCGTCCCCCTGCGCGTCACCGACGACGGCCACGGTACGTACGCCGAGCCGAACGTGTGGGTCCATCACCCGGTCGACGCCACGGCGTGACCCGGCCGGCGCGGACCCGAGCCCCCGGACCCGCCTCAGCCCCCTCCCGTACCCCCGCGCATTCCTCCGCGTCCCCCACGTCCCCCACGTCCCCTTCCGACGAACCCTGGAGAGACCATGACCGCCGTACGCCTCGCGATCGTCGGGTGCGGCGCCGCCGCCCGCGGCTGCCACCTGCCCGCCCTGCCCCCGCTCAAGGGAGACGTCCGGCTGACCGCCCTCGTCGACCGCGACCCGCGCCAGGCCGAGGCCGCCCTCGCGCTCTACCGCGAACTGGGCGGCGCCGACGCCGACCAGGTGGTGATCGCCACCGACGCGGCCGAGGTCGCCGACGCCTTCGACGCCGCCGTGGTGGTCGCCCCGCACACCCTGCACACGCCGATCGTCGAGGCGCTGCTGGCCGCGGGCAAGCACGTACTGCTGGAAAAGCCGATGACCACCTCGACCGAGGACGCCCGGCGGCTGGCCGCGACCGCGGCCGCCGACGGCGCCCCCGTGCTGGCCATGGCCCACCCGCGGCGCCTCTTCCCCGCCTACGCCTGGGTCAAGCGACTGATCGACGGCGGCGACCTCGGTGACGTGCTGCGCGTCGACTGGTCGGAGGGCCACCCCTACGCCCACGAGCCGGTCTCCTGGTCGATGTTCGACCGGCGCCTCGCCGGGGGCGGGGTGCTCACCGACACCGCCTCGCACGTCTTCGACACGCTGCTGTGGTGGCTCGGCCCCGAGGTGCGGGTCGTCCGGGCCGAGGACAACTCGCTCGGTGGGGTGGAGACCGACGCCACCGCCCACCTGCGCTTCGGCTCCGTCGACGTGCACTGCGACTTCAGCCGGCTCCGTGACCTCGGCATCTCCTGCAAGGTCACCGGCACCAAGGCGTCCGTCAGCATCGGCACCGACTTCCCGGCGGGGGAGTGCGTCCTGACCACGGCCGACGGCGAGGTGCTGCACCGCGGCGACGTGGACGCGGTCGCCCCCGCGCAGGACGAGTGGGAGCTGCTCTTCACCGAGCAGCTCGGCAACTTCGCCGCGGCGGTCCGCGGGGCCGCCCCCGTCCACTCCACCCCCGAGGACGGCGTGCGCGTCGTCGAGCTGATCCAGGAGTGCTACGGCGGCCCCGCCCGCGAGCAGTCCGCCCAGCCCTGGACCACGCGGGGCACGGGCGAGGGGGCCGAGGACGGCGCCGGCCTGCCGTCGCTGGCCGGGCACACCGTCGCGGTCACCGGAGCCAGCGGCTTCATCGGCGGCCGGATCGTGGAGCGGCTCGCCCTCGGCACCGAGGCCCGGATCCGGCCGGTCGTCCGGGGCTTCGGCCGGGCGGCCCGGCTCTCCGTGTTGCCGCAGGACCGGATCGCGTTCCAGCAGGGGGACCTGCTGGACACCGACTCGCTGCGCGCGGCCTTCGAGGGCTGCGACACCGTCGTGCACTGCGCCTTCGGCAGCTCCGGCGACGAGGACGGACGCTGGGCCGCCTCCGTCGAGGGCACCGCGAACGTCCTGGCCGCCGCCCGCGCCGCCGGCGTGCGCCGCGTGGTGCACCTCAGCACCATCGACGTCTACGACCCGGCCGTCGCCGGCGCGCTGACCGAGGAGTCCCCGGCGCGGCCGGCCGACTCCGAGGACCGCGAGTACGAGCAGCAGAAGCTCGCCGCCGAGCGGCTCGTGCTCGACGCCCACGCCCGCGACGGCGGACCGGAGACCGTGGTGCTCCAGCCCGGAGCGGTCTACGGGCCGTGGGGCGGCCAGTGGACCACCGTCCAACTGCGCCGCGCCGAGAGCGACTTCGCGCAACTCCCGGCCGGTGCGGGCGCGGGCGTCTGCAACGCCGTGTACGTGGACGACCTGGCCGACGCCGTGCTCCTCGCCGTGGACACCGCGGCCGCGGCCGGCGAGCGCTTCCTCGTCGGCCACGCCGAAGAGCTCGGCTGGGGCACCTTCTTCGACGCGATCCGCGCCCTGCGGGGCCCGGGCGACCCGGCCGCCACCGAGGCGGGGGAACCGGTCCAGGAGTGGGAGCTGGACCTCTACCGCTCCACCGCCCGCGCCGACCACGCCAAGGCCCGCCGGGTCCTCGGCTTCACGGCCCGGGTCCCCTTCGCCGACGGCATCGCACTGACCGGCCAGTGGGCCGGCTGGGCCGGCGAGCTGCCGGGGGCCGGGGCGTGAGCGCCGTCACCGACGTCCTCGTCGTCGCCCCGCACCCCGACGACGACGTCATCGGCTGCGGGGGATCGATCGCCAAGCACGTCCGCGACGGCGCCCGGGTGAGCGTCGTCATCGTCATCGGCCGCGAGCGCAGCGCGCTCGACGACGCCGTCACCGACGCCGAGTTCGCCGCCGAGACGGAGGCCGCCGCCAAGGCGCTCGGGGTCCACCGCTGCATCCGACTCGACGAGCCCTCGCGGGACTTCCGGCCGAGCCGGCGGGTCCACCTCGACCTGGTGCGCGTACTGCGCGAGGTGCGCCCCCAGGTGGTCTACCTGCCGCACGACAACGACGACGACGTCGAACACCGCATGGTCCACCAACTGACCACCGAGGCGCTGTGGATGGCGCAGTCGGAGTTCTTCCAGGAGGCGGGCGCGCGGCCGATGCCCGCCCCCCGGCTGGTGCTCGGCTACGAGGTGTGGGCGCCGATGGCCCGCTTCCAGTACGCCGAGGACATCGACGGCCAGATCGAGACCAAGGTCGAGGCGATGCGCGCGTACGTCTCCCAACTGCGGCACGCGGCCTGGGACGAGGGCATCCGGGGCCTGGCCCGCTACCGGGGCGCCGTCACGACCGGCTCCGGGCACGCGGAGGTGTTCCAGGTGCTCAGCCTGACCGGAGGCCATGGGGGAGCGCCCGGCGCGACGGGGGGCGGTCATGACTGACCGCCTCCTGGTGTGCGGGATCGGCTCCGGCATGGACCGCTCGCTCACCGAACTGCGCTCCCCGCGGCGCACGCTCGTCGTGGTCACCGACCGGCCGACCGAGCGGGTCCTGGCCGCGGCGGACGTGCTGTTGGTCTGCGATCCGAACGACGCCGTCGCCGTCCTCGCCGAGCTGTCGGCGGCGGGCGTCGACCGGATCGACGGGGTGTTCTCGCTGGGCGCCGACAACCCGCCGGTGATCAGCACCCTCGCGCGGCGCTTCGGCTGCCCGGGGCTGCCCCTGGAGACCGCGCTCGACTGCACGCTCAAGGACCGGCGGCTGGCGATCCTGCGCGCGGCCGGGCTGGACCTGCCCCGGTTCACGACCGCCGGGAGCGTTGCCGAGGCGGTGCGGGCCGTCGCGGACATCGGCCTGCCCGCGGTCATCAAGCCCAGCGACCAGACCGGTTCGCTGGGCGTGCTGAAGGTGGACCGCGCCGACCGGGTGCGGCCCCTGGCCGAGGAGGCACTGCGGCTCAGCCCGGGCGGCCGCATCGTGATCGAGGAGTTCCTGGAGGGCACCGAGCACACCCTCGCCGCGTTCATGGTCGACGGGGAACTGCACCGGTTCGGCTTCGCGGACCGCGAGTACGGACGCAAGGAGGAGTTCGCCCCGCACTTCTTCGAGGGCGGCGACACCCTGCCCAGCCTGCTGAGCGCCGAGCAGATCGAGGAGGTCACCGACACGGTCCGGCGCGGCGCGCGCGCCCTGCGGCTGGACCCGGCGGTGATCAACACCGACATCCTGCGCACCCGTGACGGCCGGGTCGTCCTGCTGGAGATCACCGCCCGACTGACGGGCGCCCGGATCGCCACCGAGGTGATGCGGCTGGCGACCGGAGTGGACCCGCTGCCCAACGTGGTCCGCCTCGCCCTCGGCCGGCCCCTGGACCTCACCGAGCTGGAGCCCCGGCACAGCAGGGCCGTGGTCCAGCGGTTCCTGCCGGCGGACGGGGGCGTGGTCGAGTGGGCCGGCAACCCGCGCGACGTCGCCCGCCGGGCCGGTGTGCACGACGTGTTCTGGGGCCTCGACCTGGCGCCGGGCACCGTGCTGCCGTCCTATCGGGGCGGCGCCGACGTCCTGGCCGGGGTGATCGCCCACGCGGAGGGGCCGGCCGAGGCCGAGGCCGTCGCCGAACGGGCCCTGCGCGCCCTGCCCCTGCGCCTGAAGGCCCCGGCCTGATGCCCCCGTACGACACGACGCGGCACGACATGACGCGGCACGGCACCACGCAAAGCGGCACCACGAAACACGGCACCACGAAACACGGCACGACCGAGACAAGGGAGAACGGGATGACCACCGACCCGGTGGACGAGGGCGCGGTCGACAAGGGCATCGCCCGGACCAGCGTGATCATCGCCCTGCGCGACGACCTGCGGATCGCCGACTGCATCGCCTCGATCGACGAGGACGTGGAGATCGTCCTCGCGCTCAACGGTCCCAGCGACGCGGTGCTGAAGCTGATCGCCGAACACCCCCGGCCGCTGACGGTCACCGAGATCGAGGACGTCGGCAACCTCGGCGCCGCCTACAACGCGGGGGCGGTCGCCACCGACCGCCAGTACCTGCTGCTGATGGACTCCGACTGCACCTTCGCCCCGGGCGTCGTCCGCGACATGGTCCGCGCGGTGCTCACCGACCCGGTGGTCAAGGGGCAGGTCGTCTACGGGGAATCGGACGGCACTCTCAGTCAACTGACCGCCCGGGTAAGGGAGTTCGACGAGGGGGACTACGTCAGCGCGCTGTCCCCGCCGCTGATCTACAACCGCGACATCGTCGACCACATCGGCGGCTACCACTTCGACGAGCTCATCCACTGGTGCGAGGACCGGGAGTTCGACTTCCGGCTCCAGCTGGCGGGGATCCCCGTGGTGTACCTGCCACAGGCGCGCATCTTCCACGACGCCCAGCACGGTTTCGCCAACATGCGCAGCTACTTCCGCTACGGCGTCGGCGAGGGCATCGCGCAGGAGACCGGCGTCTTCACCACGCCGGCCGTGCCCGTCGTGTGGCGGCTCTTCGAGGCGTCGCGGACGCTGGTGCACTGCGCCCGGGACAAGGGCGTCGGCGCGGCCGCCTACTACGCCCTGCTGAAGGCGGCCTTCCACGTCGGCACCGCGCACCACCTGCTCAACGACCCCTACCAGGTGCGCGACCGCTACCCGGCGTCGGCCAAGCGGGCCCGGCTGGTGATGTCGATCCCGCAGCACAGCACCAAGCTGACCGGCGCCCAGGCCAGGCGTCTGCGGCGGGCGCACTGGGAGGCGGGCCGGCGGATCGAGAAGGTGGCCGACATGTCGGTCTTCCACCCCGATGCCGCCGGCCCGGGCCCCGGCGCGCCGGGCGGCGGGGGGGGGGGGGCGCCCCCCGCCGGGGGGGGGGGGGCCCCCCGGGGGGGCGGGGGCGCGGGGGGGCCCCCCGCGCGGCCCCGCGCAGCCCGGGCCGGGGGGCGCC
>NZ_JBITDP010000005.1:0-151557 GCF_044454405.1 Streptomyces sp. NPDC051555 | reverse complement strand
GGGGCGCCGGGGGGGGGGGGCGGGCGTACCCTCAGGGGCCCCAACTGGGGGGCCCCCCCCCCGCCCCCCGCCGCCCCGGGCCCCGCCTCGCCGTCAGTCGGCGAGGCGCGGCAGCAGCAGGCGTGAGGGCAGGTCACCGCCGTGGTGGACGGTGTGGTGCGCGAGCACCGGCGGATGCACGTCGAAGCGCGGCGCGTTGCTCGCCGCGACCTCGACGCGGACGCGGTGCCCCGGGCGGAACACGTGCCCGACGGCGCCCAGCCGCACGGTGACCTCGACCGCCCCGGTCGCCGCCGGATCCAACCGGCGGATGCCGTCGCACAACAGCTCGGCCCGGCCGCCCGGGTGGACGTCGACGAGCTTGCCCGTCACGTCCGCCCCCGCGGCGTCCGGGGTGACGTACACGGTCAGCACCGTGTCCCCGAGCACGGTGAGCGCGGTGGTGAGCGGCTCGCCGGTGAAGCACAGCACGTCGGCGCGCCGCTCCACCTCCCGCTGGTCCAGCGGCCCGCAGTCGCCGCCGGTGAACTGACCGGGCAGCGCGGTCGCCCCGCCGGTGGTCGGCACCGGGTCGGCCGGATCGTGCCGCAGCGGGTCGGCGCCGGCGCGGACCGGCGCGGGACCCGGCCGCAGGGCCCGGCCGGCGAGGTGCAGGACGAGGTCCTCGGTGCCCGGGACCGGCCAGTCGGGGAAGGTGCGCCACGCGTCGGCGCCGGTCACGAAGAGCCGCACGGGCTCCGGTTCGGGCGCGCCGCCCCGGCCCCGCAGGTGCCGGTCGAAATGCTCCAGATGGAGGCCGGTGACATCGAGCCGACTTTCGTCCGCGGCCCATCCGT
Source organism: Streptomyces sp. NPDC051555 (assembly GCF_044454405.1). Classification (NCBI taxonomy): domain Bacteria; kingdom Bacillati; phylum Actinomycetota; class Actinomycetes; order Kitasatosporales; family Streptomycetaceae; genus Streptomyces; species Streptomyces sp. NPDC051555. The sequence goes on along the minus strand of NZ_JBITDP010000005.1, from coordinate 150,721 downwards.
AACGGCGCTGCGGGAAAATCCCGTCGGTCACGCAGTGGGACCACGGCCCGACCACCAGTCGGGAATTCATGCCGGATTCTCGAATTCCCCGGTAATTCTCCAGGGCGCCGTTCAGGAAAATGTCGTACCAGCCGGTCAGGTGCAGCGCGGGGACGTCGATCGCCGCGTACGCGTCGCGGGGGGCGGCGCGCCGCCAGTACGGGTCGCCGCCGGGGTGCTCGCGCCACTGCCGCCAGTACGGGGCCAGCCGGTCCAGCAGCTCCGCGGCGGCCTCCGGGTCGCGGTACAGCTCGTCGATCCGGTCCACGGCCCCGGCCACCTCGGCGAGGTCGGCCGCCGCCAGGCCGGCCCCGTCGAGCAGCAGGTCGTACAGCACCCAATAGAGGAGGAACCCCAGCTGGAAGGCGCCGCCCTGGCGGGTCCAGCCCTCGTCGAAGCCGGAGCCGGCGACGTGTGGGACGACCGCGCCCAGGCCGGGCGGGCGTTCACCGGCCGCGAGCAGCGCCGCCATCGCCTCGTACGAGCGCCCGAACAGCCCGGCGGTGCCGTCGCACCACGGCTGGTCGACCGCCCAGGCCACGGTGTCCGCGCCGTCCGCCGCCTCGTTCCAGTACGGCTCGAAGGCGCCGCCGGAGTCGAACCGGCCGCGCACGTCCTGCACCAGCAGCGCGTAGCCGCGGCGCACCAGGCGCAGCCCGTCGACGGAGGCGCCGCCGGGTGCTCCGGATTTCCCGTAGGGGGTCCGGCGGATCAGGACCGGGACCGGGCCGGTCGATTCGGGGAGGTAGAGGTCGGCGCTCGATAAAGTGCCGTCCCGCAGGGGTATTTTCACGTCTTGTTCTATCGATATTCGCACCCGCTCATATTCCAACAGGACGAGGACGATCACAATGCAGTCCGCCGGAATCGCTTTTCTGGAACCCTTCTTCGCGACGGCCCGCGCCGATCCGGCCCGCCCCGCCGTCGTCGACAACGGGCTCGCCGTCGGCTACGGCACCCTCGCCGCCTGGGCCCTGGAGGTGGCCGGCTCCCTCGCACCGCGCACCGGGCGGCCGCAGCCGCCCGTGGGGATCGTCGCGCACCACTCGGCCCGGGACGTGGCGGCCGTCCTGGGCGTGCTCGCGGCGGGCCGCGCCTACGTGCCGCTGGAGGCCGACCACCCCGCGGCCCGGCTGGAAGCGGTCCTGGACCGGCTCGGTGTCCGCGAGGCCGTCGCCACCGCGGACACCGGCTGGCAGCCCCCCGTCCCGGTGGTGCACCGCCCGCGCTGGACGCCCGCGCCGGTGACCCCCGCGCGGGCAGCCGCGCACCCCCGCTCCGGCGCGGGCCCCGAGGACCCCGCGTACGTGCTGTTCACCTCGGGCTCCACCGGCGAGCCCAAGGGCGTGGTGGTGCCGCACCGGGCGCCGGCCGCCGTGGTGCCGCTCCTGCGCGACCTGTACGGCGTCGGACCGGGCGAGAGCGTGCTGCACTTCCACGGCGCGGGTGGCGACACCAGCCTGGAGGAGATCCTCCCGACCCTGACCGCCGGCGCGACCCTCGTCATCGACGACGCGGCGCGCGAGCGCTTCGCCGAGGTCGTCGAGGACCAGCAGGTCTCCGTCGCCGTCCTGCCCACCGGCTTCTGGTACGCCCTCACCGGCGACCTGCTCCACCGGGGCGCCGAACTCCCCGCGTCCCTGCACACGGTGGTGATCGGTGGCGAGGCCGTACGCGCCGACATGCTCCGGCGCTGGCAGCGCCTCGGCGCGTCCGGCGTACGGCTGCTCAATACCTACGGGTCCACCGAGACCGCGCTGGTGACGCACGCGGTGCAGTTGGCCGGGCCGGGCGCACCCGCACTCGCCGACCCCGACGGCGACCTGCCCCTCGGGCGTCCGCTGGCGCACGTCGGCCAGTACGTCGACGCCGCCACCGGTGAACTGCACCTGTCCGGGCCGGGCTTGGCCCTCGGCTACCACGGCGACCCGGCGGGCACCGCCGCCCGGTTCGCCGAGCGCGACGGAACCCGCTGGTACCGCACCGGTGACCTGGTGTCCGAGACGGCCGACGGCGCCGTGGTCTTCCGGGGCCGCTCCGACCACCAGGTCAAGATCCGCGGCCACCGGGTGGACCTGATCGCGGTGGAGGCCCTCATCGGCGGCTGCGAGGGCGTGCTGGCCGTCGCCGCGGCCCGGGTGGAGCGGGCCGAACACAGCACGCTGGCCGCGTTCTTCGTACCGCTGCCGGACCACGACCCGGGCGCCGTCGCGGCCGCGGTCCGCGCCCGACTGGCCCGCACCGCGCCCCCGCACCTGGTGCCGAGCCTCCTCGTCCCGGTCGCGGAGCTGGAACGCACGCACACGGGCAAGGTGGACCGCGACGCCACCCGTGACCGGCACGTGCCGACCGCGGCGGCGCCCCGATGACCGACACCGCCACCAACGCCAACGCCAACGCCAACACGAACACCAACACCGACGCCGGTGCGGACACGGCCGCCCTCGCCGCCCGCGCCTCCCGGCAGCTCGGCGTGGAACTCGACCCGGCGAGCGCCCGACCCGACGACACCGGCTGGGACTTCCGGGTCATCCACATCCGGGCCGTCGACGGAACCCCCTGGATCCTGCGCAGCCCCCGGCGACCCGAGGCCGCACGCCAACTCACCGTGGAAGGCGCCGTGCTGGCCGCCGTGCGCGACCGCGTTCCGGTCCCGGTGCCCGACTGGCGCCTGCACGCCCCGGACCTGGTGGCCTATCCCCGACTGCCCGGCGAACCGGCCGGGAGCGAGGACCCCGACACCCTGGTCTACGGCTGGTCGACGGACCCGCTCGCCCATCCGGCCGGCTACCTGGAGCCGCTCGCCCGGACCCTGGTCGCGGTGCACGCCACCACGCTGGAAGGAGCCGACGGCGCCCCGCTCCTGCCCGGCCCCGCCCCGGCCGGACCCGACGCCGTGCGCACCGCGATCGCGGCCCGGCTCGCCCGGGCCCGGGCCGAACTCCCGCTCCCCGCGCGGGGGATCCGGCACTGGGAGAGCTGGCTCGACGACGACGACCTGTGGCCGCGCCGGCTGACGCTCGTACACGGTGACGTGCACCCCGGGCACACCCTCGTGGTCCGCCCACCGGCCGGCCCGCCGGTCCTGTCCGGGCTGCTGGACTGGGCCAACGCCGCCGTGGGCGACCCGGCGGCCGACTTCGTCGACATGCTCTACGCGGGCGGGACCGAGGTCCTCGACCGCCTCCTGGACGCCTACCGGGCGGCGGGCGGCGAGGTCCGCGCCGGCATGCGGGCGCACGTCCTGGCGCGGGCCTCGTTCCTGTGGGTGCACGTGGCCCTGCGCGGCCTGGACACCGGCCGCCCCGCCTGGGTGCGCACGGCACTGACCAGGATGGCGCCGTGACCGGGCCCGCCGGCGCGGAGCCGGACCGCGTGCCGGACCACATGCCGGCCCGTACGACGGGCCGCACGCCCGGGGGAGCGGCGTACACCCTCCACGCCCCGGCCGGTGCCGGGGACGTACCGGTGGTGCTGGTCGCCGGGGCGGGCGGCAGCGGGCGGATCTGGGAGCACCATCAGGTGCCCGCGCTGACCGCGGCCGGGCACCGGGTGGTGACCTTCGACCACCCGCCCGGGGCGAGCGGACCGGCCGGACTCGCCCGCGCGGTGAGCGAGCTGATGGGCGACCTCGGCCTGCCGCCCTGCCCCCTGGTCGGCCACTCCCTCGGCGCCCTCGCCGTCCAGGAGCTGCTCCTGGAGGAGCCGCGGCTGGCCAGTGGCGCGCTGCTCGCCGCGACCCGGGGGCGGCCCGATCCGGTCGGTCGGGCGATGGCGCGCGCCGAAGCCGCCCTCGCCGACGCGGGCGGCAACCGCCTGCCGCCCGCGTACGAGGCCTTCGTCCGCCTCGGACAGAACCTCTCGCCGCGGACCCTGGCCGACGGGGGCGCGGTCGAGGAATGGCTCGACCTGTTCGAAATCGGGGCGCTGACCGGACCCGCGACCCTCCACGGCCCGGCCGCGCCGGACCGGGACCGGCTGGCCGACTACGCCCGGATCACCGCACCGGTGCAGGTCGTGGGCTTCGCCGACGACCTGCTGGCGCCCGCGCCGCTGGGCCGGGAGGTGGCGGGGGCGATCCCCGGCGCCCGCTGGACGGTGCTGCCCGACACCGGCCACCTCGGCTTCCTGGAACGGCCCACCGCCTTCAACGCCCTCCTGCTGGACTTCCTCGCCGCCCTGGCCCCGACCGACCCCGGAGCAGCCCGTGTCCACTGAAACGGCCCCCGCCACCCCAGCCACCGCTTCCATGGTCGATGTAGTGCACGTCGGTCAGGAGGCGCCCGACTCCTGGGCCGCGGCCGTGTACCTGTGCGGCCCCACCCCCGTCGACCCCGCCGAGCCCTCCTGGCGCCCGGACGCCGTGGCCGCGCTGCGGGCCGCGTGGGCGGGCGCCGGCAGGCTGGCGGTCTTCCTGCCCGAGCCGGCACCCGGCGGCGGCTACCCCCCGTACGCGGACCAGATCGCCTGGGAGGAGGAGGCCATGCGCCGCTCGGACGCGATCCTCTTCTGGATCCCCCGGGACATGGAGCGGCTGCCCGGCCTGGTCTCGAACATCAAGTGGGGCACCTGGTGCGGCTCCGGGCGCGCCGTGCTCGGCGCGCCGCCGCAGGCCGAGCGCATGGCGTACCTGCTGCACTTCGCCGAGGCGCTGGGCGTACCCGTGGAACGGACCGTCGGGGGCGCCGCCGCCGCGGCCCTGCGCGTCGCCGGCCCGGGAGAGGAGCGGGCCGGCGCGGAGCGCTCCGTACCGTTGGCGGTGTGGCGCAGCGCGCAGTTCCGGCAGTGGTACGCGCAGCGCCGCGAGTCCGGCGACCGCCTGCTCGACGCGCGCGTCGAGTGGTACGCGCCGGCCGGTGGCCCGGACGCCGCCGCCTGGCTGCTGACCGTCGAGGTGGCGCCGGGCGACGGGGCCGCCCCCGGCGTCCACCGGCTGCTCGCGGCTCAGGGGCAGGGAGCGCTCATGTAGAGGGCGTGCTCGCCCTCCGACTCGGTGCCCTGGTAGAGGGTGGTGTCCAGGCCGCAGAAGGTGAAGCCCATCCGGCGGTAGGCGTGCACGGCCGGGGCGTTGACGTTGGTGACCTCCAGCCAGACGTGCCCGGCGCCGCGCTCGCGCGCCACGTCCCGCGCGCGCCCCATCAGGGCCCGGCCCACGCCCCGGCCCCGGTGCTCCGGGGCGACCTCGATGTCCTCGATGGTCAGCCGGCGGTTCCACGGGTTGTAGGAGACGGTGACGAAGCCGGCGAGCCCGCCGTCGGCGCCGACGGCCACGACGGTGTGGTCGCCGTCCTCCTCGCCGTCCCCACCGTCCTCGCCGTCGGTGGACTGGCCCGCGCCGCCGCTGCCGTCGTCCTCGGGGAAGACCTTGGTCAGGGGCGGATCCACCGGGACTTCGCGCAGCGCGAAGCCGTCGGCGGTGACCGCCACCCGGAAGACGCTCGCGGTGGTGAAGGACCCGTCGAGCGCCTCGATGGCCTCGGCGTCCTCGGGCCGGGCGGCCCGGAGCGCGTAGGCCGCGCCGTCGGTGTCGGGGGTCTGCAAAGGAGTGGTCATGGCGCGAGGCTACGACCGTCCTGCCCGGGTAGGGGCGGGTTTCAGCCGGTTACGGCGCCCCGCGCGGCCCCCGCCCGCAGGCCCGGGCCCGGCCGGGACGGACCCGGCCGGGACGGCTGCGGTGGGTCAGGCGGGGAGCAGCGCCTCGATGGCGGCGAGGACCTCGGGGGCCTCCGGCTCCGTGCGCGGACGGAAGCGGCCGACGACCTCGCCCTCGGGGGAGATCAGGAACTTCTCGAAGTTCCACTGGATGTCGCCCGCCTCGCCCTCGGCGTCGGCGGTCTTCACCAGCTCCGTGTACAGCGGGTGCCGGTTCTCACCGTTGACCTCGGACTTCTCCAGCATGGGGAAGGTGACGCCGAAACCGGTGGCGCAGAACGTCTGGATGTCGTCCGCCGTGCCGGGCTCCTGGCCGCCGAACTGGTTGCACGGCACGCCGATGACCGTGAAGCCCTTCTCGGCGTACCTGGACTGGAGGCGGGCCAGTCCCGAGTACTGCGGGGTCAGCCCGCACTGGGAGGCGGTGTTCACCAGCAGGATCGCCTTGCCCTTGTGCGCCGCGAGGCTGGTGGGCTCGTCGGACAGGGTGGTCAGGGGGATGTCGTACAGGCTCAAGGCGCTCTCCTCGGAAGGGCAGGACTGACAGAGGGAGCAACAACGCGCGCGAACGACGTGTTCCGCCCCGGGACGCGCGTTTGCGCCCCGACCCCAGGAGATCCCGTCGGGCTCAGCCCCCGGCCCCCGTCCCCACCAGTTCGTCCGCCGGGTCGTTGACCGGCTGGGGCATTCCGGTCAGGTCCATCACGAAGAGCGGTATGCCCAGGTCGTCCGCGCGCTCCCGCGCGTCCTGCGTGTACCCGGCCAGGGAGAAGTAGGCGCAGGAAGAGGACGCGGTCAGGCCGTTCAGCCAGACGCACTCCACCGCGCGCAGCCCGGTCGGCGCCGTCGTCGGATCCACCTGGGCGACCAGTCCGGGCGCCCGCAGGTCGACCGCCGCGGCGGGCACCGCCGGCCCGTCGGGGCGGCGCACGTCCGTGAAGCCCAGCCAGCGCAGGTACAGGGCGGCCGTCGACACCGCGTCCCCGGCCGTACGGATGGTCACCGGCCGGAAGGCGGGCCGCGGCGCGGGCGCGGTCGGCGGCAGCGGAACGTGCGCGGCCCCCGGATCCACCACGTGCCTCGGATCCACCAGGCGCCGCGGACCCACCGGGCGCCCCTGGTCCCGGGGACTTCCCGGATCTCCGGGATCTCGGAGATCTCGGGGGTCCACCGGATGCACCGGCACCCGGCACACCGTCCCGCACGACCCGCAGCCCACCTCGGGGTGCGGCCACTCGCCCACCCGCCCGCAGGCCCCGCACCGCACCGCGACCCAGGCCTCCGACCAGGTGCGCCGGGTCAGCGGGCGGGGCGCCGCCGAGCGGTCCAGCGGGGGCGTGACCGGGCTCCCGCAGGCGCACGGGAAGGCGGGGGCGGTGTAGCCGTTCTCGCGCAGGCACGCCGGGCAGCGCACCGGAATCGATTCCGCCATGGCCGTGTGCCCCCTCCGTCGCCGCGCACCCCCGCGGGTGGGTCCATGCTCCACCACCGCCGTGCCTCCGGACCCGGTCATTAGTGCAACTCACCGAGAAGATCGCGCCTTTTGGTGCTTTCCGGGGTTCCCCACCGCCTTGACGTGCGGGAGGCCGCCGCTTAGCTTGTTCCGTATAGCAGAACAAAACTTCCGGATTACGGAAAAGCCTGACCGTCAGACCCGCAGGAGAACTCGATGCCTCGTATGACAGCCGCCGCCGCTGCAGTGGAGATCCTCAAGCGCGAGGGCGTTTCGCAAGCGTTCGGCGTGCCCGGCGCTGCGATCAACCCGTTCTACCGCGAGCTCAAGAACGTGGGCGGCATCGCCCACACCCTCGCCCGCCACGTCGAGGGCGCCTCGCACATGGCCGAGGGCTACACCCGCACGACCCCGGGCAACATCGGGCTCTGCATCGGTACGTCAGGCCCCGCCGGTACCGACATGATCACCGGCCTGTACTCGGCCATCGCGGACTCGATCCCGATCCTGTGCATCACCGGTCAGGCCCCGGTCTCCAAGCTCCACAAGGAAGACTTCCAGGCCGTCGACATCGCGTCGATCGCCAAGCCGGTCACCAAGAAGGCCACCACGGTCCTGGAGGCCGCGCAGGTCCCCGGCGTGTTCCAGGAGGCCTTCTACCTGATGCGCTCCGGCCGTCCGGGCCCGGTCCTCATCGACCTCCCGATCGACGTCCAGCTGACCGAGATCGAGTTCGACCCCGACCTGTACGAGCCGCTGCCCGTGCACAAGCCGGCCGCGACCCGCAAGCAGGCCGAGCGCGCGATCCAGTACCTGCTCGCCTCCGAGCGTCCGCTGATCGTCGCCGGTGGCGGCATCATCAACGCCGACGCCTCCGACCTGCTGGTCGAGTTCGCCGAGCTCGTCGGCGTCCCGGTCATCTCCACCCTCATGGGCTGGGGCACCATCCCGGACGACCACGAGCTGGCCGCCGGAATGGTCGGCGTCCAGACCTCGCACCGCTACGGCAACGCGACGTTCCTGGAGTCGGACTTCGTCCTGGGCATCGGCAACCGCTGGGCCAACCGCCACACCGGTTACAACCTGGACGCCTACCGCGGCGACCGCAAGTTCGTCCACGTCGACATCGAGCCCACCCAGATCGGCAAGATCTTCGCCCCGGACCTGGGCATCGTCTCCGACGCCAAGGCCGCGCTGACGACCTTCATCGAGGTCGCCAAGGAGCTCAAGGCCGAGGGCAAGCTGCCCGACTACAGCGCCTGGGTCGCCTCGCACCTGGAGCGCAAGGGCTCGCTGCAGCGCCGCACCCACTTCGACAACATCCCCATGAAGCCGCAGCGCGTCTACGAGGAGATGAACAAGGCCTTCGGCCCGGAGACCCGCTACGTCACCACCATCGGTCTGTCCCAGATCGCCGGTGCGCAGATGCTGCACGTCTTCAAGCCGCGCCACTGGATCAACTGCGGCCAGGCCGGCCCGCTCGGCTGGACCATCCCGGCCGCGCTGGGCGTCGCCACCGCCGACCCGCAGACCCCCGTCGTCGCCCTCTCCGGCGACTACGACTTCCAGTTCATGCTGGAGGAGCTGGCCGTCGGTGCGCAGCACAAGATCCCGTACGTCCACGTCCTGGTGAACAACGCCTACCTGGGCCTGATCCGTCAGGCGCAGGGTGGTCTCGGCATCAACTTCGAGGTCAACCTCGAATTCGAGAACATCAACGCCCCCGAGCTGGGCGTCTACGGCGTCGACCACGTCAAGGTCGTCGAGGGTCTCGGCTGCAAGGCCATCCGCGTCACGGACCCGAACGAGCTGGGTGCCGCCCTGGAGGAGGCCAAGAAGCTGGCCGCCGAGTTCAGCGTCCCGGTCGTCGTCGAGGCCATCCTGGAGCGCGTCACCAACATCTCGATGAGCAAGACGGTCGACATGAGCGACGTCACCGAGTTCGAAGAGCTCGCGACCGAGCCGGGTCACGCCCCGACCGCGATCCGCCCGATCTCCGCCTAGTTCCACTCCTGGTTCCACCAGGCCGGTCCAGCAGCACCGAACGGCCCCCGTCCCTCCTCCAGGAGGGACGGGGGCCGTTCCGCGTCACATCCGGGCCCGGTCCTAGACGGGCTCGTCGGGCCGCCGGCCCAGTTCCGCGTCCACCGCGCCGGAGAGCAGGGCGCGGGCCCGCTCGACCGTCAGCGAGCCGCTGTGCCAGCGCTCGCTCAACCCCTCCACCAGCGCCGTGAGCCGCGCCGCGACGTCCTCCGGGTCGGCCCGCAGATCGGCGAGTCCGGCCGCCTGGGCATCGGCGACCGAATCGGCGGTGTCGCGGCACCAGGTGCGCGTGGATCGGGCCAGCGTCTCGCGCAGGTCGTCGTCGAATTTGGCGCTGGCCCGCAGCTCGCCCCACGCGATGCTGTTCTCGCGCACCCGGGCGGTGTCCTGGAGCTCGCCTAGCAGGAGCTGGAGGAGGAGCGCGCGGGGGTCCTGCGCGCTGCTGTGGGCCTCGTCGGTGTAGCCGGTGGCGCGGGCGCTGATGAAGTCGAGGGTGCGCCGGATCAGCCCCGCGCGGTCCTTGAAGTGGTAGTAGATCAGCGCCGTCGAGACGTCGGCCTCGGCCGCCAGCTCCTCGACGCGCAGGCCTCTGACGCCGCTGCGCGCGATGACCCGTACCGCTGCTTCGAGGATCAGCACTTGACGATCTGCCACGCGGATCGCACCTTCCAGTCGGTAACCCCTTGACTGACCTTTCAGTCAGGTATCACGATAGCCCTCACCGGCCTTCCTGACTCGCCTTTCAGGCCAATCGTTCTGACTAAAAATTCAGTCAGCTACATGTCAGTCACATGGGGCCGGGGCCCGCCGTACCGAGGGAGTACTCCGATGAATCCGCGCATGCCCGCCGAGTGGGCCGAGCACGAAGCCTGCCTGATGGCCTGGCCGACCCGTCCGTCCCTGTGGGGCCCCGCCTTCGAGGCCGCCAAGCACGAGTACGCCGCCGTGGCCCGCGCCATCGCCGCCTTCGAGCCGGTCATCATGATCGCGGCGCCCGGCCGCGCCGAGGAGGCCCGCGCCTTCTGCGGCGACGACCCCGGCATCGAGGTCACCGAGCTGCCGCTCGACGACTCCTGGCTCCGCGACTCGGCACCGATCTTCGCCTACGACGAGCACGGCGCCCGCGTCGGCGTCGACTTCCGGTTCAACGCGTGGGGCGAGAAGCACCACCCCTGGGCCGCCGACGACAAGCTCTCGGCGCTGCTGCTGGACCGCCTCGGCATCCCGCGCGTGCACTCCTCGATGATCCTGGAGGGCGGCGCCTTCACCGTGGACGGCGAGGGCACCCTGATCACCACCGAGCAGTGCCTGCTCCACCCCAACCGCAATCCGCGGATGAGCCGCACCGAGATCGAGGACGAGCTGAAGCGCCGGCTCGGCGTCGAGAAGGTGATCTGGCTGCCCTACGGGGGCCTGGAGGACACCGAGACCGACGGACACGTCGACGGCGTCGCCGCCTTCGCCGCGCCCGCCAGGGTCGTCGTCTCCCTCCCCGAGGACCCGGCGCACCCCGACTACGCCCGGATGCGCGCCAACCTCGCCGTCCTGGAGGCCAGTACGGACGCCCGCGGCCGCGCCCTGGAGATCGTCAAGGTCCCGCAGACCGTCTACGGCGAGGTGGACGGCGCCCCGGTCGAGGTCTGCTACCTCAACTTCTACCTGGCCAACGGCGGCTGCGTGGTCCCGGTCGGCGGCACCGCGGCGGATGAGGCGGCCCTCGCCGTCATCGCCGAGGCCCTGCCCGGCCGCAAGGTGGTCGGCGTACCGGCCCCGGTCCTCGCCTACGGCGGCGGCGGCGTCCACTGCATCACGCAGCAGATCCCGAAGGACCTCACCGCATGAGCACCGCCGCCGCCCCCGCCACCGGTGCGGGCACCGTCACCGCCACGGCGTCGGCCGACGGGTACGAGCTCCACACCTGCTACGGCTCCCCGCTCGGCTCCCCGGCCCGGTTCCAGCCCGCCGAGCGCCCCGCGCTGCGCGTCGGCCTGGTCCAGATGCGCTGGTACGCCGACGAGGCCGAGCACGACGAGCGGCTGCGCGAGGGCGTGGCGCTGGCCGCCTCCGAGGGCGCGAAGGTGGTCTGCCTGCCCGAGCTGACCCGCAGCCCCTACTTCTGCAACACCGACGACCCCATGGCCGACGGCGCCGCCCGCTACCTGGAGGACGTCGAGAGCGGCCCGACCGTCCGGCTGATCGGCGAACTGGCCACCGGCCTCGGCATCACCGTGCACGCCTCGCTCTACGAGCGGGCCGAGGACGGCGGCCTCGGTTACAACACCGCCGTCTGCGTGGACCCGGACGGCAAGCTGGTCGCCCGCACCCGCAAGAACCACATCCCGGCCTTCCCCGGCTACCGCGAGGACCTGTGCTTCCGCCCCGGTGACAGCGGATTCCCGGTGGTCGGCCTCGAAGGGGCCCGCTTCGGCTTCCCGACCTGCTGGGACGAGTGGTTCCCCGAGCTGGCCCGGGCCTACGGCCTGCACGGGGCGGAGATCCTGGTGCATCCCACGGCCATCGGATCGGAGGTGGACCTCCCGGACTTCGACACCCGGCCCATGTGGGAGCACGCGATCAGCGCCAACGGCCTGGCCAACGCCCTCTTCATGATCGTGCCGAACCGGATCGGCACCGAGGGCCGCTCGACCTTCTACGGGTCCTCGTTCATCTCCGACCCCTACGGCCGGGTCGTGCTCCGCGCCCCCCGCGACCGCCCCGCCGTCCTGGTCGCGGACCTCGACCTCGACCAGCGCCGGGACTGGTTGGAGTTCGGCCTGATGCAGACCCGGCGCCCGGAGCTCTACGGCCAGCTCACCGAGCGGACCGGCTGACACCCGTACCGGCCGCTGCGGACACGACAAAGCGCCGAGTCACGGGACCGTCCGTGACTCGGCGCTCTGGTCTGTTACCGCCCGACGGGACGAGGCTGGCGCGACAGGACATTCGCACCCGCCGGGCGGGGTATGGGGGGCTGCTGTGACTCCGACGGACGGAGTCCGGCGCAGCCGGGCCGAAGCCGCGCAGCGTGCGAGGGCGGCGTCCGGAAGGGGACATTCGCACCCGCCGGGCGGGGTTCATGGGGGAGGTGGTCCTGCTCGTTCTCCGTGGTCCACAGGGGGCTCTGTGCGTGGCCCCCTATATATAAGGAGAAGGAGAGGAGTGGCTGGGACCGCGGTGGTGGCGACAGGACACCTTGGCTCCGTCTCCCTCAGGTCAAGAGACAAGCCGCTGGGCCTTTACCACCGCACTGGCTCGACACCACCGCGGTCCTCGTCCTGCCCCCACCGCGTACCACCCCTCATCCGGGTTCGCGGTGCGGGCTCAGCACCCGGAATCTGACCTCCCGTCAAATTCCGGACGCAGCCTGTGGGCTCCTAGCCTTCGCGCAGGGCGCGAACGGCCTCCTCGACGCGCTTGCCGTAGTCGGCGTCCGCGGCGTGGAAGTGAGCCAGGTTCTTCTCGATGACGTCCTCCAGGGTGACCTGCGAGAGGCCACCGGCGATGTTCGCCACCAGACGCTGCTTGGCGTCCTCGGACATCAGCCGGTAGAGCTCGCCGGCCTGGAAGAAGTCGTCGTCCTTGGTGTGGGCCGGGGCCTCGTGCGTGCCCGTGTAGCCGCTGACCGCGAGCGGAGCGCCGAGCGCCAGACCGGTCTCGGCCGGACCCTGGTGCGAGTTGGGCTCGTAGTTCTTGTCGTGGCGCGAGCCGTTGCGCAGCGCCATGACGCCGTCGCGGCCGTAGTTGTCGGCCTTCGTCGCCTTCGGAGCGTTGACCGGGATCAGGGTGTGGTTCACACCGAGGCGGTAGCGCTGGGCGTCGGCGTAGGCGAAGAGGCGACCCTGGAGCATCTTGTCCGGCGAGGCGGTGATGCCCGGGACGAAGTTGTTCGGGGAGAACGCCGACTGCTCGACCTCGGCGAAGACGTTGTCCGGGTTGCGGTCGAGGACCAGGCGGCCCACGCGCTGCAGCGGGTAGTCGCTGTGCGGCCACACCTTGGTGAGGTCGAAGGGGTTGAAGCGGTAGTCCGCGGCCTCGGCGGCCGGCATGATCTGGACGTAGAGGGTCCAGCTCGGGTTCACGCCGCGCTCGATCGCCTGGAGCAGGTCGGTCTGGTGCGAGTTCGCGTCCGAGCCGACGAGCTCGGCGGCCTGCTCGCCCGAAAGGCAGCGGATGCCCTGGTTCGTCTTGAAGTGGTACTTGACGAAGAAGGACTCGCCCTGGGCGTTGGTCCACTGGTACGTGTGGGAGCCGTAGCCGTTCATGTGGCGGTAGGACGCCGGGATGCCGCGGTCACCCATCAGCCAGGTGATCTGGTGCGTCGCCTCGGGGGCGTGCGCCCAGAAGTCCCAGACGTTGTCCGGCTCCTGCTTGCCCGTGAAGGGGTCGCGCTTCTGGGAGTGGATGAAGTCGGGGAACTTGATCGGGTCCTTGATGAAGAACACCGGGGTGTTGTTGCCGACGAGGTCGTAGTTGCCCTCTTCGGTGTAGAACTTCAGGGCGAAACCGCGGGGGTCGCGCACGGCGTCCGCGCCGCCGAGCGAGTCGGCCACGGTGGAGAACCGCAGGAAGGTCTCGGTCTTCTTGCCGACCGTGTTCAGGAACGCGGCGCTGGTGTACGCGGTGACGTCGTCCGTCACCTCGAAGTGGCCGTACGCGGCGCTGCCGCGGGCGTGCACCACGCGCTCCGGGATGCGCTCGCGGTTGAAGCGGGCGAGCTTCTCAAGGAGCTGCTGGTCCTGAATCAGGAGCGGGCCACCGACGCCGGCGGTGGCGGAGTTCTGGTTGTCGGCGACCGGGGCGCCGGACTCGGTCGTCAGCGTGCGCTTCGACATGGTGACCTTCCGTACGGGTAACTGCTGGCGGAAAGAGTCTTCCGTCATGCGGAGGAGCCTAATTTCGGCAAGAACTCAACGTCAACAGTTTGTTGAAGAAAGATGAAGAAAGGCTGGAGGTGAGGTGATCCGGACGGTGCCGGCGCTTGGGCGCGACAGGACAGGTGTCAGCACCGGCACCATCCGGAAACTCAGGTCCCCCGAAGGGGAGGGAGCGGCGGCCCGGCGTGCGGGCCGCGGGCTCAGATCTGGGCGCCGGAGAGGCGCTCGACCGCGCGCAGCAGCGCGGAGTGGTCCAGGCCGCCGTCGCCCTGGGCGCGCAGCGAGGCGACCAGCTGGGCGACGACCGCGCCGACCGGGAGGGCCGCACCGACGTTGCGGGCGGCGTCGGTGACGATGCCCATGTCCTTGTGGTGCAGGTCGATCCGGAAACCGGGCTTGAAGTCGCGGTTCAGGAAGTTGTCCTTCTTGCGGGTCAGGACCGTGGAGCCGGCCAGACCGCCGTTGAGGACGTCCAGGGCGGCCTGGAGGTTCACGCCGGACTTCTCGAGGAAGACGACGGCCTCGGCGCACGCCTGGATGTTCACCGCGACGATGAGCTGGTTCGCGGCCTTGACCGTCTGGCCGGAGCCGTGCGGGCCGCAGAGCACGATGGTCTTGCCGAGGGTCTCCAGGACCGGGAGCGCCTCGTCGAAGTCGGCCTGCTCGCCGCCGACCATGATCGACAGTACGGCCTCGATGGCACCGGCCTCGCCGCCGGAGACGGGCGCGTCGATGACGCGGATGCCCTTCTCGGCCGCGTTCTTCGCCAGGTCGACCGAGGTCTGCGGGGTGATCGACGACATGTCGATGATCAGCGCGCCGGACTTGGCGTTCTCGAGGATGCCGTTCGGGCCGTACGAGATGGCCTCGACCTGCGGGGAGGCGGGCACCATCGTGATGATGACGTCGGCGTCCTTGACGGCCTCGGCGATCGAGCCGGCGGCGCTGCCACCGGCGGCGGCCAGGCGGTCCAGCTTGTCCTGCTCCAGCGTGAAGCCGGTGACCGGGTAGCCGGCCTTCAGGAGGTTCTCGGCCATGGGGGAGCCCATGATTCCGAGGCCGATCCAAGCAATCGACGGGCGCGCAGTGGGGTTGCTCATGATGAGGGTCCTTCTCTTAATGCTTTGTACGAAAAGTGTGTGGCGTGCCTGGCTGATCGCCCGGACTTTGTCCGCCTACTTCGCGGCGCGGGCCTCGGCGGCCAGCCACTCGAAGGACGCGGCGGCGTCGGCGGCCTTGTACTCGAGGCCTACGTAGCCCTCGTATCCGGCCTTCTTCAGCTGGTCCAGGAGCTCCTCCAGGGGAAGCTCGCCGGTGCCGGGGGCGCCGCGTCCCGGCTTGTCCGCGATCTGGACGTGCCCGGTCTTGGCGGCGTACTTTTCGATGACCTCGGAGAGGTCCTCATCGTTCATCGCCAGGTGGTACAGGTCGAGCAGGAACTTGGCGTTGCCGAGGCCGGTGGCCTCGTTCACCTTGTCCACCACCTCGATGCCGGCGGGGGCGCTCACCAGCGGGTAGAGCGGCGACTCCGGCTTGTTGAGCGTCTCGATCAGGAGGATCGCTCCGACCCGGTCGGCGGCGCGAGCGGCCACGACCAGGTTCTCCAGGGCCAGCTCGTCCTGGACTGCCGGGTCCACACCCTCGACGCGGTTGCCGTAGAGGGCGTTCAGGGCCTTGCAGCCGACCGAGGCGGCGAAGTCCGCGGCCACGTCGATGTTGGCGTTGAAGCGGTCCGACTCCTCGCCCGGCACGGACACCGCACCGCGGTCCGGCCCGGGCAGCTGGCCGGCGTAGAAGTTCAGGCCCACCAGCTGGGTGCCGGCGTCCTCAAGAGCCTTCTTGAGGGCGTCCAGCTCCGACTGGGCGGGAGTGGGGGTTTCGATCCAGGGCCACCACAGCTCGACCGCGGTGAAGCCGGCCGCGGCGGCAGCCGCGGGACGCTCCAGGAGCGGGAGTTCCGTGAAGAGGATCGAGAGGTTCACATCGAAGCGCTGGTCCGTGTATCCCATGAGGGGTGTGCGCTCCTTCCGTATTGCGGAAGTTGTTTTCTGCTTGATGGAAGACTGCATCGAGGTTCGCGTGGCTGTCAAGTGCGGACTCCCGAAAAATCCCGAGTGCGGGGTAGCTTGACCGCGTGCGATTGAGAGTGGAGTTCACGACCGAGCCCTTCGACCTCGAAGAGGCTCCTGCCCATGCCGTGGCCGCTCGCGAGGTCATGCGGCGGGCGCACCTGGACGCGATGGACGTCGGTCCCTTCGGCAACACCGCCGAGGGCGAGTCGGACGCCGTGCTCGACGCGGTCACCGCGCTGCTGCGCGACGCGCTCGGCGCCGGCGCCACGCGGGTGTCCCTCCAGGTCAATGTCATCGGGGAGGGAACGCCGTGACCGAACCCCGCGACCACCCGTTCGTCGCCGCGGTCAAGCCGCTGGTGGACGCGATGGGCGGCGAGCTGATGGATCCCGCCCTGGCCCAGCCCGACGACGTCGTGCTCGCCTGGGAGGGGCAGGACCTGCTCGCCGTACGGCTCCCGCAGCTGTCCGACTCGCTGGACCACATCCTGTCGGCGCTGGAGCGCCGGCACGGCGTACCGTTGTCGCAGCTGGACCGCAAGACCAAGCAGGACGTCGTGCGGATACTGGAGGCGCGCGGCGCCTTCTCGGTACGGCACGGCGTGGAGACGGTCGCGGGCGCCCTCGGGGTCAGCCGCTTCACCGTCTACAACTACTTGAACAGGGAGTCGAACCCTCCCAAAGCGGCCGGCAAGCCGACCCCGGAGTGAACATTGCTTGACCTACAGTGACGAGCCGCCGCCCTATTCACCCGGGCGGCGGCTTTTGTGTACGGGAAGTTTCAACAAAGTGTTGACGCCGTGTTGTCGAGGGCGTTAGCTATGCCCAGCCCGTTAAGCAACAAGGCCACGGAGGCCTACCGTGACTTCGAGTCCGACCCCGGGTCTCACCCGGATCAACACCTTGGACGACAGCGCGGCCACGGCTGAGCTGCACGAGGTGTGCGCCAGCTCGGCCTGGGGGAGCAAGATGCTCGCCCAGCGCCCCTTCGCCACCATCGACACCCTCTTCTCGGCCAACGAGTCCGCCATGGCGGAACTGACCGCCGAGGACCTGGGCGAGGCGATGGGGGGACACGCGCCGATCGGCCGGCCGAAGCCTGGTGACCCGACCTCCGCCCGCGAACAGCGGGGGATGGCCGGAGCTTCCGAAGAGCTGAAGACCGAGCTGCTCGAACTGAACCTGGCCTACCAGGAGAAGTTCGGACACGTCTTCCTCATCTGCGCCACCGGTGCGACCGGTGAGTTCATGCGGGACGCGGTCAAGACCCGGATCGCCCACTCGCCGGAGCAGGAGCGAGAGATCGCCCGCGGCGAACTGGTGAAGATCAACCGGATCCGCCTGACCCGACTCGCCGAGGAAGAGAGCGCATGAGCACCGACACCACCGCTTCCGTGTCCACGCACATTCTGGACACGAGCATCGGCCGCCCCGCCGAAGGCGTGGCCATCGCCCTGTCGGCCCGTACGGGCCTCGACGGCGCGTGGACCGCCCTGGGCGGCTCCGCCACCGACGTGGACGGCCGCTGCAAGGACCTGCCGGCTCTGCCGGAGGGCACCACCCACGTACGCCTCGATTTCGAGACCGAGACGTACTTCGCAAAGAAGCAAGCCGAGGCGCAGCAGGACGCCCCCCGCGTAAGGGACAGCGGTGCGTTCTTCCCCGAGGTGACCATCACGTTCGCGGTCAACCCGGGCGAGCACTATCACGTACCGCTGCTGCTCAACCCGTTCGGCTACTCCGTTTACCGAGGGAGCTAGTCATGGCCACGATTCTGGGCCAGAACCAGTACGGCAAAGCAGAGAACCGCGTCGTCAAGATCACGCGGGACGGCGACACGCACCACATCAAGGACCTGAACGTCTCGGTCGCCCTCTCGGGCGACATGGACGACGTCCACTACTCCGGCTCGAACGCCAACGTGCTTCCGACGGACACCACCAAGAACACGGTGTACGCGTTCGCCAAGGAGCACGGCATCGAGTCCGCCGAGCAGTTCGGCATCCACCTGGCGCGCTGGTTCGTGGGCAGCCAGGAGCCGATCAAGAAGGCCCGGATCCGGATCGAGGAGTACTCCTGGAGCCGGATCGCCACCTCGGACGCCAACTCGAAGTTCATCGGCTCCGACGAGGTGAACCACTCCTTCGTCCGTGAGGGCCAGGAGACCCGGGTCACCCAGATCACGTACGACGGTCAGAACTGGGAGGTCATCTCCGGCCTCAAGGACCTGACCGTCATGAACTCCACGAACTCCGAGTTCTGGGGTTACGTGAAGGACAAGTACACGACCCTCAAGGAAGCCTACGACCGGATCCTGGCGACCCAGGTCTCCGCGCGCTGGCGCTTCAACTGGTCGGACGACGAGCAGCGGATGCCCAACTGGGAGAAGTCCTACGCCGAGGCCCGCAAGCACATGCTGCAGGCCTTCGCGGAGACCTACTCCCTGTCGCTGCAGCAGACCCTGTACCAGATGGGTTCGCGCATCATCAACCACCGTTCGGAGATCGACGAGGTCCGCTTCTCGCTCCCGAACAAGCACCACTTCCTCGTCGACCTGGAGCCCTTCGGCCTCAAGAACGACAACGAGGTCTACTTCGCCGCGGACCGCCCGTACGGTCTCATCGAGGCGACGGTCCTCCGGGACGGCGTCGACGCCCGCATCCCCGTGGACATGACCAACCTCTGACGCGGCACGCGCGTCCCGGGGCTCCGCAGTGGCCCCGGGACCGCGCGACACCCTTCAACTTCCTGAATCGGCACCCGGACGCACCACACGGGGCGGCAGTACTGTCAGCTGTCAAGGCCCCCGGCTCCGGCACTCAAACCCCTGGGCTTTGCCGTGCCCGTACCGCCACTGAAAGCACGAGGAAGTCCCATGGCAGCATCGGCAGCCATTGACGGCGCGGTAGAGCGCATCGTCATCGAGAACTGTGCGATTGCGACCGTCGACGCGAAGGACACCGAGTACGCCTCGGGCCACGTCGTCGTCGCCGGCAACAAGATCGAGTCCATCGGCGCGGGCAAGGCCCCCGAGAACCTCGAGAACGTCGTCCGTCGGATCGACGGCACCGGGCACCTCGTGACCCCCGGTCTGGTCAACACGCACCACCACTTCTACCAGTGGATCACGCGTGGTCTGGCCACCGACCACAACCTCTTCAACTGGCTCGTCGCGCTGTACCCGACCTGGGCGCGCATCGACGAGCAGATGACGTACACGGCCGCACAGGGCTCCCTCGGCGCGATGGCCAAGGGCGGCGTCACCACCGCCATGGACCACCACTACGTGTTCCCCAAGGGCTCCGGCGACCTCTCCGGCTCGATCATCCGCGCCGCGTCCGAGATGGGCGTCCGTTTCACCCTCGCCCGCGGCTCGATGGACCGCAGCGAGAAGGACGGCGGTCTGCCGCCGGACCACGCGGTCGAGACCCTCGACGGCGCGCTCGCCGACACCGAGGCGACCGTGAAGAAGTACCACGACGCCTCCTTCGACGCGATGACCCAGGTCGCCGTCGCCCCCTGCTCCCCCTTCTCGGTCTCCACCGAGCTGCTGAAGCAGGGCGCCGAGCTGGCCCGCCGCCTGGGCGTGCGCATGCACACGCACGGCTCGGAGACCGTCGAGGAGGAGCAGTTCTGCAAGGAACTGTTCGGCATGGGCCCGACCGACTACTTCGAGTCGACCGGCTGGCTCGGCGAGGACGTGTGGATGGCGCACAGCGTCCACATGAACGACTCCGACATCGCCGCCTTCGCCCGTACCAAGACCGGCGTGGCGCACTGCCCGTCCTCCAACGCGCGCCTGGCCGCGGGCATCGCCCGCGTCCCGGACATGCTCGCCGCCGGTGTTCCGGTCGGCCTCGGCGTGGACGGCACCGCCTCCAACGAGTCGGGCGAGCTGCACACCGAGCTGCGCAACGCGCTCCTCATCAACCGCCTGAACACCGTCCACCGCGAGCGCGCCCTCAACGCGCGCCAGGCCCTGCGCCTGGGCACCTACGGCGGCGCCCAGGTCCTCGGCCGGGCCGACAGCATCGGTTCGCTGGAGGTCGGCAAGTGCGCCGACCTGGTGATGTGGAACCTCAGCACCTTCCTGCACTCCTCGATCGCCGACCCGGTCACCGCGCTGGTCTTCGGCGCCGCGGCCCCGGTGACGGCTTCGTTCGTCAACGGCAAGCAGATCGTCGAGAACAACCGACTGCTCTTCGCGGACGAGGACGCCATCGCGGTGTCCACCCGTGAAGAGGCGCAGCGCCTCGCGCGGATCTCCGCGCAGGCCTGATCCCACGGAGTCCGGTAGGGGGGGACGGCCCCCGACCGGTCGCCGCGGACCCGAGCGGGGTCCGCGGCAGCCGCTCCCGGGTGGTGCCGCTTTCTTTTCGGCGCCCCCGGGGACGGTGACTCGTGCCACTTGCTCCGCTCTCCCCACCGCGCGCACCCCGCGCCACTGCCACGGCACCTCCAGCCCTCCGCCACCCCGCCGCCCCCCCACAACTTCACACAGGTTCACAGGCTCGACTCGCACAGCTTTCGCACCACCTCCAAGACACCCACGTCCCTGCCGACGTGTTTAACCGACCGGAGGAAGCCGTGGCCGCAATGCCCAGGTTTCGCAAAGACGCAGTCGCAGTAGCGGAGGAGAAGCACCCGGTCGACGAGACCCTGCCTCCGCTGAAAATGTTCACGAGCGGTCTCCAGCACGTGGCCGCCATGTACGCCGGCGTGGTCGCCCCGCCGATGATCGTCGGTCCGGCCGTCGGGCTCTCCCCGACCGAGACGGCCTTCCTGATGGGCGCCTCGCTCTTCACCGCAGGACTCGCCACCCTCCTCCAGACCCTCGGGTTCTGGAAGATCGGCGCCAAACTCCCCTTCGTCAACGGCGTTTCCTTCGCCGGTGTGACCCCGATGATCGCGATCGGCAAGGGCGAGGGCGCCGATGCCATACCCGTCATATTCGGCGCGATCATGGTCGCCGGTCTGCTGGGCTTCTTCGCCGCCCCCTACTTCGGCAGGCTGGTCCGCTTCTTCCCGCCGGTCGTCACCGGTACGGTGATCACCCTCATCGGCGTATCGCTGCTGCCCGTGGCCTTCAACTGGTCCCAGGGCGGCAACCGCACCGCCACCGACTACGGCTCGATGCGGAACATCGGGATGGCCGCCGTCACCCTCGTCGTGGTCCTGCTGATGCGCAAGTTCCTGCGCGGCTTCCTCCAGCAGATCGCCATCCTGCTCGGTCTGGTCGTCGGCACGCTGATCGCGATCCCGCTCGGCATGACCGACTTCGCCCCCATCAAGAACGCCGACCTGGTCGGCTTCCCGTCCCCGTTCCACTTCGGGGCCCCGCAGTTCCAGGTCGCCGCCATCATCTCGATGTGCATCGTCATGCTGGTCTGCATGACCGAGTCCACCGCCGACATCCTGGCCCTGGGCAAGATCGTGGGCCGACCCGCGGACGCGAGGACCATCGAGGGCGGACTGCGCGCCGACACCCTCGGCAGCGCCATCAGCCCGCTCTTCAACGGCTTCATGTGCAGCGCCTTCGCCCAGAACATCGGGCTGGTCGCCATGACCAAGGTGCGCAGCCGGTTCGTGGTCGCGGCCGGCGGCGGCATCCTGATCCTGCTGGGCCTGTGCCCGATGGCGGCGTCCGTCATCGCCCTGGTCCCGCTGCCGGTGCTCGGCGGCGCGGGCATCGTCCTCTTCGGTTCGGTCGCGGCCAGCGGCATCCAGACCCTGGCGGGCGCGGCCATGGAGAAGGGCGAGAACGCCCTGATCGTCGCCGCCTCCCTCGGGATCGGCCTGATCCCGATCGCGGCCCCGACCTTCTACCACGCCTTCCCGAAGGACCTGTTGGTCGTCCTCGACTCCGGGATCAGCACGGGCTGCGTGGTGGCGATCGCACTCAACCTGGCCTTCAATCACCTGGGCAGCAGGCAGGGCGCGGCGCAGGCCGCGGCCCCGGAAGCGGTCCCGGCGCATTGAGCGGACGTACGGCGGTGGGGGGGGGGCCCCCCCCCCCGCGGGGGGGGGGCCCCCCCCCCACCGCCGTATGCGTCCGCGGCCCGGGAGGCGGGGGTTTCAGGAGGCCGGGACTACGAGGCCGGGGTCAGGTACATCCCGGTCTGGTCGGCGCCGGCGGTGTTGCGGCAGCCGAAGTTGCCGCTCGCGGGCTGTGCGTAGATCAGCGAGAGGCAGCGTCCGACGGCCAGTTGCCCGAAGTAGTTCGGGTGCATGTCCTCCTGGATGGGCCCCTGGGTCTCGCTGCTGTCGATCCAGCGCGCCCATTCGCTCGTCTTCGCCGAAGCGGGCGCCGCCGTGGTCACCTGCTTGCTCGCCTTGGCGCAGACCTCGCGGCCCTGCATCATGTCCCGCAGGTCGAGGAACTGGGCGGCCTTGGACGCGGCGACGGCCTTCAGGCGGTTCGCGATCTGCGGTACGAGCGCGTCGCGCGCCCAGTCGGAGTCCTTGTTCCAGAAGGGGCAGCCACCGGTGTTCAGCCGGCTCCAGTCGCTCTGCGTGTAGCGGTTCTCGGCGCCGCGCGGGATCGGCGACGGGTAGGACTGCAGCACGATCCGGTACGAGGAGTCGGCGTACCCGGCGGTGCGCATCACCGCGCGGATCTCGTCGACGGACTTGCCGACCTTCGCCATGACGGCGTCCATCTGCCGGTTGACCACCTCCTGCTGGTCGTCGTAGCAGTAGGAGCCCCAGAGCACGAAGTCGTACGCGCACTCCTTGATGATGTCGGCGAAGCCGAGGTCGTTGCCGCCCACGGAGAGGGCGATGACCTTGACGTTGTTGGTCGCGGCCACCCCGGCGAGCTGATCGGCCTGAGGGGCCTCGCCCTTGAAGGGCACGCCGCCGTTGGAGGCGCGGAACACGTTGTCGGTGACCGCCCCCGAGCAGGCCAGGTTGACCGCCACGTCGGCGATCGGGCCCGCGCTGCGGACCTCGGCCGAGTCCGAACGGTCGCACCCGCCCGCGGTGGCGCCGTACACCTTCGCCGGGTCGTAGCTGCTGCCGCTGACCCAGGCGCGGTCGGTGCCGGTCCGACTGCCGCTGTTGGTCAGGCTGTTGCCCTTCCAGCGCCCGGCCTCGCCGGAGATGTAGCTGTCGCCCATGGAGACCACGGCGGTGGGTCCGGTCCCGGGGCTGGCGACGGAGGTTCCGGCTCCACCGGCCAACAGCGCGCTGACGGCGAGCGGAAGGACGAGCGAGGCCCCGGCAAGTCGTCGCACACGACTTCCGGTCGGGATCTTGCTGACGGTGCGGAATCCGATCACTGCGGAACTCCTGCGGTCGGCCACGCCGAAGTCGGGAACAACTCCGGTGTATGGCTGCGTAAGTGGGGGTACCGCCGGCCGGTGGCAACCGGAAAGGTGACACGCCACACGTTGTTACCGCTAGGTAGCCGCACATTACGATGAGGTAACGCCCGACCGTACGTTCGGTCCTGCCTGGTCGTGAGAGCTCCGGGTTCCATGCGCCGACGAAGATGAAGGCACGACGAAGGTCCGGCCCGGTACCTGGTGGTACCGGGCCGGACCTTCGTGTTCGTCGTGGCTTCGGCTGCTGTGCGAGTTCAGTCGAGGCCGGGGGTGGGAATCGGTCAGCCGGTGAGCTGGTCGTACGCGGGGAGGGTGAGGAAGTCCGCGTAGTCGGCGTCGAGGGAGACCTGGAGGAGCAGGTCGTGGGCCTGCTGCCACTTGCCGTTCGCGAAGGCCTCCTCGCCGACCTCGGCGCGGATCGCGGTGAGTTCGGCGGCCGCGACCTCGCGGGCCAGCTCCGCGGTGGCCAGGGTGCCGTTCTCGAAGACGACGCCCGCGTTGATCCACTGCCAGATCTGCGAGCGCGAGATCTCGGCGGTGGCGGCGTCCTCCATCAGGCCGAAGATGCCGACGGCGCCCAGGCCGCGCAGCCACGCCTCGATGTAGCGGATGCCGACCTGGACCGCGTTGCGCAGGCCCTCGTACGTCGGCTTCGCGTCCAGGGAGTCGATCGCGATCAGTTCACCGGGCGCGACCGAGACGTCCTCGCGCAGCCGGTCCTTCTGGTTCGGCTTCTCGCCGAGCACCGCGTCGAAGGAGGCCATCGCGATCGGCACCAGGTCGGGGTGGGCGACCCAGGAACCGTCGAAGCCGTCGCCCGCCTCGCGGTCCTTGTCGGCCTTGACCTTCTCGAAGGCGACCTTGTTGACCTCGGCGTCCTTGCGGGAGGGGATGAAGGCGGCCATGCCGCCGATGGCGTGCGCCCCGCGCTTGTGGCAGGTGCGCACCAGCAGCTCGGTGTACGCCCGCATGAACGGGGCGGTCATCGTCACCGCGTTGCGGTCCGGCAGGACGAACTTGCCGCCGCCGTCGCGGAAGTTCTTCACGATCGAGAAGAGGTAGTCCCAGCGGCCCGCGTTCAGGCCGGCCGCGTGGTCGCGCAACTCGTAGAGGATCTCCTCCATCTCGTACGCGGCGGTGATCGTCTCGATGAGGACGGTCGCGCGGACCGTGCCCTGCGGGATGCCGACGTAGTCCTGCGCGAAGACGAAGATCTCGTTCCAGAGGCGCGCCTCCAGGTGGGACTCGGTCTTCGGAAGGTAGAAGAAGGGGCCCTTGCCGAGGTCGATCAGCCGCTGCGCGTTGTGGAAGAAGTAGAGGCCGAAGTCCACGAGGGCGCCGGGGACCGGGCGGCCGTCGATCTGGAGGTGGCGCTCCTGGAGGTGCCAGCCGCGGGGGCGCATGACGACCGTCGCGAGCTGCTCCGCGGGCTTCAGGGCGTACGACTTGCCCGTGCGGGCGTCGGTGAAGTCGATCTTCCGCGCGTAGGCGTCGATCAGGTTGAGCTGGCCGGTGACGACGTTCTCCCAAGTGGGAGCCGAGGCGTCCTCGAAGTCCGCGAGCCAGACCTTGGCGCCCGAGTTCAGGGCGTTGATGGTCATCTTCCGGTCGGTGGGACCGGTGATCTCCACGCGGCGGTCGTCGAGCGCGGCCGGGGCCGGCGCGACCTTCCAGTCGCCCTCGCGGATCTCCGCGGTCTCCGGGAGGAAGTCGAGGCTGGAGGTGCGGGCGATCTCGGCGCGCCGGTCGGCGCGGCGGGCGAGCAGCTCGTCACGGCGGGGGGTGAACCGCCGGTGCAGCTCGGCCACGAAGGCGAGGGCCGCTTCGGTGAGGACCTCGTCCTGCCGGGGCAGGACCTCGGCGTCGACGATGGCCAGCGGGGACGGCGCTGGTGCGGACATAACTGTCACTCCTTCAGCGGCGGTGCCTGGCGGCCGCGGGGGAATGCTCGCGCATGCGGCACGCAGTGCCGCGGACTGGAGAGAGTTCCGTGAAACGGTCGCGGGCGCCGTCTGTGGTTCAGGGCGCTTCTGACCAGTGGATAGTAATTTCCTCATGGTGGAAGTTCAATGGTTTGTTGATGTCGAGATTCTCCGGGTCGACAGATTCCGATCTCCGGTGGCCCTCGGTGCCATGACGGTCACGCCCCGCTCAACCCAGATGTGCCAGGTCGGGGGGCGTGTCGATGTCGAAGGCCTCGGCCACGTCCGCACACTCCACGAGAACCAGTTCGTCGGCGTGTCGGGACAGGTGCACCCGGGCGCCCTTGTCGCCCGTCGCCGTCGCCGCGATGTCCGCCCACCGGTCCGCCCCGAAGAGCACGGGGTGGCCCCGCTCGCCCGCGTACGCCGCCGCGACCAGGCTCGCGGGGGAGCGGTACGCCTCCCGCACCCGGGCCACCGCGACCGCGCCGATGCCCGGCTGGTCCACCAGGGAGACCAGGGCCGCGACCGCGTCCGTACCGGCCAGCGAGCCCAGCCCCACCCGCAGGGAGGAGCCCATGCCCTCGGCCCAGTCGGGGTTGTCGACCACCACGCAGCCGCTCAGGTCGGCCCGCTCGCGGACCTCGTCCGCGGCAGCGCCCAGCACCACGTGCACCGGCGCGCAGCCCGCCTCGCGCAGCACCCGCACCGCGTTCTCGACCAGCGGTCGGCCGTGGTGGGGCAGCAGGGCCTTGGGGCGCCCGCCGAGCCGCCGCCCGCCGCCCGCCGCGAGCAGCAGGCCCGCGATCACCGGGCGTGCGGCCACCGGGCCCGCGATCACCGGGCCCGCGGGGTCGATGAGCGGGGAGCCGAGGGCCGAGGTGCGGGGCGCGGCGTGGGGCGAAGGGCCGGGGCGAGCCGGTACGGCCGGGGTGGCGGAGGAGTCTGACATGCCTCCGATTCTCTCCCCGCGCCCCGGCGGGTCGACCGCAGGAGGGTGCGTACGGCGGCCAGCGCGGCCCGGAGCCGCAGCGGGGTCGAGATCCGGTCCTCGGTGGCCAGGAGCAGCGCGCGTTCGTCACGGTCGGTCAGCATTTTTCGGTCCGTCCTTGCCAATCAGGGGCCAATACCGAGAGTCTGGACCTCGATTGGCCTGGCAGGCAGAGCCAATCAGGGGAGGTTGGCATGGCGAACGAGCGAGTGGTCCACACGGCGGACAGGGCCATCGGCAGCCGCCAGCTCGCCGCCCTGCTCCCCGCGGACGTCCGCGCCCGCCCCGGCTACCGGGGCCTCGCCGACGCCGTCCGCACCCTGATCCTCGACGGCCGGATCGCCCTGCACGTGCGCCTGCCCGCCGAACGCGACCTGGCCGAGGCCCTCGCCGCCAGCCGTGCCACCGTCTCCAGCGCCTACGACCTGCTGCGCGAGAGCGGGTACGTGCGCAGCCGCCGCGGCTCCGGCACCTGGACCGAACTGCCCGAGGGGCACGTCCCGGTCGGCGCGCACGCCCTCCTCGGCGGGGGCGGCTACAACGCCGACGGCGACCCCGGCATCGACCTGGCCATCGCCGCGATGGGCGCACCGGACGGCAGCCTCGCGGACGCCCTGGCCTGGGCCGCGCCCCGGCTGCCCGCCCTCGCCCGCAGCCCCGGCTACCACCCCTTCGGCCTGCCCGACCTGCGCGCGGCGGTCGCCGACCGCTTCACCCGCCGGGGTCTTGCGACCCGACCCGAACAGATCCTGGTGACCTCGGGCGCCCAGCAGGCCTTCGCACTGGTCACCAGCCTGTTGTGCCGGGCCGGGGACCGGGTGGTCACCGAGAACCCGACCTATGCCAACGCCCTCGACGCGCTGCGTCGCGTCGGTCTGCGCACGGCCTCGATCGCCGTCTCCGACGCTGGGTGGGACATGGAGATCGCCGAGTCCACCCTGCGCCAGACCGTGCCGCGCCTGGCCTACGTCATCCCGGACTTCCAGAACCCCACCGGGGCGCTGATGCCCGAGGAACAGCGGCTGCGGCTGCTCACCGCCACCCGGCGCACCGGGACCTGGCTGGTCGTCGACGAGACCATCGCCGACATCGCCCTCGACGTGCCGGCGCCGCGGCCACTGGCCTCGCTCGCCCCGCGCGGCGGCGCCGACCACGTGATCACCATCGGCTCGCTCAGCAAGACGCACTGGGGCGGGCTCCGGGTCGGCTGGATCCGGGCCAGCGCCAAGCTGATCGCCGAGCTGACGGCCGTACGCGTCTGCGCCGACATGACCGGCTCCGTGCTCGACCAGCTCGTCGCGCTGCCCCTGCTGGAGGGACTCCACCGCTCGCTGCCCGAGCGGCTCGCGCAGCTGCGCGAACAGCGCGCCGCGCTGGTCGCCTCGCTCCAGCGGCACGCCCCGGAGTGGAGCTGGCAGCTACCGCCCGGCGGGCTCTCGCTCTGGGTGGACCTCGGCGAACCGGTCAGCTCCGCCCTCGCCGAACGAGCCCGGGCCGGCGGGGTCCACATCGGCCGCGGCGCCCGTTTCGGCGTGGACCCGGGGACCTTCGAACACCGGCTGCGCATCCCCTACACGCTCCCTGCAGACCGACTCGACGAAGCCGTGCGCCGCCTGGCCACGGCCCTGCACGACGGGGTCCCGCTGGCCCCCGCGGTCGAGCGCCCGCACTGGGTGGCCTGAGCCGCCCGCCGCCCGGGTCAGGGCGTGCGGATCAGCCGGCGGGCGCTCGCCGCCGCCACGGCCGAGGTGCGCGAATCCACGCCGAGTTTGGCGTAGATGTGCACCAGGTGGGACTTCACCGTCGCCTGGCTCAGGAACAGCTTCTTCGAGATCTGCTGGTTCGACAGCCCGTCGGCGACCAGCTGGAGCACCTCCAGCTCCCGCTTGGTCAGCGCCTCGGCCGGGGTCCGCATCCGGTCCATCAGGCGCAGCGCCACCGCGGGCGCCAGCGCCGACTGGCCCGCGGCGGCCGTCCGTACGGCCGAGGCCAGTTCCTCCGGCGGCGCGTCCTTGAGGAGGTAGCCGGAGGCGCCCGCCTCGACCGCGGCCAGGATGTCCGCATCGGTGTCGTACGTCGTCAGGACCAGCACCCGCGGGCCGCCCAGCCGGGCCGTGATCAGCGCCGTGGCCTGCGATCCGTGCATCCCGGAGCCGAACTGGAGGTCCATCAGCACCACGTCCACCGGCTCCGAAGCGGCCAGTTCCACGGCCCGCTCGGCGGTCGCGGCCTCCGCGACGACCGTGAAACCGGGCTCGGTGTCCAGGACCGCGCGGAGCCCGGCCCGCACCACCGGGTGGTCGTCGGCGAGCAGCAGCCGGATGGTCATCGGGGGGCCTCCACGGGAAGGGGCAGGGTGACGGCCACGGCGGTGCCCTGGCCCGGCGCGGACTCCACGGTGAAGGTGCCGCCCAGGGTCTCGGCGCGCGAACGCATCGCGGGGAGCCCGAAGCCGCCCCCGTCGCCGCCCCCGGTCGTGCCGTCGCCGCCCCCGGAGCGGCCGGCGGCGGGGTCGAAGCCCCGGCCGTCGTCGACGATGTCCAGGGTCACCGAGGCGTCCATGAAGGTGAGGGTGATCTCGGCGCGGCCGGCGCCCGCGTGCCGGACCACATTGGCCAGCGCGGACTGGGCGATGCGCAACAGGGCCACCTCGTACGGGGTCGGCAGCTCGGTGGGGCTCCCGCTCAGCGAGAACCGGGCCCGCACCCCCGGGGCGCCGACGCACAGCCGCTCCAGGGCCGCGGCGAGCGACCCGTGTTCCAGATCGGGCGGGCTCAGCGCACGGACGAACCGCCGGGCCTCCGCCAGGTTGTCCTGCGCGGCCTCCCGGGCACGGGCGATGTGCCCGAGCGCCGCCGCCCGCCCGCCCGCTTCCCCGCCCGCGCCCCGGCCCCCGCCCCCGTCCTCGGCCGGCCCCGCCGGGGGCGGGCCGTCGCCGAGGGAGCGCTCCGCCGCGCGGAGCAGCAGCTGGATGGAGGACAGGCCCTGGGCGAGGGTGTCGTGGATCTCCCGGGCCAGCCGTTCGCGCTCGGCCAGGATGCCCGCGTCGCGCTCGGCCGCGGCCAGTTCGGCCCGGGTGGTGATGAGCTCCTCGATCAGCTCGCGGCGGCGCTCGCTCTCCCGGTACAGCGCCTGGTAGCCGAGTACGGTCGCCACCGCCACGGCGCCCCCGATCAGCGGCCCCAGGAACGCCCCCGGGGTGACCGTGCTGCTGTGGCCCAGGAACCCCCCGATCGCCGCGCACGCGGTCAGCGCGACGGCCGTGACCCCCCAGCGCAGCCGCAGCAGGTGCAGTTCGAGGAAGTACAGCGGGAAGGCGATCCAGAGCCCGTCGGGGGAGACCACGAGCAGCCCCGCCCAGGCCGCGCCGAGCCCGGCGAGCCAGAGCGCCCCGGCGCCGGGCGAGCGGTGCACGACGGGCGCCCGTACCCCGGCGACGTAGAGGACGGCCAGCAGCGCGCAGGCGGTGACCACCCACCCCGCGCCGGGCGCGGAATCGGTCACGGCGCGCCCGGCGGCCAGGGCGAGCAGCCCGAACAGCAGGGCGTGCAGGCACAGGCGCAGCACCCGCGAGACGGGGGTCAGCGCGCGGCCGGTGGCGGCGGGCGCGGGCCGCGAAGGCCGGAAACGGCGGGTGGTACGGGCGGATTCCATGGCCCGACCAGCGTAGGTCGCCGCCGCCCGGCCCCGGTCAACCAAAAGTTTGATGTCTCCTTCCGCCCTTCGATACGAGGATCGATCCTGTGGCGCGATGCCTTGTGTCCACGGTGAAGACCAAGGTGGGAAGCATGTTCGTCGCATGGAGAGATCTACGGTTCGCCAGAGGCCGCTTCGCCCTGATGGGTGCGGTCGTGGTGCTGATCACGCTGCTCGTGGGCCTGCTGTCGGGGCTCACCTCCGGATTGGCCCGGGAGAACATCTCGGCCATCACCGGCCTGCCCGCCACCCGCCTCGCCTTCGCCGCGCCCGCCGGTGACCAGAAGGTGTCCTTCACCAATTCCCAGCTCCCCGAGAGCGCCTGGAAGGCCTGGCGGGGGCAGCCCGGCGTGAAGGCCGCCGACCCGCTCGGCATCCGCACCACCAACGCGCTCTCGGGCGAGCGCACGGCCGCCGTCTCGGTCTTCGGCGTCGAGCCGACCGGTCGGCTCGCCCCGAAGGGGGCCGTCGAAGCCGGCGCCCTCGCCCCGGGCAAGGTGGTCCTGAGCGAGAAGGCCGCCAAGGAGCTCGGCGGCCTGCGCGCCGGTTCCAAGCTCAAGATCGGCTCCCTGGAGCTCGCCGTCGGCGCCGTCTCGGGGACCGCCTCCTACAGCCACACCCCGGTCGTCTGGATGGACCTGAACGACTGGCAGCGCATCGGCAACCCCGGCACCTCCCTCGACACCCTCGCCACCGTCGTCGCCCTCGACGGCGGTGGGACCACGGACTGGGCGGCCGGTGACAAGGCCTCCGCCAGCACGAGCCGGACCATCGACGAGGCACTCGGTGCCATCGGCTCCTACCAGGCCGAGAACGGCTCGCTCCAGCTGATGCGCGGATTCCTCTTCGCCATCTCGGCCCTCGTCATAGGAGCCTTCTTCACGGTCTGGACGATCCAGCGCAGCGGGGACGTCGCCGTCCTCAAGGCCCTGGGCGCGTCCACGCCGTACCTGCTGAAGGACGCGCTCGGCCAGGCCGTCGTCATGCTCGCCGTCGGCACCGGCCTCGGCAGCGCCCTCGCCGCCGGCTTCGGCGCGCTGATCAGCGGCGGCGCCGTGCCCTTCGTCCTCGACACCGCCACCGTCCTGGTGCCCGCCGCCGTCATGATCGCGCTGGGCGTGGTCGGGGCGGCCCTGTCCATCCGGCGGATCACCGCCGTCGACCCGCTGACCGCTCTCGGGAGCGCCCGATGACCCTCCTCGTGCACGACGTCACGCTCACCTACCCGGACGGCGACACCCGGCTCACCGCCCTGGACGCGGTCGACCTGGAGGTTCCCGCGGGCACCCTCACGGCGGTGGTCGGCCCCTCCGGTTCCGGCAAGTCCAGCCTGCTCGCGGTGGCGGCCACCCTGGTCACCCCGGACTCGGGCAGGGTCGTGGTGGCCGGGGAGGACACCGCGACGCTCAGCGCCGCCGACAAGGCGCGGCTGCGCCGCGAGCGGATCGGGATCGTCTTCCAGCAGCCGAACCTGCTGGCCTCGCTGACCGCGGCCGAACAGCTCCAGGTGATGGCCCACCTCTCGGGTCGGCCCTCCCGGCAGCTGCGCCGACGGGCCCTGGAGCTGCTGGAGGCGGTCGGCCTGTCCGACAAGGCCGACAAGCGCCCGCACCAGCTCTCCGGCGGTCAGCGCCAGCGCGTCAACATCGCCCGCGCCCTGATGAACGAGCCCGCGGTACTCCTCGTCGACGAACCGACCAGCGCCCTGGACCACGAGCGCGGCGCGGCCGTCCTCGACCTGCTGGTCGGCCTCACCCGGGAGCGCGCGACGGCGACCGTCCTGGTGACGCACGACCACGCGCACCTGGAGCGGATGGACCGCACGGTGACGATGAACGACGGCCGCCTGACGGCGACCGCCCCGGTGGTCCCCGCGGTCCCCGCAGCCTGACCCGCCCACGAACGACGGCCCCGGCCCCCCACCCCGCCGGGGGGGGGCGGGGGGGGGGGTGGGGGGGGGGGCCGCCGGCGCCGGGGGGGGGGGGGGGGGGGCCCCCCCCCGCCCCGGCCCCCCCCCCCCCCCCGGGGGGGGGGGGGCGGCCGGGGGCCGGTGGTTGGGGGGCGGGACCTACTGCGCCGGGTTCTGCGTGGCGAGCGCCACCGACAGCTCGGCCGCGATCCCCTGGAGGATCGGCACGATCGAGTCGGTCAGGGCCTCGGTGACCCGGCCGGCCGGGCCCGAGATGGAGATCGCGGCGGCCGTCGGCGAGTTGGGCACCGAGACGGCGAGGCAGCGGACCCCTATCTCCTGCTCGTTGTCGTCGACGGCGTAACCGACCTCGCGGACCTGCTCCAGCGCCGCGAGGAAGCCCTCGGGCGTGGTGATGGTCTTCTCGGTCGCGGCCGGCATGCCGGTGCGGGCCAGCAGGGCCCGTACCTCGTCGGCGGGGGTGTAGGCGAGCAGCGCCTTGCCCACGCCGGTGGAGTGCGGCAGCACCCGGCGGCCGACCTCGGTGAACATGCGCATGGAGTGCTTCGAGGGCACCTGGGCGACGTAGACGATCTCGTCCCCGTCGAGCAGGGCCATGTTCGCCGTCTCGCCGGTCTCCTCGACCAGACGGGCCAGGTACGGGCGGGCCCAGGTGCCCAGCAGGCGCGACGCCGACTCGCCCAGGCGGATCAGGCGGGGGCCGAGGGAGTACCGTCGGTTGGGCTGCTGCCGGACGTAGCCGCACGCCACCAGGGTGCGCATGAGGCGATGGATGGTGGGCAGCGGCAGACCGCTGGCGGCGGACAGCTCGCTCAGGCCGACCTCGCCCCCGGCGTCGGCCATGCGTTCGAGCAGATCAAAGGCGCGCTCAAGGGACTGGACGCCACCGCTGGCGGCAGGGCTCTTGGCGGAAGCGTCGGTGGTGCTGGCGCTGGACGTCGGCACGGCGCGGTCCTTTCGGTGCTGGCAGGCAAGGCAGCAGCCTACCCGGCGGTCGACACCGGCCCTAGTGCCGGGGCCAGGCCGTCCCTGCCGGTCAGAGGTGGTTTGTCCGGGTGCCGGACAACCTTGCGGGGACCTCCGCCGGAGCCCCGGTGGTGGTAGCTACATTCTGTAGAGCGAAATCTTAATTCCATCCTGTGGAAACATCCAATTGAGATGGAGGCGTGTCAGTGGTCCGTCCGGGGGCTCTTGACTGGCTCCGCATCGGCGTGAAGACTCCGTCAACAGAACGTTGAATTTCGCTCTGTGGAAGTAGATGGGGAGGTTCCGGTGTCCGCCGACGTCGTGGAACTGGTACTGCGCTCGACGCGCGTCATCACCCCCGAGGGGACGCGTGCCGCCTCGGTCGCCGTCGCCGCCGGGAAGATCACGGCCGTACTGCCGTACGGGGCCGAGGTGCCGGCCGGCGCCCGGCTGGAGGACTTCGGGGACGACGTCCTGCTCCCCGGCCTGGTCGACACCCACGTCCATGTGAACGACCCGGGCCGCACGGAGTGGGAAGGCTTCTGGACGGCCACCCGCGCCGCCGCGGCCGGTGGCATCACCACCATCCTGGACATGCCGCTCAACTCCCTCCCGCCGACCACCTCGGTCGACAACCTGCGCGTCAAGCAGGAGGTCGCCCGGGCCAAGGCGCACGTGGACATCGGCTTCTGGGGCGGCGCGCTGCCCGACAACGTCAAGGACCTGCGCCCGCTGCACGACGCCGGGGTCTACGGCTTCAAGTGCTTCCTGTCGCCCTCCGGCGTGGACGAGTTCCCCGAGCTCGACCAGGAGCAGCTGGCCACCTCCCTCGCCGAGATCAGCGGCTTCGGCGGCCTGATGATCGTGCACGCCGAGGACCCGCACCACCTGGAGTCCGCGCCGCAGGTGCCGGGCCCCAAGTACGCCGACTTCCTCGCCTCCCGCCCGCGGGACTCCGAGAACACCGCGATCCAGAACCTGATCGCCCAGGCCAAGCGGTTGGACGCGCGGGTCCACGTGCTCCACCTGTCCTCCTCCGACGCGCTGCCGCTGATCGCCGCCGCCAAGGCCGAGGGCGTGCGGATCACCGTCGAGTCCTGCCCGCACTACCTCACCCTCACGGCCGAGGAAGTGCCGGACGGCGCGAGCGAGTTCAAGTGCTGCCCGCCCATCCGCGAGGCCGCGAACCAGGACCTCCTGTGGGAGGCGCTCGCCGACGGCACCATCGACTGCATCGTCTCCGACCACTCGCCCTCCACGGCGGACCTGAAGACGAACGACTTCGCCACCGCCTGGGGCGGCATCTCCTCCCTCCAGCTGGGCCTCCCGGCGATCTGGACCGCGGCGCGCGAGCGCGGGCACTCCCTGGAGGACGTCGTCCGCTGGATGTCCGCCGCTCCGGCGAAGCTGGCGGGCCTCCCGGACAAGGGTGCGATCGAGGTCGGCCGCGACGCCGACTTCGCCGTCCTGGCCCCCGAAGAGACCTTCACCGTGGATCCGGCCCACCTGCACCACCGCAACCGGGTCACGGCGTACGCGGGCAGGACCCTGCACGGCGTCGTGAAGTCCACCTGGCTGCGCGGTACGCAGATCGCCGACCACGGCACCCCGAACGAGCCCACCGGCCGACTCCTCGAAAGGCAGAACTGACTGTGACGGCGCAGCGCTCAACTCCTCTGGCCTCCTTCACCGGTAACGCGAACCCGTACGGCGGCGGCGACCCGTACGCGGACTACCGCACCGCGGACTTCCCGTTCACCCAGTACGCGAACCTTGCCGCCCGCACCCTGGGGGCCGGTGTCACCTTCGCCAACGACGAGTTCTTCGCCGAGCGGGAGAACCTGCTCATCGAAGAGGCCGCCCACTTCGACCCCGAGCACTTCGGCCACAAGGGGAAGGTCATGGACGGCTGGGAGACCCGCCGCCGCCGCGGCATCTCCGCCGAGCAGCCCTGGCCGACCCCCGAGGACCACGACTTCGCGCTGATCCGCCTCGGTGCCCCCGGTGTGATCCGCGGCATCGTCGTCGACACCGCGCACTTCCGCGGCAACATGCCGCAGGCGGTGTCCGTCGAGGGCGCCTCGGTGGCGGGCGCCCCGACCCCCGAGGAGCTCCTCGGCGACGACGTGAAGTGGACGACCCTCGTACCGCGCACCGCCGTCGGCGGCCACGCGGCCAACGGCTTCGAGGTCACCGCCGAGCAGCGCTTCACGCACCTGCGCCTCAACCAGCACCCCGACGGCGGCGTGGCCCGCCTGCGCGTCTACGGCGAGGTCGTCCCGGACCCGCAGTGGCTCGCCGCGCTCGGCTCCTTCGACGTGGTCGCGCTGGAGAACGGCGGTTCGGTGCAGGACGCGTCCAACCGCTTCTACTCCCCGCCGACCAACACCATCGCCCCGGGCCGTTCCCGCAAGATGGACGACGGCTGGGAGACCGCCCGTCGCCGCGACAACGGCAACGACTGGATCCGCTACCAGCTCGTCGCCGAGTCCGAGATCCGCGCGGTCGAGATCGACACCGCCTACCTCAAGGGCAACTCGGCCGGCTGGGCCTCGCTCTCCATCAAGTCCGGCGAGGAGGGCGAGTGGCAGGAGTTCCTGCCGCGCACCCGCCTGCAGCCCGACACGAACCACCGGTTCGTGCTGGACGCCCCGGCGGTCGGCAGCCACGTCCGCATCGACATCTTCCCGGACGGCGGCTTCTCCCGCCTGCGCCTGTTCGGCTCGCTGACGGAGCAGGGCACGACCGCCCTGACCGCCCGTCACCAGGAGCTGGGCGGCTGATCCCGCGCTGAACCGCCCGGTGGGGCGTACCGGTCACCAGGTGACCGGTACGCCCCACCGGCGTGCCCGGGCGTCCGCCCCGCGGGGCGTCCGTGCGCGGAGCCGTCGCACCGAGCCGTCGCGCCGAGCCGTCGCACCGAGTCGCCGCGACGAGCCGTTATGCCGCGTGGCCGCCGTCCACCGAGAACTCGGCGCCCGTGACGTAGGCCGCGTCCGGTCCGGCGAGGAAGGAGACCATCGCCGCCACCTCGTCCGGGGCGGCGAAGCGCCCGAGGGCCGTCATCGCGCTCTGCCCGGCGGCGTACGGCCCGTCGGCCGGGTTCATGTCGGTGTCCACCGGACCCGGGTGCACGAGGTTCGCCGTGATGCCGCGCTCGCCCAGCTCCCGGGCCAGGGCCTTGGTCAGCCCGGTGAGCGCCGCCTTGCTCATCGCGTAGAGGGAGCCGCCCGGCCCCGGGACGCGCTGGGTCATGCAGCTGCCGATGGTGATGATCCGGCCGCCCCGGTCCAGCAGGGCCGCGGCCGCCTGGGCCGCGAGGAACGCCCCGCGGACGTTGACCGCGAGCACCCGGTCCACATCGGCGACCGTGAGGGTCTCCAGCGGTCCGAGCACTCCCACGCCCGCGTTGTTGACCAGGACGTCGAGGCGCCCCAGCTCCCGGACGGTGCGCTCCACCGCGCCGGCGGCGGCGGCCGGGTCGCCCGCGTCCGACCGTACGGCCAGGCCGCGGCGTCCGTACGCCTCGATCTTGTGGACGACCTCCGCCGCCGCCTGCGCGTCGCTGACGTAGGTGATCGCCACGTCCGCGCCGTCGGCGGCCAGGCGCAGCGCGGTCGCGGCGCCGATGCCCCGGCTGCCGCCCGTGACCAGGGCGACCCGGCCCGTCGTGCCGTGGCCGGTGCTGCCGGTGTTGCCGTTCGTGTTCACGGTCGCGTCCATCGTGTTCCTCCGCGGGAAAGCCTTAAGTGGTTGCGGGTTCAATGAAACCGGCGGGGCGGTACCCGCGCTGGCAGGAATCGGACCTCGCGTTCACGCGCGCCGCACCGATGAGTTCCGCGGCGGCGGGGAGTCTGAATTGGCGTACGAGCCCCTCGCAAGGAGACGAACCATCATGAGCAAGCTGACCCTCATCACCTTCCTCACCCTCGACGGCGTGATGCAGGCCCCCGGCGGCCCCGAAGAGGACCCGAGCGGCGGGTTCTCCTACGGCGGCTGGCAGGTGCCCTTCGAGGACGAGGGCGTGGGCGAGTTCATCACCGAGGCCTTCGACCGGGCCGGCGCCTTCCTGCTCGGGCGCCGCACGTACGAGATCTTCGCCGGGTACTGGCCCCGGCAGACCGACCCCGCCAACGCCATCGCGGCCAAGCTGAACTCCGCGCCCAAGTACGTGGTCTCCCGCACCCTCGAAGACCCGGCCTGGGAGGGCGCCACCGTCCTCGGCCCGGACCTGGAGGCGGAGATCGCCCGGATCAAGGCGGCCACCGACGGCGAGGTGCACATCTGGGGCAGCGCGGAACTCGTCGGGGAACTGCTCGCCCGCGACCTCGTCGACGAGCTGAACCTGCTGGTCTACCCCGTCTTCCTGGGAGCCGGGCGGCACCTCTTCCCGGTCGGGGGAGCGCCCACCACCTGCGAACTCACCGCCTCCCGGATCACCGACGGCGGGGTCGCCGTGCTCACCTACCGCCCCGCGGGCCGGGCCGCCTTCGGCTCCTTCTGAGGCGCCCGGCGGGCCACCCGCCCACCAGGCGAAACAGGGTGTACCCCGCAGCTAGTGCTCCGGTACGGTGACCGCATCCGTGCGAGCCACCGAAGTCTCCACCTCCCGCCGACTGTTGGAGACCCGTGTCCACGCTCGCCGCCGTACCGGCGCCCGCCCTCGCACCCCGCCGCGCCTGGCTCGCCGACCTGCCGGTCCTGCTCGTCGCCGTGGTGTGGGGCGGCAGCTACCTCGCCGCCAAGGGCGTCACCACCAGCCACACCGTGATCGCGGTCCTGGTGCTGCGCTTCCTCCTCGTGCTGCCCGTCCTCGTGATCGCCGGCGCCCGGCGGCTGCGCGCCCTGCGGTCCGCCCAGGTCCGCGGGGCGGCCCTGTTGGGCCTGGTCGTCGGCGGGATCTTCCTGCTGGAGACCTACGGGGTGGTGCACACCTCCGCCACCAACGCCGGGCTGATCATCAGCCTGACCATGATCCTCACCCCGCTCGCCGAGGCCGCCGTGCGCCGGGTGCGGCCCCCCGCCGCCTTCCTGGGCGCTGCGGCCGTCTCCGTCACCGGGGTCGTCCTGCTCACCCAGGGCGCGGGCTTCACCGCACCCTCCACCGGCGATCTGCTCATCCTCGGCGCCGCCTGCGCCCGGACCCTGCACGTCCTGTTGATGGCCCGGATGAAGGCCCTCCAGGACGCCGACTCGCTCTCGCTGACCACCGTTCAGCTCGGCTCCGCCGTCCTGGTCTTCGCCCTGCTCGCGGCCCTGCCCGGCACCGGCGCCACGCCGTGGGCCGCGGCGGCGGACCTCGGCCCCGGTCAGTGGGCGGGGCTCGCCTTCCTCGCCGTCCTGTGCACGCTGTTCGCGTTCTTCGTGCAGATATGGGCCGTGCGCCGCACCTCCCCGTCCCGGGTCAGCCTGTTGCTCGGCACCGAACCGCTCTGGGCGGCCGCCGCGGGCATCGCCATCGGCGGCGAACACCTGGGCGCGGCCGGCTTCGTGGGCGCCGCCCTGGTCCTGGTGGGCACCGCGTGGGGCCGCCGCACCGCCACCCCGGCGGACGTCTGAGCCGGCGGGGCGCCACGCCGGCGGACGTCCGAACCGGCGGACGTCCGAGCCGGCGCGGTACACCGTCGGCGAGTGGCCGAAAACGCCGCATCCACCGGGTGAACGGCGGTCGTACGGTGGACCGATGCCAGTAGTGGACATCAGCGGGAGCGATGCGGACTTCACCGCCGACCCCTATTCCTTCTACGCCAGACTTCGCGCGGCGGGACCGGTCCACCGGGCCACCGTCTACGCCGACGAGTTCGAACCCAGCTGGCTGATCGTCGGCCACGACGAGGCCCGCCAAGCCCTCAACCACCCCGCCCTGTCGAAGGACTGGCGCACTTCCGGCCAGTTCTCCGACGCCCTCGTCACCGCGGCCAACGCGAACATGCTGGAATCCGACCCCCCGCACCACACCCGACTGCGCCGACTGGTCGCCCGGGCGTTCACCGGCCGCCGCATCGAGGCGCTGCGCCCCCGCGTCCAGCAGGTCACCGACGAACTCCTCGACGCGATGGCCGCCCGGCCCGAGCGCACCGCCGACCTGATCGCGGCCCTGGCCTTCCCGCTGCCGATGACCGTGATCTGCGAGCTGCTCGGTGTCCCCGACATGGACCGCGAGCGGTTCCGCTTCTGGTCCAACGAGATCGTCGCGCCCACCGCCGCCGGCAGCGGGGACGGCAGCGCGCACCGCGCGCTCAGCGCCTTCCTCGCCGACCTGGTCGAGGCCAAGGCCAAGGCCCCGGGCGAGGACCTGCTCAGCGAGCTGATCCGGACCCGGGACGAGGACGGCGACTCGCTCTCGCCCGACGAGCTGATCGGGATGGCCTTCCTCTTGCTGGTCGCCGGCCACGAGACCACCGTCAACCTCATCTCCAACGGCGTACGGGCGCTGCTCGCCCACCCCGACCAGCTGGCCGCCCTGCGCGCCGACTACGACGGGCTCATCGACGGCGCCGTGGAGGAGATGCTCCGCTACGACGGCCCCGTGCAGAACTCCACATACCGCTACGCCCGCGAGGACCTGGAGATCGGCGGCACGCTCATCGCGGCCGGGGCGACCGTGGTGGTCTCGCTGGCCTCCGCCGACCGAGATCCGGGCCGCTTCGCGGACGCGGACACCTTCGACGTCCGCCGCGCCCCGCACGGCCACCTCGCCTTCGGGCACGGCCTGCACTTCTGCATCGGCGCCCCGCTCGCCCGGATGGAGGGCAAGATCGCCGTCCGGTCGCTGCTGGAACGTTTCCCCGACCTGGCCGAGGACCCGGCCGGCGGCCCGCCGGTGTGGCTCGGCGGCAGCCTGATGAGGGGGGTCACCCGGCTCCCGGTGAGCTGGTAGCCGGGGGTGAGCGCCCGCTCAGAGGTCCGGCAGCTCGGCGAGGGCGACCCGGCGGCGCTCCCGCCGGGACAGCTCGCAGGCCTCGGCGATCCGCAGCGCGGCCAGCGCCTCCCGGCCGTCGCACGGATTGGGGCCCTCGCCGCGGACCAGGCTGACGAAGGCGGCCAGCTCCGCCTCGTAGGCGGGCCCGAACCGCTCCAGGAAGCCCGTCCACGGCTTGGTCGCCGGGGGCGGGCCCTGGGGTTCGGTCGAGGCGATCGGCGTACGGTCGTCCAGCCCGGCCGATACCTGGTCCAGCTCTCCGGCGAGCTCCATCCGCACGTCGTACCCCGCGCCGTTGCAGCGGCTGCCGGTACAGGTCACCAGGGTCCCGTCGGCCAGGGTCAGCAACGCCGCCGCCGTGTCCACGTCGCCCGTCGCGCGGAACTGCGGGGGCCCGGCGTCCGAGCCCGTCGCGTACACCTCGGTCACCTCCTGCCCGGTCACCCAGCGCACCACGTCGAAGTCGTGCACGAGGCAGTCCCGGTACAGGCCGCCGGAGCCGGCCAGATAGGCGGCGGCCGGCGGCGCCGGATCCGCGGTCATCGTGCGGACGGTGTGCAGCCGCCCCAGCGCGCCGGAGCGCACCAGCTCGCGCGCCGTCACGTACCCCGCGTCGAAGCGCCGCATGAAGCCCACCTGGAGCGTCCCGCCCACCGCCGCCACCTCGCGCAGCACCGCCAGGCTGCGGCCCAGGTCGGCGGCGACGGGCTTCTCGCAGAAGACCGGCAGACCGGACCGCGCCGCCCGCACCACCAGCTCCGCGTGGCCAGGCGTCGCGCACGCCACCACCACCGCGTCCACGCCCCAGCTGAAGATCTGGTCGACACTGGGCGCGGCGGTCGCCCCCAGCCGGGCGGCGAGCAGCGCCGCCCGCCCCGGGTCGGCGTCGGCGAGCACCAACGATCCCGCCTGCGGCTGGTGGGCCAGCGACGCGGCATGGAAGGAACCGATCCGGCCCGTACCGATGAGCCCGATGCGCATGCACTCAACGTGACCCCCTCCGGGTCACCTGTCAATCCGCCCGGCCTGCCCCGATGACGACCCCATGGTCCACTGTGGCGGATACTGGGCGGCTGGAACCGGAATGACCGCATTGACGACCGCCCCGCACGACCGGCGCGGCGACCGCACGATTCCAGGACGTTCAGGACGAGGGAAGGGCACGACAGACGTGGCTAGGGTTCGGACAGGGGTACGCGTCGTGGGCGCCGTGCTCGCGGCGGTACTGGGGGCCTCCCTCGCGGGGTGCAGCAGTACGGGCGGCAAGCGCGCCGAGGAGCGGGCGAAGGCCGCCGAACAGGGCCGTCCGGCCGTCTCCACCCCGCGCTGGACCTTCGCGATGATCACCCACGCGGGCGATGGCGACACCTTCTGGGACATCGTCCAGAAGGGCGCCAAGGAAGCCGCGGCGAAGGACAACATCAACTTCGTCTACGCGCACGACGACCAGGCGCAGCAGCAGGCCCAGTTCGTGCAGAACGCAATCGACCAGAAGGTCCAGGGCATCATCGTCAGCCTGGCCAAGCCCGAAGCCCTCAAGGACGTCCTCGGCAAGGCCGCCAAGGCCGGCATCCCGGTGATCACGGTGAACTCCGGCTCCGCCCAGTCCAAGGAGTACGGCGCCCTCACCCACATCGGCCAGGACGAGGAGATCGCGGGCGAGGCCGTCGGCGGCGAGCTGACCAAGCGCGGCAAGAAGAAGGCCGTCTGCGTCCTGCACGAGCAGGGCAACGTCGGCCACGAGCAGCGCTGCGCCGGCGCGAAGAAGACCTTCGGCGGCGACCTGGAGAACCTGTACGTCGAAGGCACCAACATGCCCTCCGTGCAGGCGGCCATCCAGGCGAAGCTCCAGGCCGACCCCGCGATCGACGCGGTGGTCACCCTCGGCGCGCCCTTCGCACCCACCGCGATCAAGGCCAAGGACGCCGCGGGCAGCAAGGCGGAGGTCGACACCTTCGACCTCAACGAGGCCGTCGCCCGCGACCTGAAGTCCGGGGCCCTCGGCTTCGCCGTCGACCAGCAGCCCTACCTCCAGGGCTACGAGGCCGTCGACCTGCTCTGGCTCTACCGCTACAACGCCGACACCCTCGGCGGCGGCCGTCCCGTGCTCACCGGCCCGCAGATCGTGACCGGCGCCGAAGCGGCCAAGCTGGAGGAGTTCATCAAGCGGGGCAGCCGATGAGCGCGGCCACCGCCGCCGACGAGCGGCTCGCCCCCACGTCCGTCGTGCGCAAGCTGCTCGGCCGGCCCGAGCTGGGCGCGGTCGTCGGCGCGGCCGCCGTCTTCGTCTTCTTCTCCTTCGCGGCCGACAGCTTCCTGCGGGCCTCCAGCCTCAGCACGATCCTGTACTCGGCCTCCACCATCGGGATCATGGCGGTCCCGGTCGCCCTGCTCATGATCGGCGGCGAGTTCGACCTGTCGGCCGGTGTCATGGTCACCACCTCGGCCCTGTTCAGCTCGATGTTCAGCTACCAGATGACCGCGAACGTCTGGGTCGGCGTCCTCGTGTCGCTGCTGGTGACCCTCGCCATCGGGTTCTTCAACGGGTTCATGCTGACCCGGACGAAACTGCCGAGCTTCATCATCACGCTGGGCACCTTCCTCATGCTGACCGGCCTGAACCTCGGCTTCACCAAGCTGATCAGCGGCTCGGTCTCCACCAGGACGATCGCCGACATGGAGGGCTTCTCCTCCGCCCGCTCGCTCTTCGCCTCGCAGCTCACCATCGGCTCGGTCACCCTGCGGGTCACCATCCTGTGGTGGCTGGTGCTGGTCGCGGTGGCCACCTGGATCCTGCTGCGCACCCGCGCCGGAAACTGGATCTTCGCGGTCGGCGGCGGCGCCGACGCGGCCCGCGCGGTCGGCGTACCGGTGGTCAAGACCCGGATCGGGCTGTACATGGGCGTCGCGCTGTGCGCCTGGATCTCGGGCCAGCACATCCTGTTCTCGTTCGACGTGGTCCAGTCGGGCGAGGGCGTCGGCAACGAGTTCCTGTACATCATCGCGGCCGTCATCGGCGGCTGTCTGATGACCGGTGGCTACGGCTCCGCCATCGGCTCGGCCGTCGGCGCCTTCATCTTCGGCATGACCAGCAACGGCATCGTGTACGCGCAGTGGAACCCGGACTGGTTCAAGTTCTTCCTCGGCGCGATGCTCCTGCTGGCCACGCTGCTCAATGCCTGGGTGCGCAAGAGGGCGGAGGCCAGCAAGTGACCGCACTGGTGGAGCTGACCGGCGTCAGCAAGTACTACGGCAACATCCGCGCGCTCGAAGGCGTCTCCCTGGAGGTCTCGGCGGGCGAGATCACCTGTGTCCTGGGCGACAACGGCGCGGGCAAGTCCACCCTCATCAAGATCATCGCGGGCTTGCACCGGCACGACGCGGGCAGCTTCGAGATCGAGGGCGAGGAGACGGTTCTGGCCAATCCCCGCGCGGCCCTCGACCACGGCATCGCCACGGTCTACCAGGACCTCGCGGTGGTCCCCCTGATGCCCGTCTGGCGCAACTTCTTCCTGGGTTCCGAGCCCACCAAGGGCCGCGGTCCCTTCCGCCGCCTCGACGTGGACCTGATGCGCGAGACCACCCGCGCCGAGCTGCTGCGCATGGGCATCGACCTGCGCGACGTCGACCAGCCGATCGGCACCCTGTCCGGCGGCGAGCGCCAGTGCGTGGCCATCGCCAGGGCGGTCCACTTCGGTGCCAAGGTGCTCGTCCTGGACGAGCCCACGGCGGCCCTCGGCGTCAAGCAGTCCGGCGTCGTGCTCAAGTACGTGGCCGCCGCCCGCGACGCGGGCCTCGGCGTGGTCCTGATCACGCACAACCCGCACCACGCGTACCTGGTGGGAGACCGTTTCGTGCTCCTCAAGCGGGGCGCGATGGCGGGCAGCCACACCCGCGATTCGATCACCCTCGACGAGCTCACCCGGCAGATGGCGGGTGGCTCGGAACTGGACGAGCTGAGCCACGAGCTGGAGCGGGTGGCAGAATCGGGAGCAACACCGCCCCACACTGACCCTTCCGGCACCACCGCACCATAGGGACGACACGACTCGATGAGCACGTACCGGGACTTCACG
The DNA here is from genome assembly GCF_044454405.1 of Streptomyces sp. NPDC051555. Lineage (NCBI taxonomy): Bacteria > Bacillati > Actinomycetota > Actinomycetes > Kitasatosporales > Streptomycetaceae > Streptomyces > Streptomyces sp. NPDC051555. The sequence continues at coordinate 106,761 of NZ_JBITDP010000005.1, read as the reverse complement.
CTCGCCCACCGTGGCTCGGCGCGAGGCACCGTCCTGCGGACCGTCGGAACCCGTGAGCGCCGGTCGCACCTGACCGCCCCGCGAGTCCCCACCGTCGGCATCGACATCGGCGGCACCAAGGTGATGGCGGGCGTCGTCGACGCCGACGGCGTCATCCTGGAGAAGATCCGCACCGAGACCCCCGACAAGTCCAAGAGCCCCAAGGTCGTCGAGGACACCATCGTCGAGCTGGTCCTGGACCTCTCCGACCGCCACGACGTCCACGCCGTGGGCATCGGCGCGGCCGGCTGGGTCGACGCGGACCGCTCGCGGGTGCTCTTCGCCCCGCACCTGGCCTGGCGCGACGAGCCGCTGCGCGACGCGCTCCAGTCGCGGCTCGCGGTGCCGGTCATGGTGGACAACGATGCCAACACCGCCGCCTGGGCGGAGTGGCGCTTCGGCGCCGGGCGCGGCGAGGACCACCTGGTCATGATCACGCTCGGGACCGGCATCGGCGGCGCGATCCTGGAGGACGGTCGGGTCAAGCGCGGCAAGTTCGGCGTGGCCGGCGAGTTCGGCCACATGCAGGTGGTCCCCGGCGGGCACCGCTGCCCGTGCGGCAACCGCGGCTGCTGGGAGCAGTACAGCTCCGGCAACGCCCTGGTCCGCGAGGCCCGCGAGCTGGCCGCCGCCGACTCCCCGGTCGCCCACAACCTGATCGCGCGGGTCGGCGGCAACGTCTCCGAGGTCACCGGGCCGCTCATCACCGAGCTGGCCCGCGAGGGCGACGCCATGTGCGTCGAGCTGCTCCAGGACATCGGCCAGTGGCTCGGCGTCGGCATCGCCAACCTGGCCGCCGCCCTCGACCCCTCGTGCTTCGTCATCGGCGGCGGGGTCAGCGCGGCCGACGACCTGCTGATCGGACCGGCCCGGGAGGCCTTCCGGCGGCACCTGACGGGCCGCGGCTACCGGCCCGAGGCCCGCATCGCGAAGGCCCAGCTCGGCCCCGAGGCGGGTATGGTCGGTGCGGCCGACCTCTCCCGGCTCGTCGCCCGACGCTTCCGCCGTGCAAACCGCCGCCGGGTCGAACGCTACGAACGCTATGCCCAGGCGGGCCGACGGGCCGCCGCCGGGTCCGAAGAACAAGGACCAGAAAAGCCGTGACGCCCCCGCCCCCGACCCTGCCGCGCCAGGCCCCGGCCCCCGACGAGGGGGGCACCCCCACGCCCGCCGAGGCCCGGCGGCACGTCGTGCGGCGCCGCTGGATCACCGCGATCATCATCGTGCTGCTGATCGGCGTACCCGCCGGCTACCTCGCGATCGCCGCCCAGCAGAGCCGCCAGAGCGGCAAGGAGAAGGCGGCCAAGGTCGGCGCCACCAAGGTGCGCGCGGGCTGGCCCTCCAAGGTGCAGCGCAGCATCTACGAGGTGCCGATCCCGGACAAGGCGTGGCGGGTCGGCTTCCTGGAGACCAACAACTGGCGCACCAGCAGGCTCTACGTGCAGTTCGCGATCACCCCGGACGAGCTCGACAAGTTCCTGACCTCGATGGGCACCAGCCGCGAGGGCCTGACCCGGGGCGTCTCGATCGGCGAGCGCGACACCGAGGCCGCGGGCTGGAACTGGAACCCGAAGAACGCCTGGTACGGCGCCACGCACGAGCAGAACGACCCGCGCCCGAGCCAGGACATCACCGTCGACCTGACCGTCCCGACCAAGCCCAAGGTCTACATCGTCTCCACCGCCACCCCGTAGCTCCGCCCACCCGCCCCGTAGCCTCCCGCCGCGGCCCCCGGCTAGCCTTGGGATCATGAAGCTCACCAAGCGGCTGCACTCCTGTGTCCAGGTCGAGAAGGACGGACGCACGCTCGTCATCGATCCGGGCGTCTTCAGCGAACCGGACGCCGGGCTCGGGGCGGACGCGCTCCTGGTCACCCATGAGCACCCCGACCACTTCGAGGAGGGCCGGCTGCGGGCCGCCCTCGACGCGAACCCCGGGGCGCAGCTGTGGACCCTCGCCAGCGTCGCCGGGCGGCTGGCGCCCGCCTACCCGGGCCGCGTCCACACGGTCGGCCACGGCGACGCCTTCACAGCCGCCGGCTTCGACGTACAGGTCCACGGCGAGCTGCACGCCGAGATCCACCCGGACATGCCCCGGGTCACCAACGTCGGCTACCTCGTCGAGGGCGCGCTCTTCCACCCCGGGGACGCGCTGACCGTACCGGGCGTCCCCGTGGACACCCTGCTGCTGCCGGTGCACGCGCCCTGGAACAAGATCGCCGAGGTCATCGACTACGTCCGCGAGGTCAAGCCGCGCACGGCCATCGACATCCACGACGCCTACCTCGCCGACATCGCCCGGCCGATCTACGACTTCGCCCTCGACGCGCTCGGCGGCGCCCCGCACAGTCGGCTCACCGCGGGTGACAGCGCCGACCTCTGAGCGCCGGCTCCCGGGCGGGCGACCGGGTGGCCGACCGGTGGCTGTCGGTGCCTGGCGGTAGGTTACGGACATGCGTATCGCCACGTTCAACGTCAACTCGATCACCGCCCGGCTGCCCCGGTTGCTGGCCTGGCTGGAGTCCAGCGGCACCGACGTGCTGTGCATCCAGGAGACCAAGTGCTCCGCCGAGCAGTTCCCGCACGCCGAGCTGCGCGAGCTGGGCTACGAGTCGGCCGTCAACGCCACCGGGCGCTGGAACGGCGTCGCCCTGCTCTCCCGGGTCGGCCTGGAGGACGTCGTCAGCGGGCTGCCCGGCGGCCCGGACTACGAGGGCGTGGCGGAGCCGCGCGCGATCTCCGCGACCTGCGGGGGAGTGCGCGTCTGGTCGGTCTACGTGCCCAACGGCCGCGAGGTGGAGCACGACCACTACGGCTACAAGCTGGACTGGTTCCGCGCGCTGGGCGCGGCCGTCGCCGAAGACGCGGCGGGCCCCCGCCCGTTCGCGGTGCTCGGCGACTTCAACGTGGCGCCGACCGACGAGGACGTCTGGGACCCGGCCGTCTTCGAGGGGATGACCCACGTCACCCCAGCTGAGCGCGCCGCCCTGGAGACGCTGCGCGCGACCGGGCTCGCCGATGTGATGCCGCGCCCGCTCAAGTACGACCGCCCCTACACCTTCTGGGACTACCGGATGCTCGCGTTCCCGAAGAACAAGGGCATGCGCATCGACCTCGTGTACGGCAACGCCCCCTTCGTCGCCGCCGTCAAGGACGCCTACGTCGACCGCGAGGAGCGCAAGGGCAAGGGCGCGTCCGACCACGCGCCGGTCGTCGTGGACCTCGACGTCTAGGGCGGTCACAGCACGAGGGCGCGTTTAGCCCACCGGGCCCGGATCGCGCCGATCCAGGCGCGTCCTGTGGCCCCCGGCGGGTACGGGTGCCAGGCTGGGCGGTATGAACATCCCGTTCCTGGACCACTGGCTGAACCGGCACGAGACCGAGCACGGAGCGGCCCTGGCCGCCGCCCTCGCGGAGGATCCCGAGGGCGTGGGCGAGATGTTCGCGGAGTGCGAGATGCTGCGCGTCCAGGCCCGGGCCGCCGGCCTCGAACTCGACGGCACCCCGGCCTCGTTGGAGGCCCTGGACCAGCTGATGCCGCGCTGGCGGCGGGACCCCGAGGCCACGCCCTGGCTCGGCAACGACGCGGGCTTCTACCTCGGCACGGTGATCATCAAGACCCTGCCCGGCTGCGGTTGGCAGGTGTGGCCGAACGGTCAGCCGGTGATCCGGCTGGCCGCGGGGCGCGAACTGAACGTGGTGGAGTCCGGGGTGTCCTGGGCGATGACCGGATCGCCCGAGCTGTCCCAGATCTACGCCGAGGCCTCCGAAGGCTGATCGGGAGCGACCGCGGGTGACCGCTGCCGACCGTCGGTGCCCGGGTCGACCGGTGACGTTTATGTCGCTTTTAGGCGTGTCGAGCGTGTCGCGGTGAAGTCGCCTTCACCGCTGGATAGTTTGCGCTGACCTCGACACACCGACACATGGGCAGGGCAGCGTATGGCCGTCGATCCGTTGATCGAGCTGCGGGACGTCAACAAGCACTTCGGACAACTGCACGTCCTCCAGGACATCAACCTCACCGTCGGCCGCGGGGAGGTGGTGGTGGTCATCGGCCCCTCCGGCTCCGGGAAGTCGACCCTGTGTCGCGCGATCAACCGGCTGGAGACCATCGAGTCGGGCACCATCACCCTCGACGGGAAGCCGCTGCCGGCCGAGGGCAAGGACCTGGCGGCGCTGCGCGCCGACGTGGGCATGGTCTTCCAGTCCTTCAACCTCTTCGCGCACAAGACGGTCCTCGCCAACGTCTCGCTCGCGCAGACGAAGGTCAGGAAGCGCGGCCGCGAGGAGGCCGACAAGCGCTCCCGGGAGCTGCTGGAGCGGGTCGGCCTGGCCAACCAGGCGGACAAATACCCCGCCCAGCTCTCCGGCGGCCAGCAGCAGCGCGTGGCCATCGCCCGCGCCCTGGCCATGAACCCGAAGGCGCTGCTCTTCGACGAGCCGACCTCCGCGCTCGACCCGGAGATGATCAACGAGGTGCTGGAGGTCATGCAGCAGCTCGCCAGCGAGGGGATGACCATGGTCGTGGTCACCCACGAGATGGGCTTCGCCCGCTCCGCCGCGAACCGGGTCGTCTTCATGGCCGACGGGAAGATCATCGAGGACCGCACACCGGAGGCGTTCTTCACCGCCCCCGAGAGCGAGCGGGCCAAGGACTTCCTCTCCAAGATCCTCAAGCACTGAGGGGCGGTCCCGAATGAACGCGACACGCACCTGTGGGCTGCCCGCGTACGCCCGCGCGCTCGCCCTGGCCCTGGCCCTGCTGGGCGCGGTGGCCGGCTGCGGCAAGTCCGGCAGCCCCCCGGTCAAGGGCCCGCAGCCCGAGGACCTGCCCGTCTACCGGGTGGACACCGGCTTCGACCTCCCCGACTCGCGGACCTGGGAGAAGGCCAAGCGCCGCGGCCACCTGGTGGTCGGCGCCAAGGAGGACCAGCCGTACATGGGGGAGAAGGACCCCGCGAGCGGCCGCTACTCCGGATTCGACATCGAGATCGCCAAGATGATGTCCGCCTCCCTCGGCTTCGACCCCAAGACGATCGAGTTCAAGACGATCGCCTCGGCCAACCGCGAGACGGCCCTGCAGAACGGCCAGATCGACTACTACGTCGGCACCTACACGATCAACGACAACCGCAAGAAGCAGGTCGGTTTCGCCGGGCCCTACTACATGGCCGGCCAGTCCCTGCTGGTCCGGCGCGGCGAGAAGGACATCAACGGCCCGGCGGACCTCGCGGGCAAGAAGGTCTGCTCGGCGGCGGGCTCCACCCCCTACCAGCGGCTCCAGAAGGACTTCCCCAAGGCGGTCCTCGTCGCCTACGACACCTACTCCGTCTGCGTGGACAACCTGCTGACCTACCAGGTCGACGCCGTCTCCACCGACGACTCGATCCTGCTGGGCTACGCGGCCAAGGTGCCGGACGAGCTCAAGGTCGTCGGCAAGCCCTTCTCGAAGGAGCCCTACGGCATCGGCGTACCGCGCTCCGACAACGCGCTGCGCTTCGCCCTCGACGACGCCCTCGCCGCGCAGGAGAAGAACGGCGACTGGACCAAGGCCTACGACGCCACCCTCGGCCTGTCCGGAGTGCCCGCACCCACGCCGCCCGCCATCGACCGCTACCCCGCGAGCTGAGAGGAGTCCGCGAAGACATGGACGTACTGACCGACAACTTCTCGCTCTACGGCAAGGGATTCCTCGGCACGGTCGAGCTGACCTTCTACGCCTCCCTGCTCGCCCTGGTCCTCGGCTTCGTCATGGCCTCCTTCCGGGTCGCGCCGATCGGTTCCTTCCGGGTGCTCGGCACGGTCTGGGTGACCGTGCTGCGCAACACCCCCCTCACCCTGCTCTTCTTCGCCGTGCTGCTGGGCCTGCCGCGCTTCGGGCTGGTCCTGCCCTTCCAGCTCTTCGCGGTCCTGGCGCTCGGCTGCTACACCTCCGCGTTCATCTGCGAGGCGCTGCGCTCGGGCATCAACACCGTGCCCAAGGGCCAGGGCGAGGCCGCCCGGAGCCTGGGCATGTCCTTCGGCCAGACGCTGGGCTCGGTGGTGCTCCCGCAGGCCTTCCGCTCGGTCATCCCACCCGTCGGCTCCACGCTGATCGCCCTGGCCAAGAACTCGGCGATCGCGGGCGCCTTCAGCGTCACCGAGCTGCTGGGCACCTACAAGACGCTCAACGAGCTGGGCTACAGCATCATCTGGACCTTCGTCTGGATCGCCGTCGGCTACCTGATCATCACCCTGTCCATCAGCGCGCTCTTCAACGTGCTGGAGAAGCGCTGGGGAGTCGCCCGATGACCGCACACGCGCTGCACGGGGACCTGGAGTCCACGGCCCTCTACGACATCCCCGGCCCGCGCGCCCAGCGCCGCCACTTCCTCTACGGGATGGCCTCGACGGCGGTGATCCTGGCCCTGTTCGGCTGGATCCTCTACCTGCTCTTCGACACCGACCAGTTCACCGCCGCCAAGTGGACCCCCTTCGAGTACGAGGGCATCCAGCGGCTGCTGCTCAAGGGACTCTGGAACACCCTCAAGGCCTTCGCCTACGCGTCGGTGCTCTCGCTGGTCCTCGGCGCGGTCCTCGCCACCGGGCGGCTCTCCCTGCACCGGCCGGTGCGTTGGGCCGCCACGCTGTGCGTGGAGTTCTTCCGGGCCATGCCGGTACTGGTGATGATCTTCTTCATCTTCGTGGCGCTGAAGGTCCAGCCGCTGCCGGCGCTGGTGGCGGGGCTGACCCTGTACAACGGCTCGGTGCTGGCCGAGGTCTTCCGTACGGGCATCAACGCGGTGGAGCGCGGCCAGCGGGAGGCGGCCTACGCCCTGGGCATGCGCAAGACGCAGGTGATGACCTTCGTCCTGGCGCCGCAGGCGGTCCGGGCGATGCTGCCGACCATCATCAGCCAGCTCGTGGTGGCCCTCAAGGACACCTCGCTCGGCTACCTGATCACCTACGAGGAGTTCCTGCACGCGGGCAAGCTGATCGCCTCCAACCTCGACTACGACCTGCCCTTCATCCCGGTCGTGATGATCATCTCCCCGATCTACATCGGGATGTGCATGCTGCTGTCCTGGTTCGCCACCTGGATGGCCCGGCGCCAGCGGCGCAACCCCAAGACCGAGGCCGCCCAGGTGGGCCCGGCCGAGGCGGGGATGCTGCTGCAGGGCGGGCGGTAGCCCCGGGTACGGCCCGCGGAGCGACCCCCGAGAGCCACCCCCGCCCGGCAGCAGCCGTGGATCACTGCTCGCGCAGCGGCACCGAGACGTAGGACGGATCGGTGCGCGGCGAGGAGAAGGTCAGCTGCGCCCCGGTGGGGTTGTGCTCGATGTAGAGCGGGTCCACGGTGTCCACGACCAGGGCGAGGCGGTGGCCGGCGGGGACGTCGTAGGCCGTGGAGAAGAGGTCCAGGTCCACGCCGAAGGACCGCCCCGGCGTCCTGCCGTGGAAGGTGTACGGGGCGTTGCTGACCAGTTTGCCGAGGCCGAGCGGGCCGACGTCGTAGAGGTACGCGACGAAGGTGCCGCTCTCCTCGGTGGGGGTCACGGTGGTGTGCAGCCGGGCGGTGCCCCGGATCCGGCGGTCCTCGTCGTAGCGCCCGGACTGCCAGACGGCGGCGAAGGCGCGGGGGAGCAGTGGGATGGAAGCGACCGGGGGCGCCTTGACGAACTGGTCCAGCACGCTGGAGAGCAGCACGACGCCGCCGTTCGCGCCGGAGTCGACGTTCGCGAAGACGTGCTCGCTGTCGCCCAGCGCGAGCTTCTCGGTGCCGCCCGCGCCGACCGACTTCCAGTCGCGATAGCCCTCGTACCCGTTGTCGCTACGGGACTTCAGCTGCACCGGCGCCTCGGTGTCGACGCCGTTGGCCTCACCCTTGAGGTAGCGGTCGAACCAGCGGTGGGCGTTGGTCCAGGTGTCGTTGGGCAGCCCCAACAGGCCGGTGCCCTCGGCGGTGGCGTGGTCTCCGGGGCGCAGCTCCAGGCGCTTGGGACCGGTGAGGCGCTCGAAGAACGCCGCGTACTGGTTGGGCGGGAAGATGGTGTCGCCCCAGGCGTTGCCCAACATGATCGCGGCGCCGTTGGCGTTGATCGCGTCGACCTTCTCGGATGCCGAGCGCTGCTTGCCCCACTCGATCATCCGGGGCTCGCGCTCCAGGTTCGAGCCGAGGAAGTCGGTGAGTATCCCGTCCAGTTCGGGGCCCGGCCGCCCGGTGAGATGTCCGGCGGCGCCGAGCAGGCCGGCGGCCTGGAGGTGCTGGGTGCGGCCCGAGTAGATGGACTCGATGATGTCGGCCCAGCCGCTGAGCGCGACCACGGCCTTGATCCGCGGGTCGCGGGCGGCCGCCAGCAGGCTGATGCCCGCGCCGTACGAGACGCCGCCGAGGCCGATGTGGGCGGGATCGGCGGCGGTGGTGGCCAGCGCCCAGTCGATGACGGCCGAGACGTCGGCGGTGTCGGGGGGACCCGCGACCTCGATCCGACCGCCCGAGAGCCAGAAGCCCCGGCTGGTGTAACTCACCACGACGTAGCCGGAGTCGGCGAGCCGCTCGGCCTGCGCGGCGTATTCGATCTGGGGCACGCCCCAGCTGGTGGGCAGCACGATCAGCGGGAACCGCTGGCCGGGGCGGGCGCCCCCGGGGGAGAAGACGTTGCCCTTGAGGGTGATGCCGCCGGAGCCCGGGATGTCGAAGAAGCGCAGCTGCGAGGAGGCGCCGGCCGGGGTGGCGGAGGAGCTGCTCACGCTGGTCGCCGCGGCCGCCCGGGCCTGGTGGGGGGCCAGGCCCAGGGCGGCTGCCGCGAGCAGTGCGGCTGCGGTCACCGCGATGGTGGTGCGGGCCATCGATCGCTCCTCGCGTGCGCCGGTGTCAAAGTGACCCGACGGTAGCGGGAGGGGCTTACCGAAGGTAACCCGTCGGTAAGTTACGCACTGGTAACGATCGGCCGACCGTCGGCCCGACCCGTGCGGTGGTGGGTCGGCGCACCGGTGGGTCAGCCGTTCTGGGTCCCGGCGCCCGCGCCGTCGAGTGCGCTCTTCTTCTGCCAGGCGGCCCAGTCCAGGTTCCACTCGCCGTAGCCGTTGCCGATGTCGGCCTGGCCCTTGGAGCCCTCGCCCACGACCTCGAACAGGTCGCCGACCTGGGCCTCCTTGTAGAAGGCGGTGGCGTTGGCGTCGCTCATCCCCACGCAGCCGGAGCTGGTGTTGGCGCTGCCGAAGTTGGCGTTGTTCCACGGCGCGGCGTGCACGTACATGCCCGACCAGGTGAGCCGCATCGAGTTGTCGACCATCTTGTCGTAGGAGTCGCCGAGACCGACCGTCTGGGAGTCCATCCGGATGGTGCCCTCCTTGGCCATCAGCACCATCTTCCCGGACCAGGAGGCCTTCTGGCCGCCCGGAGTGCCGGCCGAGATCGGGATCTTCTTGACGACCTGGCCGTCCTCCGTCACCGACATCGTCTTGCTGTCGAGGTCCACCTTCATCCGGCGGTCCTTGCCTATCTTGAACTCGGTGTTGTAATCCTTCACGAAGTAACCGCTGCCCGAATCGACGCCGTTCAGCTTCATGTCGACCTTCACGTCGGTCCCGGACTTCCAGTACTCCTTGGGGCGCCAGTCCACCCGGTCGTTGCCCGAGTAGTCCTTGAACCAGCCCCAGGAACCCTCGGTGTTGTTCGAGGTGGTGACCTTCAGCTGCTTCTCGACCTCGGCCTTGTTCTTGACCGGGTTGTCGAAGACGATCGATATCGGCTGGGCGATGCCCACCACCCCGTTGGCCTTGCCCGGGTTGATCGTGACCTTGTTCACCTTGTCGGCGGCGGTGGTCTTGAACTGGGTGGTCGCGCCCTGGCTCTCGGTGTTCTGCGCCTCGACCTTGTAGTCCTGGCCCGGCGAGGCGTTGCGCTCCGAGGTCCAGGTCCTGCCGTCCTCGGATATCTTCCCGGCCAGTTCCCCGCCCTTGCCGTCCGTGACCTTCACCTGGGCGAACTTGCCTTCGGCGAGCGTCACCTTGACCGGCTCGCCCGCCTTGACCTGGCCGCCCGTCAGGTTCACGGAGAGGGACATCTCCGCCTTCTTCTTCATCTCGGCCTTACCGCCGTCCCCGCTGCCCGCCCCGCCCGAGCAGGCGGTGAGGGCAGCGGCGGCCAGCAGTGCGGTCGCGACCAGGGCGGCCCGGCGGCCCCGCGCTCCCGGGACCTGGCGACGCGACGATGCGGTACGGCGTGTGCGGCTCAACGAAACCCCTCCGAAGTGATGATCGTTCGCAAACAAAGAGCGAACACCACGACATTAGGTTGCGGATTCCAGGAAAAATATCGGTAATTCGGTTGTGACCTGCACCGCAGCGGAACGGTCATCATCCGGTCACGAAGTACGGGCAGTTCGGCCCGGCGGTCGTGCGGGGCTTTGAATTCCGGTATCAGGGCATCCGTTTCCTTCCGCACCCCCTCGCGGAACGGAACAAAGGACCTCCGGCGCAGGAAAAGGGGCCGCAAGTCCCTTGCCCGACGAGGCCCCTGCGCGCCGTGCCCCGCGGGGCGTGCGCGGGGTACCCTCCACCCTCGACCCCGACCACAGGCACATGGGAGATTCCGATGGACGGCCGCACCGACCCGGCGCCGCACCAGGGGCACCGTGCGTGCCCGGCCAGCCGGTGACGGCCACCGACACCAGGGCGCCCGGCGCCGCGGGCGCCGCGCCCACCGCGCCGCCCGCCGCACCGGGGAAGCAGTCGGTGCTGCGCAGCGGCGCCCTCATGGCCGCCGGCTCGATCGTCTCGCGCGCCACCGGCTTCGTCCGCTCCGCCGTCGTCGTCGCGGCCCTCGGCACCGGCCTGCTCGGCGACGGCTACGCGGTCGCCAACACCGTGCCCAACATCCTCTACATGCTGCTCATCGGCGGGGCGCTCAACGCGGTCTTCGTCCCCGAGCTGGTCCGCGCCGCGCGGGAGCACGAGGACGGCGGCGCCGCCTACACGGACCGGCTGCTGACCGCCTGCACCGCTGCGCTCGTCGTCCTCACCGCCGTCGCGGTCCTGTGCGCCCCGCTGATCGTCTCGGCGTACACCGGCTACGACGGGGCCCAGGCGTCCACCACCGTCGCCCTGGCCCGCTACTGCCTCCCGCAGATCCTCTTCTACGGCCTGTTCACCCTGCTCGGGCAGGTGTTGAACGCCCGCGGCCGGTTCGGCGCGATGATGTGGACCCCGGTCCTCAACAACGTGGTGATCATCGGCGTCTTCGGGCTCTTCCTCTTCCTCTCCCACGACGCGGCGGACGGCCTCACGGCGGCCCAGACCCACCTCCTGGGCTGGGGCACCACCGCCGGCATCGTGGTCCAGGCCCTCGCCCTCGTCCCCTCGCTGCGCGCCGCCCGCTTCCGCTGGCGCCCCCGCTTCGACTGGCGCGGCGGCGGTCTCGCCCGCCCGCTGCGCAACGCGCTCTGGCTGGTCATGCTCGTCCTGACCAACCAGATCGCCTACTGGGTGATCACCAGGCTGTCCACCACCACCGGGCAGCGGGCCGCCCTGGAAGGGCTGTCGGGCGGCGCGGGCTACACCGCCTACAGCAATGCCTACCAGCTGTGGATCGTCCCCCAGGGCATCATCACCGTCTCCCTGGTCACCGCCCTGATGCCGCGGATGAGCGCGGCCGCCGCCGACGGCGACCTCGGCCGGGTGCGCCGCGACGTCTCCTACGCGCTGCGCACCAGCGCCGCCCTCGTCGTCCCGGCAGCCGTGCTCTTCGCCGCACTCGCCCCCTGGGTCATGGGGAGCGTGTTCCAGTACGGGCGCACCGGCGCCGCCGACATCGAGGTCATGGCGGGCATGCTCATCGCCTTCGCCCCCGGCCTGATCGCCTTCTCCGGGCAGTACGTCCTCTCGCGCGGCTTCTACGCCCTGTCCGACACCCGCACCCCGTTCTTCCTGAACCTGGTGATCGCGGTCCTCAACGGCTCCCTGGCGGCCGCCGCCTACTTCCTGCTGCCGCCGCGCTGGGCCGTCACGGGCATGGCCGGCGCCTACACCGTCGCCCTGTTCGCGGGCGCGGGAGTGACGGCGTACGCCCTCGCCCGGCGGCTGGGACCGCGGACCGGCGCCAGTACCGATACCGACACCGGCGTCGACGCGCGGCGGCGCACCACCGCCCTGCGCACGCACCTGCGGCTGCTCGTCGCCTGCCTGCCCGCCGGGGCCGCCGGCCACGCCGCCGCCCGGGCCGCCGACGGGCTCGGCACCTTCGCCGCGCTCGCCGCGGGAACCGTGGCCCTCGCCCTGACCGTCGTACTCCTCGCCCGCCCCCTGCGGCTGACCGAGATCACCGACCTGCTGGATTCCTTGTGGCGCAAACTGGGCCGATAGGGTGAATAACCGGCTCCAAGCACCTGGGACACTGACCGCATGCCACGCGTACTGCTCATAGAGGACGACCCCTCCATCAGGGAAGGGGTCGCACTCGGCCTGCGCAGACGCGGCCACGAGGTCCATGCCGCCGAGACCGGTGAGGCGGGCCTCGCCCAGCTCGCCGGGTTCCGGCCCGAGCTCGTCCTGCTCGACCTGATGCTGCCCGGCATCAACGGCGTCCAGGTCTGCACCCGCATCCGCGAGACCAGCCAGGTCCCGGTCATCATGCTGACCGCGCGCGGCGACGACTTCGACATCGTCGTCGGACTGGAGGCGGGCGCCGACGACTACATCGTCAAGCCCGCCCGCACCGAGGTCATCGAGGCCCGGATCAAGGCCGTACTGCGCCGCCTCACCGCCCCGGCCGGCCGCCAGGGCACCGAGCACCACGGCGAGCTGACCATCGACCGGGCCGGACTGACCGTCGCGAAGAAGGGCGGCCACGTCGCCCTCGCCCCCAGCGAGATCAAGCTGCTGCTGCACCTGTCGGCCTCGCCCGAGCAGGTCTTCAGCCGCCAGCAGCTCCTCGAATACGTGTGGGAGCACAGCTACCACGCGGACGCCCGCCTCGTGGACGCCTGCGTCCGGCGCCTGCGCAACAAGATCGAGGACGTCCCCGGCAGTCCCCGCTACGTCCAGACCGTGCGCGGCTTCGGCTACCGCTTCGGCCCCCTGTAGGCCCCGCGTGCGACGGATCGCCCCCCTGGGCCTGCGCAGCCGGCTGATCGCCGCCTTCCTCCTCGTCGCGGCGATCAGCGCCGTGTCCACCGCGGCCCTCACCTACCGGCAGGCGCGCACCGCGATCCTCACCCAGAGCCAGGACACCGCCGTGGCCACGCTCCGCGACCAGCTGGAGAGCGCGGGGACGACGCTGCCGATCGACCGGACCGGCCTCCAGAGCCAGGTCACCGAGCTGGGCAAGCGCGGCAAGCCGCACGCCTGGACGGTCTACGGCGAGTACGGGTCCCTGCGGGTCTCCTCCGACCTCGGGGGACCGGTCACCTCGTCCCTGGTCAGCTCGAAGCTGCGCAACCAGATCAAGGTCAACCCGCACGCCGCCTTCCAGCGGGTCGAGACCGACGGCCGCGCCCACCTGGTCATCGGCGTACCCTCCGTCTTCACCCGACAGGGCCTCACCCAACCCACCGGCGCCGTCTTCTACGCCGTCATGCCGCTGCTCAACGAGGAGCAGACCGTCGCCCTGATGGTCGACGCCGCGCGCACCGGCGCCCTGCCCGGCCTCGCCGTCGCCCTCGTCCCCGCGCTCCTCGCCGCCCGCAGCGTGCTGCGGCCGGTCCGCAACCTGCGCACCGCCGCCCAGCGCATGGGCCGCGGCCGCCTCGACACCCGGATCGAGGTCCGGGGGGCCGACGAGCTGGCCGGGCTCGCCCAGACCTTCAACGAGACAGCCGGCGCCCTCGAACGCTCCGTCGAGGAGCTCCAACAGGCCGAGGCCCGCGCCCGAAGGTTCGCCGCCGACGTCTCGCACGAGCTGCGCACCCCGCTCGCCGGGATGCTCGCCGTCACCGAGGTCCTCGACGAGGACGCCGAGCGCCTCGACCCCGACACCGCGAAGGCGCTGCGGCTGATCAGCGCCGAGACCGGCAAGCTCGCCGTACTGGTCGAGGACCTGATGGAGATCTCCCGCTTCGACGCCCGCGCCGCCGGACTCAACCTCGACGACGTCGACCTCACCGAGGCGGTCGGCAAGACCCTGGAACGGCGGCACTGGGGCGCGGACGAGGTGGTCACCGACCTCCCGGAGGGCATCAGGGCCCGACTCGACCCGCGCCGCTTCGACGTGGTCCTCGCCAACCTGGTCGGCAACGCCCTGCGGCACGGCGGCGCCCCGGTACGGATCACCGCCCGCACCGGGGCGCACCCCGAGGGCGAGCGGCTCACCGTAGAAGTCGCCGACAGCGGCCCCGGGATCGCCCCCGAGGCGCTGCCCCACATCTTCGACCGGTTCTACAAGGCGGACGCGGCCCGTACCCGATCGGCGGGCAGCGGGCTCGGCCTCGCCATCACCCTGGAGAACGTCCGGTTGCACGGCGGCACGGTCAGGGCGGCCAACGGCGCGTCCGGCGGCGCCGTGTTCACCGTGGACATGCCGCTGGAGGCCCGGGCATGAGCCGCCGCAGCCGCGTGTGCGGCGCGCCGCCGGTCGCCCTCCTCCTGGTGGGCGCGGTCGCGCTGGCCGGTTGCGGGATCGAGCCGACGGCGGTCGTCGAGAGCGGCCGGGCCGCGAACGTCCTGCTCGCCGAGCCCCGGAGCGCGGACGTCCTCTACTTCGTGGCCCCCGACGGGCGGCTCGCGCCGACCGTCCAGCGCGACCCGCGCGTGCCCACCGGTGCGCTGCTCGGCCGCCTCCTGTCGGGCCCCGGTACCCAGGAGCGGGACGCCGGGCTCAGCACCGAGCTGCCGGCGCGGACCGACAAGATGGTCGGACCGGTGCGCGTCGACCACGGCAGCGCGAAGCAGGTGACCGTCCGGCTCCCCTACTTCCTCGACGCGGAGCTGTCCGACACCGCCAAGGACCAGCTGGTGTGCACCGCCGCCGTCTCGGTGGACGGGTCGGCCAGGACCGAGGTGGTGCTGGTGACCGAGGACGGGCCCACGAGTCCGCTCCACTGTCCGCTCGCGCGCTGACCGGGCGGCGCGCCGACGTCCGGCCCCGGAGCGGGCCCGCCCCCTTGCGGTGCGCCGCGCCCGGCCGTCACCGTGGCCCCATGGACCACGCCGCCGGTGCCCCCAGCGTCCCTGCCGTCCCCGACGTCTTCGACCCCCGGACGTACGCCGCGGGCATCCCGCACGCGCGCTACCGGATCCTGCGCGACCACCACCCCGTGGCCTGGCAGGCCGAGCCCGAGGTCCTGGGCTGGCCCGCCGGACCCGGCTTCTGGGCCGTCACCCGGCACGCCGACGTGGTGCGCGTGCTGCGCGACCACGCCGGGTACTCCTCCCACCTCGGGGCCACCCAGATCCGCGACCCCGCCCCCGCCGACCTGCCCTTCATCCGGCGCACCATGCTCAACCAGGACCCCCCGGACCACGGCCGGCTGCGCCGGATGCTCGCCCGCGCCTTCACCCCGGCCCGGGTCGACGCCTTCGAGGGCCGGGTCCGCGAGCGCGCCCGCGGCCTGCTGGCCGCCGCCCGCGACGCGGCCGTGGACGGCTCGGTCGAGGTGGTGGGCGCGATCACCGACGAGTACGCCCTGCTCGGCCTCGCCGACCTGATGGGGGTCCCGGCCGCCGACCGGGGGCTGCTGCTGGAATGGACCGTACGGATCATCGGCTACCAGGACCCCGAGGACGCGCCCCCGCCACGGCTCGGCCCGGACGGGGTGCCCCTCGACCCCCGCTCGCCCGCGCTGCTCGGCGAGATGTTCGACTACGCGCGCGAGCTGGCCGCGGTCAAGCGGGCCCGTCCCGCGGACGACCTCATGAGCGTGCTGGCCCGCGCCGAACTGGCCGAAGGGGAACTGGAGATGTTCTTCTTCCTGCTCACCGTCGCCGGAAACGACACCGTACGCTCGGCCGCCCCCGGCGGACTGCTCGCCCTGGCCCGCGCCCCCGATGCCGGCCGACAACTCACCGCCGGACTGGTCCCGGTGGACCGGGCCGTGGACGAACTCCTGCGCGTCCACCCGCCGGTGCTCAGCTTCCGGCGCACCGCCACCCGGGACGTGGTGCTGGCCGGCCGGCGGATCCGGGCCGGGGACAAGGTGGTCGTCTTCCACGCCGCGGCCAACCACGACGAACGGGTCTTCGTCGACCCGGGCCGCACCGACCTCGGCCGCTCGCCCAACCCGCACGTCTCCTTCGGTGACGGGCCGCACGTCTGCCTGGGCGCGCACTTCGCCCGGCTTCAGCTCCGCGTGCTCCACGAGGAATGGCGCGCGGCGCTGCCGCCGCCCGAACTCACCGGCGAGCCGAAGCGGTTGGTGTCCAACTTCATCAACGGGATCACGCGGTTGCCGCTTCGGGTGTCCGGGCGCTGCGGGTGACGTCCGCCATCAGTTCCGCCACGTCCGGCCCGTAGGCGTCGGAGTTGATCACCTTCACCACGACGCAGAAGGAGTCCGTACCGTAGGTGCGCGCGAGGCGCTGGTGGTGGCGGGCCAGGTAGCGGGCCCCCGCCTGGTTGCTCATGGCGGTCTGCCCGGAGATGAGGAAGACGGGGCGGGCGCCCCGCCCGTTCGTCAGCCGGGCCAGGAGCACGTGCTCCACCGCGCCCTTCTCCCAGCGGTAGACCTCGCCGCCGACGCGGATGGCGCCGCGGTCCGGCCCGGGCTCGCTGGTGAGGTCCACCCGTACGCCCGGCAGCATCGAGGCGAGGTGGGCGGTGGTCCGTACGTTGGAGATCGGCCCGCCGACGCAGAACTCGGCCCGTTCGCCGAACCCTTGGCGCACCCCGTCGTGCGAGACGATCTGCACGTTCGCCCCGCAGTCCTTGATCAGCGCCGATATCTCCAGCAGCGCGAAGGCGTCGTTGCGGTGCACCGAGCCCTCGCTCCCGCCCATCTGACGGTTCACCACGAACAGGCAGTCCGAGCCCGGCGGCAACCCGAAGAAGGCCTGCTTGCGGCGCAGCGCCCGGCGCCAGAGGTACGTACGGGAGAACCAGCCGAAACCGCCGCTGACGGCGGTCGCCACCACCCCGAGCACGATGTTGCGTACGTCGTCGTTCATGCGGCGGATCGTAGGGGGTGACCTCGCCGTCGTGCCAGGCGCGGGCGCCGGGGCGGGAATCCGGGCCTTCCTGACGCGGCGCCGGCCGGCCGTTAGGCTCGCGGGCACATTGCCTTAAGTGGAGGTTCGATGCGCCGTCCCACCGCACGCGCGTTACCCCTGTTCGCCCTCACCGCGGCCCTCGCGGCGACCGCCGCCGCCCCGCCCGCGGCCGCTGCCGCCGACGCGACCGCGCCGCCCAAGACCCCGGTCGCCGTCGGCTACGGCGGAGCCGTGGCCAGTGTCGACGCCGACGCCTCGGCGGCCGGGATCGCCGTCCTTCGCGCGGGCGGGAACGCGGTGGACGCCGCCGTCGCGACCGCCGCGGCCCTCGGGGTCACCGAGCCGTACTCCGCGGGCGTCGGCGGCGGCGGGTACTTCGTCTACTACGACGCGAAGTCCCGCCGGGTGCACACCATCGACGGTCGCGAGACCGCCCCCGCCTCGGCCACCGCCACCCTCTTCCAGGAGAACGGCGTACCGATCCCCTTCGAGCAGGGCCAGACCAGCGGCCGTGGCGTCGGCGTCCCCGGCACCCCCGACACCTGGGACACCGCCCTCGCCGCCTGGGGCAGCCGCCCGCTCGGCCAACTCCTGCGCCCCGCCGAGAAGCTGGCCCGCGACGGCTTCACGGTGGACGCCACCTTCCGGGCCCAGACCGAGCTGAACCAGGACCGGTTCAAGGACTTCCCGGACACGAAGAAGCTCTTCCTGCCCGGGGGAGCCCTCCCCGTGGTCGGCTCCACCTTCAAGAACCCCGACCTGGCGGCCACCTACGCCGAGATCGCCCGCAAGGGCACCGGCGTCCTCTACCGGGGCCCGATCGCCGACGACATCGTCGCCGCCGTCCGCAAGCCCCCGGTCGACCCGGCCGCCACCCGGATCGTCCGCTCCGGCGACCTCACCGCCCGTGACCTGCGCAACTACGACACCAAGCGGCAGGCCCCGACCCGGGTGGACTACCGGGGCCTGGACGTCTACAGCATGGCGCCCTCGTCCTCCGGCGGCACCACTGTCGGCGAGGCCCTGAACATCCTGGAGCGCAGCGACCTCGGGAAGCTCTCCGAGGCCCAGTACCTGCACCGGTTCATCGAGGCCTCCCGGGTCTCCTTCGCCGACCGCGGGCGATGGGTGGGCGACCCCGCCGCCGAGGACGTCCCGACCCGAGCGCTGCTCTCCCAGGAGTTCGCCGACTCGCGGGCCTGCCTCATCTCGCCCGACAAGGCGCTGACCAGTCCGCTCGCGCCGGGGGATCCGCGCCACCCGGCCCCCTGCGCCACCACCGGGAAGGCCGCCCCGACCACCTACGAGGGGGAGAACACCACCCACCTGACGGTCGCCGACCGCTGGGGCAACGTGGTCTCCTACACCCTCACCATCGAATCCACCGGCGGCAGCGGCATCACCGTTCCCGGCCGCGGCTTCCTGCTGAACAACGAGCTGACCGACTTCTCCTTCGCCCCGGCCGCCGCGGGCGTCCCGGACCCGAACCTGCCCGGCCCGGGCAAGCGGCCGCGCTCCTCGATGTCCCCGACGATCGTCCTGAAGGACGGGCGGCCGGTCCTGGCCGTGGGGTCCCCGGGCGGCGCCACCATCATCACCACCGTGCTCCAGACCCTCGTCGGGACCCTGGACCGCGGGCTCCCGCTGGTCGACGCGATCGCCGCGCCGCGCGCCAGCCAGCGCAACCAGACCACCACCGAGCTGGAGCCCGGGCTGTGGAACAGCCCGGTGCGCGGCCAGTTGGAGGCCCTGGGGCAGGGGTTCCGGCAGAACCCGGAGATCGGCGCCGCCACCGGCGTCCAGCGGCTCCCGGACGGCCGCTGGCTCGCGGCCGCCGAGACCACCCGGCGCGGCGGCGGCGCCGCGATGGTCGTCAGCCCGTACGGGCGCCCGTAGGGGTACGGGGCGGCGCGGGGCCGGCGGGTCCTATGGGACGGTGAGGATCCGCGGGCCGGCGGCGGTGATCGCGACGGTGTGCTCCGCGTGCGCCGCCCGGCTGCCGTCGACGGTCCGCAGGGTCCACCCGTCCCCGTCGGTCAGGTAGTCGTCCGTACCGCCGGCGATCAGCATCGGCTCGATCGCGAGGACCATGCCGGGGCGCAGCTTCATGCCGCGCCCCGGCGGGCCCTCGTTGGGCACGCCCGGATCCTCGTGCATCGCGCGGCCGATGCCGTGGCCGCCGAAGCCGTCGGGGATGCCGTACCCCGCCGCGCGGCCGATGCTGCCGATCGCGTGGGCGATGTCGCCGATGCGGTTCCCGGGGACGGCCGCCGCTGTCCCCGCGGCCAGGGCCCGCTCCGCCGTCGCGATCAGGGCGAGGTCGGCCGGCCGGGCCCGGCCGACGGTGAAGCTGACCGCCGCGTCGCCGGCCCAGCCGTCCAGGGTCGCCCCGCAGTCGATGCTGACCAGGTCGCCGTCGCGCAGCCGGTAGTCGTCGGGGATGCCGTGCACGATCGCGTCGTTGACCGAGGCGCACACGACCGCGGGGAAGGGGACGGGCGCGAACCGCGGCCGGTACCCGAGGAAGGGCGAGCCCGCGCCCGCCTCGCGCAACACCTCCCGGGCCACCGCGTCCAGTTCCCGCAGGGACACACCGACGTCGGCGGCCGCGCGCACGGCGCCCAGGGCGCGGCCGACCACGCGGCCGGCCGCGCGCATCGCATTGATCGATTCTTCCGTCTTGAGTTCCACCATGCCCATTACTATACCGGTATTTCTATACCGGGATACTCGTAACGGTATAGAAATGGGGTGGCGGGGTAGCATGGACGCATGGTCCGCACCCCCCTCACCCCCGAAGAGCGCGAGCGCGGCGAGCGCCTGGGCGCCCTGTTGCGCGAGTCGCGCGGCAGCCGCAGCATGGTCGAGGTCGCCGCGGCCGCCGGGCTCTCCGCCGAGACCCTGCGCAAGATCGAGACCGGCCGGGCCCCCACGCCCGCCTTCTTCACCGTCGCCGCCCTCGCCGGCGCCCTCGGCCTCTCGATGGACGACCTGATGCGGCGCTGCGCCTTCGTCCCCGCCTGACGGTCCTTCGCCCGGCCCGCCGTGACGTCTTCGTCCGCCGAACGGCCCAATCGGCGGTGGGAGGAGCCGGGCGCGGGGCAAGCGTGAAGGCGTGTCAGCCATGAACGCATCCAAGCGACTCGGTCTCGGTCTCGTCGGAGCCCTGCTGGCGAGCGGACTGCTGCTCGCCGCCTGCGCCGCACCCGACGGCCAGGCCCATGCCAAGAAGCCGGGCGACGTGGTCTTCCGCCACCCCGGCGTCGTCGTCAGCCACACCCAGCTCCAACACGCGAAGAAGATGGTCGCGGAGGGGAAGGAGCCCTGGCGCACGGCCCACCAGGACCTGCTGCGGAGCAAGTACGCCTCGCTCTCCTACACCGCCCACCCGGCCGACGTGGTGCCCTGCCCCTTCAACTCGGGTCCGCAGTCCTGCCTGGACGAACGCCAGGACGCCATCGCCGCCTACACCCACGCGCTGCTGTGGTCGGTGACGGGGCGGACCGCACACGTCCGCAAGGCCGTCGAGATCATGGACGCTTGGTCCGCGCGGATGAAGCGGCACGAGAAGGACAACGGCGGGCTGCAGGCCGCCTGGTCCGGCTCCACCTGGGCGCGGGCCGCCGAGATCGTCCACGCGGACTACCCGAACTGGGAGAAGTCGCAGGTCGACCGGTTCAAGGAGATGCTGCGCACGGCCTATCTGCCCGCGGTGCGGGCCCAGGTGCCGACGTACAACGGCAACTGGGAACTGGCGATGACGGACGCCTCCTTGTCCATCGCCGTCTTCCTGGAGGACCAGGCCGTCTTCAAGGAGTCGCTGGAACGATTCCGCACGCGGGTGCCGGCGTACTTCTACCTCCGCAAGGACGGTCCGCACCCGATCGCTCCCGCGCACACCGCCATCGACTCCCCGGACAAGGTGAAGGCGTACTGGTTCGACCAGGGCACCTACGTCGACGGCGTCGCGCAGGAGACCTGCCGCAACCTCATGCACGTCGGCTACTCCCTGGCCGCGTCCGCGCACATCGCCGAGACCGCCTGGTACCAGGGCGTCGACCTCTACGGGGAGGAGGGCGACCGGATCAAGGCCGCGCTGGAGTTCCACGCGAAGTACCAGCTGGGCGAGGAGCCCCCGCAGTGGCTCTGCGGCGGCAAGGTCGAGCGGACCATGGGCCCGGACCTGGAGGTGGCCCTGCACCACTACGCGACACGGACCGGCGCGGACCTCCCGTACACCCGCCGCCTGGTCGAGGCGATGCGACCGGCCGGGACCGACGACCTGTTCGTCGCCTGGGAGACCCTGACCCACGGCGAGGCGCCCGTGGCGGGCCGGGGGCCGGTCGTGGACGCACGGGGCGAGGACGGCGGCGCGGAGGACGGCGTGGAGGGCGGCGCGGTCGACCCGTCGGTCGACGGTCCGGCGAGCAGGGCTTCGAGCGCGGCTCCGAGCAGGGCTCCAGAGGGGACCGCCTAGTCTCGGGCCATGACTCTTGAGGAGCTGGCCCGGTCCCGGTACGTCAGTCTCACCACCTACCGCAAGGACGGGACGCCGGTGGCGACGCCGGTGTGGTTCGTGGTCGACGGCGGCGAGGTGTACATCTGGACGAAGAGCGACACGTGGAAGGTCAAGCGGATCCGCAACAACGGGCGGGTCTCCGTCGTCGCCTGCGACGTGCGCGGGCGCTCCCCGCAGGGCGCGACCGCGCTGGAGGGGGAGGCCCGGCTGCTCGACGACGCGACCCTGAACCGGGTGCGCAAGCTGCTGGCCAAGAAGTACACCTGGCAGTACTGGGCGGTGGACCTGCCCGCGCTGCTCGCCCGGGGCGGGAAGCGTCCCCAGACCGGGATCGCCGTCAAGGTTTGAGATTCCCGTAGCCCGCCCGTAACACGGGTGGGTTCCAATGCGGGGATGGATACGGTGAGTTCGACCGCGATCACACAACTGGCCGCACAATTACGGGTGTTGACGGGATCCCTGGATCCCGGGGCGGGTTGGTACGGGGAGTTCCTGCGGCGGGACCCGGACGGGATGCGGGCCTGTCTCGACGGGGACGCGATACCGCCGTGGGACGTCGTGGAATCGCTGCTCCAGGACCTGGTGGAGCTGACGGGTGCGCGGTACGCGGCCGAACGGGCCGGCCACGCGGCCCGGTTGCGGGCCGCCGCCGTCCAGGCCCATGACCGGCAGCCCGGCGGCGAGGCGGAACTGCACGTGCTGCTCGCGGCCGCCGGTGCGCAGCGCGGGATCTCAGAGGCCGCCGTACACGACCTGACCGTGCGGCTGTCCGGCGCGGTCGACCCGGCGGCCGCCGCCGGGCTGGCCCGGGAGCTGTCCTGGACCCGGGACGACCTCGCCCGCGCCGCCTCCCGCTGCGCGGACCTCACCGACCGGCTTGCCGCCCTGACGCCCCCGCTCCCGGCCGTCCCGCGCCAACGGCCGCCGGTGGGCCGGCCCGAGGCGGAGCCGGCGGCGGCTCCCGCGGCCGGGTCCGGGGCCGCCGCGCCGGCCCCGGGCGGGCGCGGCAAGGCCCGCAGGCCCCGCAGGAGCGGCGGGGCGCGGTTCGCCGGAGCGGCGCCGCAGGACGATGCGGCGGCGGCCCTCGCGGCCCCGCCCGGGCTGGCGGACGCCCCGGACGCCCCCCACCCCGCGGCCCCCAGCGGGGCCCGCTTCGGCTACCCGGCTGCCGGGGGGCTGCCGGGTACGCAGGGGGCGGGCCGGCCGGGTACGGAGGCCGGCGCGCCCGGCGGCGCGGGGGCGCCGGAGGCGGGGCGCGGCGGAGCGGAAACGGGGGCGGGGACGCCCGTACTCGTGGCCGAGCTGATCGAGCTGCGGGGGCGGGGACGGACCGGGGAGGCGCACGCACTGTTGTGCGAGGCCGCCCGGTGGGACGCGGCGTTGCTGGCCGGGCTGGCCCGGGAGCTGGAGCGGGCCGGGCTCGGCGCCGACTGGGCCACGCTGCTGTGGGAGGCGGCCTCGCTGCCACCCGAGCGGCTGGCCGCCCTCGCCGCCGCCCTGAGCGACGCCGGCCGCACCGCCGACTGCGAGCGGCTGCTGCGCCAGGGCGCGGCCCGCCCGGCCCCGGAGATCGCCGAAGCGGCCCTCGCGCTCGGCGCGGCCGGCCGGTCCCGCGAGGCCGACGCCCTGCTGACGGCGTTCGTCCGGGTGCGCACCGCGGAGGAGGCGGCCGCCCTCGCGCGTCGGGACCCGCGCTGGTTCGCGCCGCGGCTGCTGGCGGCGGCCCGCGGGCTGGCCGGATCCGCCCACCGGGATCTCGTCCACGCCTTCCGGGTGGCCAAAATCGCCCCCACCGGCTGAGCCCCCGGCGCCCGTCCCTCCCGGCCCTCCCGCCTCCCTGTCCGACTTGCGGCCCTGGCTGAACACAATCGACCGCGGCGCGACCTATGTTGATCGTCTCGGCCAACCGTGCGCGGTGGTCTTGCCCCGGAGTGTGACGAGGCTTACTTTCGACTCCCTACGCACACCGTCTACGTGCGTAGAGGCCGGCGTCCCGTCGCAAGGAGCA
Organism: Streptomyces sp. NPDC051555; assembly: GCF_044454405.1. Taxonomy (NCBI): domain Bacteria; kingdom Bacillati; phylum Actinomycetota; class Actinomycetes; order Kitasatosporales; family Streptomycetaceae; genus Streptomyces; species Streptomyces sp. NPDC051555. Next base: position 83,075 of record NZ_JBITDP010000005.1, on the reverse strand, counting down.
GCTCATGGCCCACCTCGTCCGCGCCGCGCTGGTCCAGGCCACCTGGACCGGCGACACCGAGTCGATGATCGCCAAACACGAGGAGCACGCGCGCAGGGCCGCCGCCCAGGGCGCGCGGATCATCGGGTTCCAGGAAGTCTTCAACGCCCCGTACTTCTGCCAGGTGCAGGAGCCCGAGCACTACCGCTGGGCGGAAGCCGTACCCGACGGCCCGACCGTCCGCCGGATGCAGGAGCTCGCCCGCGAGACCGGCATGGTCATCGTCGTGCCGGTCTTCGAGCTGGAGAGCGAAGGCTTCTACTACAACACCGCGGCCGTCATCGACGCCGACGGCAGCTACCTCGGCAAGTACCGCAAGCACCACATCCCGCAGGTCAAGGGATTCTGGGAGAAGTACTACTTCCGTCCGGGAAACCTCGGCTGGCCCGTCTTCGACACGGCCGTCGGCAAGGTCGGCGTCTACATCTGCTACGACCGCCACTTCCCGGAGGGGTGGCGCGCCCTCGGCCTGGCCGGCGCCCAGCTCGTCTACAACCCCTCGGCCACCTCCCGGGGCCTGTCCGGCCACCTCTGGCAGCTGGAACAGCCCGCTTCCGCCGTCGCCAACGAGTACTTCGTCGCCGCCATCAACCGCGTCGGCCAGGAGGAGTACGGCGACAACGACTTCTACGGCACCAGCTACTTCGTCGACCCGCGCGGTCAGTTCGTCGGAGACGTCGCCAGCGACAAGGAGGAGGAACTCCTGGTCCGCGACCTCGACTTCGACCTGATCAAGGAGGTCCGCGACCAGTGGGCCTTCTACCGCGACCGCCGCCCCGACGCCTACGGAGGGCTCGTACAGCCGTGACCGACCCGATCCCGCTCCACACCCGTCACCAGGCCGTCATGCCCGACTGGCTGGCCCTGTACTACGACCGCCCCATCGAGCTCACCCACGGCGAGGGCCGCCACGTCTGGGACGCCGACGGCAACCGCTACCTGGACTTCTTCGGCGGCATCCTCACCACCATGACCGCCCACGCCCTCCCCGAGGTCACCAAGGCCGTCGCCGACCAGGCGGGGCGGATCATCCACTCCTCCACCCTGTACCTGAACCGGCCGATGGTCGAACTCGCCGAGCGGGTCGCGGCCCTGTCCGGCATCCCCGACGCCCGGGTCTTCTTCACCACCTCCGGCACCGAGGCCAACGACACCGCCCTGCTGCTGGCGACGACGTACCGCCGCTCCAACCAGGTCCTGGCGATGCGCAACAGCTACCACGGCCGGTCCTTCGCCACCGTCTCCATCACCGGCAACCGCAGCTGGTCCCCGACCAGCCTCTCGCCGCTCCAGACGTACTACGTCCACGGCGCGGTGCGCCACCGCGGGCCCTTCGCCGCGCTGTCCGACGCCGATTTCACCGATGCCGCCCTCGCGGACCTGGAGGACGTGCTCGGCCAGGCGCGCGGCCAGGTGGCCGCCCTGATCGCCGAACCGGTGCAGGGCGTGGGCGGGTTCACCTCCCCGCCCGACGGGCTCTACGGCGCCTTCCGCGAGGTCCTCGACCGGCACGGCATCCTCTGGATCAGCGACGAGGTACAGACCGGCTGGGGCCGTACCGGCGAGCACTTCTGGGGCTGGCAGGCCCACGCCCAGAACGGTCCGCCGGACATCCTGACCTTCGCCAAGGGCATCGGCAACGGCATGTCCATCGGCGGCGTCGTCGCCCGCGGCGAGATCATGAACTGCCTGGACTCCAACTCCATCTCCACCTTCGGCGGGTCCCCGGTCACCATGGCCGCGGGCCTGGCCAATCTCGGCTACCTCCTCGAACACGACCTCCAGGGCAACGCCCGCCGGGTCGGCGGCCTGCTGCTGGAACGGCTGCGCGCCGTCACCGCCGGCGTGCCCGCCGTACGGGAGGTGCGCGGCCGGGGGCTGATGGCGGGCATCGAACTGACCCGACCCGGTACCGACCAGGCCGACCCGGAGGCGGCCGCGGCCGTCCTGGAGGCCGCCCGCGCCGGAGGGCTGCTCCTGGGCAAGGGCGGCGGCTACAACACCAGCGTGCTGCGCATCGCACCACCGCTGTCCCTCACGGTCGCCGAGGCGGAAGAGGGCGCGGAGATCCTCGCCCAGGCCCTGCGCACCCTCGACTGACCCCGCCAGGCACGGAGACCGCCCGCAACTACAGACGGGGGAGGGCCACATGCCCCACCGCACCCTGATCACCGGTGGCCTGGTCGTCACGGCCGCCGACGAGCTGCACGCCGACGTCCTGATCGAGGACGGCCGGATCGCCGCGCTCGCCGCGCACGGCTCGGCGGCCGCCGCCGCGTGGACGGCCGACCGGACGATCGACGCGAGCGGGAAGTACGTCATCCCCGGCGGCGTCGACGTCCACACCCACATGGAGCTGCCCTTCGGCGGCACCGCCGCCTCCGACACCTTCGAGACGGGCACCCGGGCCGCCGCCTGGGGCGGCACCACCACCATCGTGGACTTCGCCGTCCAGAGCGTGGGCCGGTCCCTGCGCGAGGGACTGGACACCTGGTACGCGAAGGCCGACGGCAACTGCGCCGTCGACTACGCCTTCCACATGATCCTCTCCGACGTCAACGAGGGCACCCTCAAGGAGATGGACCTCCTCGTCGAGGAGGGCATCACCTCCTTCAAGCTGTTCATGGCCTACCCGGGCGTCTTCTACAGCGATGACGGGCGGATCCTGCGTGCCATGCAGCGCTCCGCGCACAACGGCGGGCTGATCATGATGCACGCCGAGAACGGCATCGCGATCGATGTCCTGGTCGAACAGGCCCTGGCCCGCGGCGAGACCGACCCCCGTCACCACGGCGAGGTCCGCAAGGTGCTCCTCGAAGCCGAGGCCACGCACCGCGCGATCGCCCTCGCACGGGTCGCCGGCTCCCCGCTGTACGTCGTGCACGTCTCGGCCGAAGAGGCGGTCGCGGAGCTGGCGGCGGCCCGGGACAAGGGCCTGCCGGTCTTCGGCGAAACCTGCCCGCAGTACCTCTTCCTGTCCACAGACAACCTTGAAGAGCCCGACTTCCAGGGCGCCAAGTACGTCTGCTCCACACCGCTGCGCCCCCGCGAGCACCAGGCGGCGCTGTGGCGGGGGCTGCGGACCAACGACCTCCAGGTGGTCTCCACGGACCACTGCCCCTTCTGCTTCCGCGGCCAGAAGGAGTTGGGCCGCGGGGACTTCTCCAAGATCCCGAACGGGCTGCCGGGGGTGGAGAACCGCATGGACCTGCTCCACCAGGCCGTCCTGGACGGGCACATCAGCCGCCGGCGCTGGATCGAGATCGCGTGTGCGACCCCGGCCCGGATGTTCGGCCTCTACCCCAAGAAGGGCACCATCGCGCCGGGCTCCGACGCCGACGTCGTCCTCTACGATCCGCACGCCGAGCAGGTCATCTCCGCCGAGACGCACCACATGAACGTGGACTACTCGGCGTACGAGGGCAGGCGGATCACCGGACGCGTCGACACGGTCCTCTCGCGCGGCGAACTCGTCGTCGACCGGCGCGAGTACACCGGCCGGGCCGGCCACGGGGCCTTCGTACCGCGTTCCACCTGCCAGTACCTGTAAGGCCAGTACCTGTAAGGCCAGTACCTGTAAGGAGAGTCCCCGCATGGACTTCGGCCTCGTACTCCAGACCGACCCGCCCGCCTCCCAGGTCGTCAGCCTCATGAAGCGCGCCGAGCGCAACGGCTTCCGCTACGGCTGGACCTTCGACTCCGCCGTCCTGTGGCAGGAACCGTTCGTCATCTACAGCCAGATCCTGGCCAACACCCAGCGGATGCACGTCGGCCCGATGGTCACCAACCCGGGCACGCGCACCTGGGAGGTCACCGCTTCCACCTTCGCCACGCTCAACGACATGTACGGCAACCGCACCGTCTGCGGCATCGGCCGCGGCGACTCCGCCATGCGCGTCGCGGGCCGCGCCCCGAACACCCTGGCCCGCCTCGGCGATGCCATGGACGTCATCCGGGACCTGGCGGAGGGCCGAGAGGCGCAGGTCGACGGCAATCCGATCCGCATCCCCTGGATCACGGACGGGAAGCTGCCGATCTGGATGGCGGCGTACGGGCCGAAGGCCCTGGCCCTGGCCGGGCAGAAGGCGGACGGCTTCATCCTCCAGCTCGCGGACCCCTTCCTCACCGAGTGGATGATCAAGGCGGTCCGCCAGGCCGCCGTGGAGGCGGGCCGCGACCCCGCCTCCCTCACCATCTGCGTGGCGGCGCCCGCCTACGTGGGCGAGGACCTGGCCCACGCCCGCGACCAGTGCCGTTGGTTCGGCGGTATGGTCGGCAACCACGTCGCCGACCTGGTCTCCCGCTACGGCGAGCACTCCGGCCTGGTGCCGGAGGCGCTCACCGAGTACATCAAGTCCCGCCAGGGCTACGACTACAGCCACCACGGCCGCGCCGGGAACCCCTCCACCGACTTCGTCCCCGACGAGATCATCGACCGCTTCTGCCTCCTGGGCCCGGCCGAGGCGCACATCGACAAGCTCCGCGCCCTGCGCGACCTGGGCGTCGACCAGTTCGCCCTCTACGCCATGCACGACGCCCGCGAGGCCGTGATCGACGCGTACGGCTCCGACATCATCCCGTCGTTCAGCTGATCCTCGACAGCGGCGCGGGGCCGGCCGGGGAGTGTTCCACCGCGCCGCGATCGCTGAACGGGTGGTTGAAGTGGGCGATGTCGACGAAGTGGGCGCCGCCCGAGACATTCCGTCGTCACGCCGAGCGCAGCGCGTCGGTGGGGGATGCCTTGGAGGCCCGCAACGCGGGGTGGATTCCCGCGAGCGCGGCCACCACGACCGATACCGCTGGGCCGGCGAGCAGGGTGGAGAGGGGGATGGCCACCGGCCAGCCCTGGACCAGTGCGTAGGCGTACACGGTCAGGCTGCCGAGGAGCAGCCCGCCCATTCCGCCGATGAAGCCCATCAGCACGGCCTCCAGGAGGAACTGCGCGGCGATCTGGCCGCTCCGGGCTCCGAGGGCGCGGCGCAGCCCGATCTCGCCGCGGCGTTCCATCACACCGACGATCATCGTGTTGGCGATGCCGACTCCGCCCACCAGGAGTGCCACTGCGGCCAGGGCGAGGACGAGACCGGTGAGGGTGTCCTCCGTCTCGGCGCGGGCCGCGAGGAGGTCGGAGGGCCGGCTGACCGCGACCATGGTCGGGTTGCCGGGGTTGGCGCTGGCCGCGGCCACGTTCTGGACCTGCGGGACGCGTTCGGAGTACGAGCGCAGGTAGATGGTCGCGGCGCTTCCGTCGGCTCCCAGGTGGGCGACGGCCTGCGGCCAGCCGACCAGTGCCGCGGTGCTCAGCTCGGGTGCGAGTCCGTTCGGGTTCAGGATTCCGGTGACCTTGTACCACTGTCCGCCCAGCCACACCCGTTCGCCCGGTCCGGTCACGCCGAGGCGCTGCGCGCTCTGGTCGCCGAGGACGGTCACCGGCAGGTTCTCGCTCGCGGCGTCGAGCCACTGCCCGCTGCGCAGGGTGGAGTGCAGCACGTCGAGGAGGTCGAGCCGGGCGGCCAGCACGGTGATGCTGCCGGTCTGCTCCTTGGGCACGAGGTCGTTGCGGTACACGTTCGCCTTGGTGGCCCCGGTCGCGGTGTTCCGCTGCACGGGCGCGATGGCCGAGAGCATCTTCTCGGCGGTGAGCGGGAGCGGCACCGGCTGCTGGTCGGGACCCTTGCCGGGGGCGACGGTGATCAGGTTGGAGCCGAGTTCGTCCAGTCGTGCGAGCAGGTGTTGCTGGTTGGAGTGGGAGATCCCGGTGACCGCGACGACGGCGGCGATGCCCAGCGAGATGCCGAGAGCGGACAGCGCGGTCCGCATCGTGCGGGTGCGCGGCCCGATCATGCCCAGGTGCAGCAGGTCCATGGGGCGCAGCCGGGTGCGGCGCGGGCGCCCCCACCGCCCGGTCCTCATCGGCCCGCTCCGGTGGGCTGCGGGAGGCGTTCGTCGGACTCGACGTGGCCGTCCTGGAGGGCGACCCGACGGGGGAAGGAGGCGGCCAGTTCGCGGTCGTGGGTGATGACCACGACCGTGGTGCCGTCTGCGTTCAGGGCGCGCAGCAGTTCGACGACGGCGGTGCCGGAGACGCTGTCCAGCGCGCCCGTGGGCTCGTCGGCGAGCAGCAGTGCGGGGCGGCCGATCAGCGCGCGGGCGATCGCGACGCGCTGCTTCTCGCCGCCCGAGAGCTGGTCGGGGCGGTGCTCCAGCCGGTGCCCGAGGCCCACCGAGCGCAGCGCCTCGACGGCCCGCGCGCGCCGCTCGGAGACCGGCGCCCCGCTGTACAGCAGTCCGGTGGCGACGTTCTCGACGGTGGTGAGTCCCGACAGGAGGAAGAACTGCTGGAACACGAAGCCGATCCGGTGGGCCCGCAGTGCGGCGAGGTCCGGGTCGGTCAGAGCGGCCAGGTCGCGGCCCTCGAAGCGGAGCCGGCCCGCGGTGGGCCGGTCGAGCGAGCCGAGCAGTGCGAGGAGGGTGGACTTGCCGGAGCCGGACGGGCCGACCACGGCGAGGAGTTCACCGGCCTCGACGGTGAGGTCGATGCCGTGCAGGATGCGCAGCGCGGGCGTGCCCGGATATTCCTTGACGATGCCGGACAGCTCCAGGACGGGGACGGGGGCGGGGGCGGGGGCGGTGTTCGGCCGCGTGGGAGAGGTCACTTGGGGATCACCACCTGCGCGCCGGGCTTCACGTCGCCGGTGACCTGCGCCTTGGCGTCGGCGATCAGACCCAGCTGGACCTTCACCAACCGCGGGGCGGCGCCGTCGGCGCCGTCGGCGCGCTCCGCGATCCGCACGCCGTAGCCGCCGCCGTCCAGCGCGAGCAGGGCGGTGACCGGGACGATGAGCGCGTTGTCCGCGGTGTCGCCCACCACGTTGACGGTCACCGCGGACGGCCCCGCCCGCTGAGCCCGTTCCTGGCCGTCCAGCACGATGGTCACCGTGGTCTTGGCGGCCGAGCCGTCCCCGGCGCCGCCCGACTTGTCCTCCGCGCCGTTTCCGGAGCCGCGGACCAGGGAACGGATCTTCCCCTCGACAGTGGTCCCGTCGGCCAGCTTGGCCCGGACCGGCCCGTCCGGCTTGAACCGCGAGATCTGGTTCTCGGCGGGCTGCACGGTGACCACCAGGTCGGTGCGGGTGACGGTCATGGCCGAGGAGCCGCTCACGGCCGAGCCGAGCTGCGCGGAGACCTGCTGCACGCGCACGGACTCCTGGGCCAGCATGACAATGCTGCCCAGCGGCACCGTACCGGTCTCCTTGAGCCTCAACGCCTTCTGCCAGCGCTTCACGGCGGTGGCGGTGTCCGGCGTGAATTTCTGGTCGGCGCTCAGGCCCAGCCCCTTGGTGTGGCCGAGCTTGATCAGATTGCGCTTGAGCTGCTCTATGTCGGGGCCGTTGGGAACGTCGGGGCCCAGGTCGCGCCACATCGGGCGGCCTCCGGTCATCAGTACCACCGGTTGCCCGTCGGCCTCGTAGAGCTTCTCGCCGGCCTTGACGACGGCGCCGACGGAGGGCAGCCCCGTGAGGGTGCCCTTGCCGGCCGGGACGATCGGGGTGGGCGCGTCGTACACGAGCGCGCCGGTGAGCTGGATGCTGCTGGACAGCGAACCCCGCTCCACCGCGACGAGGTCGTACGGGACCGCCGACCGCTTGTCGGATCCGCTGTCGTGGTCCCACGGGCGCGTGACAGCCGCCGCCCCGGCCCCGGCCACCACGGCGACCACCAGCAGCGGCACGACGATCCTGCCGCGCTTCCTCCTACGAACGCACCCGCGCCCCTGCTCGTCTTCGGCGGGCGCGGCGAGCTCCGTGTCAGGAGTCACGTTCACTCGCCGATCCGGTAGCCGGGCAGCGGGAACTGCGCGTCGCAGGCCTTCGACGCGGCATCCCACTTGGCCTCGTTGAACACGGCGCGCGGGATGACGACGACCGGCTCCTCGGCATCCGGGTCCGGCATGTCGGGGTAGCCGTTCTTCCGTGCGCACGCGACCCACTTGCGGGCCATCTCGACGAACTTCGCGTTGTCGGCCTTCTGGATCTGGTGGATGCCGGGCACCTTCTCGTCGCACAGCCGGCCGGCCGTGTCGTACCCGGACAGCATGCCGGAGTCGGTGCCGGCGGCCGGGAAGCCGATGTTGCCGTCCTTGTCCTGCTGCACGCTCGTCTGGCCCTGCTTGTGCATGCAGTCGACCCAGGCCTTCCGGACCGCGTTGTCGTCCTGCGCTTTGCCCTTGCCCTTGCCCGCGCCCTCGGCCCCGGCGACCTGGGGCGCCGCCGCCTGCGAAGAGCAGCCGGTCAGGGCCAGCACCGCCACTGCCGCGCCGACGGCCACCACGCCTCGTACGGCCCGACCTCGTGTCGTGGATTCGTTTCGCATGTCCCACACTCCCCTGTGCGTGCTCGATGACCTCCCCAGGTCTACGGGCCGCGCGGTGAGCCACCTGTGATCGCGTGCCTAACCGCTGGCTCACACGCGGGCGGGCAGGCTGGTCCCCGGCGCCGCGACGGGTGGAACAGCGGCGGCACGACCGAGTGGAGTGGGACGCGATGCGGGTGCTGATCGTCGAGGACGAACGGGAACTGGCCGAGATGCTCGCCGAAGGGCTCCGGGGCGAGGGCATGCTCTGCGACATCACCCACGACGGCCTGGAAGCGCTCCAGCGGGCCGGCGCGGCCGACTACGACGTCATCATCCTGGACCGGGACCTCCCCGGACTGGGCGGAGACGCCGTGTGCCGGACACTCGCCGGCATGGGACATCCGGCCAGGATCCTGATGCTCACCGCCGCGGACACGCTCTCCGACCTCCTCGAAGGCCTCGGCCACGGCGCCGACGACTACATGACCAAACCCTTCTCCTACCTCGAACTCGTCGCCCGACTCCGTACCCTCGCCCGCCGCACCGCCGGGGTCAGCGCCCCGGTCGTGCTGAGCCGTCGCGGAGTCAGCCTGGATACCGTGCGCAGGGTCGCGGAACGTGACGGCCGACCGCTGAAACTGACCCCGAAGGAACTGGGGGTCCTGGAACTGCTGCTGGCCGCGGACGGCGCCCCCGTCGCCACCGAGGAACTGCGCGACCGCCTGTGGGACCCGGCGCTCGACCCAGCCACCACGGCCGTCCGGGTCACCGTGCACGCACTGCGCCGCAAGATCGGCGACCCGCCTCTGATCGTCCACGACGCGGGCTACGGATACCGGCTGTGAGCCGCTCCCCGATCCGGCCCCGCCGACGGCCACGCACCGTGTCCCGGCTCGTCCCCGACCGACTGAACCCCGACCGACTGACGCTGCGCGGCCGCCTGACGCTGGTCACCACAGCGGTCTTCGCCGTACTCGGCTGCGGGGTCCTGGCACTGAATTGGCTCAGCTCACGCCAGCTCATCCAGGCCAACCGCGGCCTCGTCACACCGGCGGCCGACACCATGGAGCCCCCGGCTCCCGTACCGGGCCTCACCGAAGACCCGGGCTTCGATGCCGCCCTCACGACCCCTGCGGCCTTCGAGCACTTCCAGGACACCATCCTGGACGATCTGTTGATCCGATCCGTGCTGCTGCTCACCGTCTTCACCGCACTCGCCGCCCTGCTGGCATGGTGGGCGAGCCGCCGCGCACTGCACCGGCTCCACCAAGTGACCGCGGCCGCACGCCGGATCAGCGCCGAGAGCAGCCTGGACGAACGGCTCGCGCTCGACGGTCCGTACGACGAGATCCGCGAACTCGGCGATACCTTCGACGCCATGCTCGACCGCCTCGACCGCAGCTTCACCTCCCAACGCCGCTTCACCGCCCACGCATCACACGAACTGCGCACCCCCCTGACCGTGCAGCGCACCGCCCTGGAAATCCCCCTCGCCCAAGGACGGGTCCCGGACGACCTGCGCCCCGCCGTCCAGCGCGCGCTGGACGCGGGCGTCCGGACCGAACGCCTGCTCTCGGCCCTGCTCACCTTGGCGCGCGGAGAAGCCGCGGTGTCAACACCCCATCCGGTGGACCTGGCGGACGCGGCCCGGGCCGCGATCCACGACCTGGCCGACGAAGCCCGCACGGCCGGCATCCACGTCACACGCGAAACCGCCACCGCGCCGGTCCAGGGCGACCCCGCGCTGCTCCGGCAGGTCGCCCTGAACCTGCTGGCCAACGCGGTACGCCACAACCACCCGGGCGGCACAGCCGTGATCACGACCGGTACCGCCGGCGACGCGGCATTCCTCCTGGTCACCAACACCGGCCCCGTCCTGACAGCGGAAGAGGTCCCCGCCCTGTTCGAACCGTTCCACCAGGGCCGGGAGCGTGCCGGCGGGTTCGGGCTCGGGCTCGCCGTGGTCCGGGCGATCACCACCACCCACCGCGGCAGGGTCGAGGCCACTCCACGAGCCGAGGGGGGCCTCACCGTGCGGGTCGTCCTGCCCGCCCGGACCGGCGGCGCAGCCTCGACGGGATGATCCGCCACGCCACGACGATCTCGTACGGCACCTCCGGCACGTCCGGTCCCTGCCGCGGTCGGGCTGGTCCTCGATCATCCCGGCCCTCGCTTGATGACCCCCAAGTCATGTGTTCTGGCGCTTTCTTGACACACAGTCACAGATATCGGAGTGAAGTCACCGGAATAAGTCGGACTTGGTCGGCGGATACATGGCGACATCAGACTTCGTACCCGTATGCCGAGGACGACGGTGATGGAGAAGTAAATGATCAGGAACATCGGCCGCACCCTGCGTGCGGCCGCGGTGACGGCCGTCGCCGGCGTCGCGCTGGCCGCCGCGCCGGCGAACGCCGCGGCGCCGGTCTGGGAGACATTGTCCCGGCCGTTGCCCGAGCAGGGCGCCGCGTACATCCTCCCGTTCGATGACGAGAACGCCGTCGGGAAGACCCGGCGGCCCATGTGCGGTAGCTGCAGGTTGTCGGAAAGGCTGTACCAGAAGACCGGGAACAGCTGGAAGGAGCTGACGCCGCCGGCCGACGCGGGCATCGATGCCCTGGCCGGCACGGCCGCCGACGACGTCTGGGCCATCGGCCGCAAGGACACGAGCACCGGTGTCTTCCGGGTGAACCACTACGACGGGACCTCGTGGTCGGGGAACCTCAACCCGGACACCCAGAAGCTCGAACTCCTGGCGGCCAAGGCCGTCAGCCGCAACAGCCTGTGGGCCGTCGGCGACTCCCGGGCGAACGGGTCCCCGGCGGTGACGCACTGGAACGGGGCCTCCTGGAGCACCACCACCTTCGACCGGATCCAGGGTGTCCTCGACGGCGTCGACGTACGGGCGGAGAACGACATCTGGGCCGTCGGTTTCCGCAGCGCGGGCGGCCTGGCCAACGACCGCTTCCAGGGCCTCGCCCTCCACTACGACGGCACCCGGTGGACCGAGGTGCCGGTGCCGGCGACGGCCAAGGTCAGCACCCTGCTGGACTCGGTCAGGAGCAACGGGCCCGACGACGTCTGGGTGACGGGGCACATCCTCGACGAGAAGGGCCTTGGCACGCCGCGCACCGGGGCGTACGTCCTGCACTGGGACGGCGCGACCTGGACCCGCCGTGACGTCCCGGGAGCCGACTTCGCCAACTCCGCGGCCGTGTACGACGGCCGGGTCCACCTCGGCGTCTCCGGTGGGAGCGGTCCGAAGCTGGTCCGCTGGACCGGCTCCGCGTGGGAGGCCGTGGGCGGCGTCCAGGCGGGCCTCGACGGGGTGTCGACGCTGGCCACCACGCCCGATGGCGCGCTCTACCTGGCCGGGTTCAGTGGCTTCGACACCATCTTCGGCGGTCGTGAGTACTACCTCCAGCGCCTCGGCGCACCGAGCGTGCGCTGACCCCGTGCGGCCGCCTCAGGCGGAGGAGCCGCTGTCCACGACCAGGTCGGTGCCGACGACGGCGCCGGCCGCGGGCGAGGCCAGGTAGAGCACGGCGGCCGCGATCTCCTCGGCCTCGGCGATCCGGCCGAGCGGGTTCTGCGTCTTGACCCGCTCGGCGCGGTCGGCGACGCTCTCGCCGGCGCGCAGGGACATCGGGCCGGCCGAGGCGCCCGGGCTGACGGCGTTGATGCGGATCCCCTCGCCGATGTGGTCGAGGGCCGCGGCGCGGGTGAGGGTGGTGACGGCCGCCTTGGAGGTGAGGTAGGCGGCGGCGTTCGGGATGCGCTGGTGGGTGCCGAGGTTGGACGAGACGTTGACGATCGCGCCGCCGCCGCTGGTGCGCATGTGGGCGATCTGGTGCTTCATCGCCAGCCAGACGCCGGTGACGTTGGTGTGCAGGACGGCCGCCCAGTCCTCCTCGGTGATGTCGGCCGTCGGGACGGTCCCACGGAATATCCCCGCGTTGTTGACGGCGATGTCGAGGCCGCCGAAGAGGGCGACGGCGCGTTCGACGAGGGCGCGGACCTGGTCGGAGTCGGTGACGTCGGCGGTGACGGCCTCCGCGGTGCCGCCGGCGGCCCGGACCAGGGCGACGGTCTCCTCCAGGGTGGCCGCGGTGCGTCCGGCGGTGACCACGCGGGCCCCTTCGGCCGCGAAGGCGAGGGCGATGGCGCGGCCGAGACCGGTGCCCGCGCCGGTGACCAGGACGCTCTTGTCGGTGAAGCGGCTCATGGGGCTCTCCTTCGTGGGATCCATGGGGATTCCTGAGGGATCCATATTGGATCGATCGGTTCAATATGAGGGCAGCAAAAGGGCGCCGAGTGGGTCGGCCGCCCCTCGGTGGCTGAGGTGCCAGGTGCCAGGTGCCAGGCGCCGGGTGTCAGGCGGTCGGGTCCAGGAGGGCGAGGGCCTGCTCGGCCGCGTCCCGGACGCGCGCCGGGTCCTCGGTCGCCTTGCCGACGACCCGGATCCCCTGCATCAGGACCAGGAGGAGCCTGGCCAGGGTGCGGGGGTCGCGGTCCGGCGGGAGTTCGCCCTGTTCCCGGGCCCGGGAGAGGGCCGCGTGGAGCAGTGTTTCGAGGCGGTCCCAGCCGCTCTCGACCCGACGGGCGGCCTTCGGGTCGTGCGGGGCGAGTTCGGTGGCGGTGTTGGTGAGGAAGCAGCCGGTCAGCCGGAACTCCGGGGAGCCCGCCTCGGCCGCGAAGCGGCGTACGACGCCCCGCACCGCCGGCAGGGCGGGGCCCGGGCGGGAGAGTTCGGCGAGCAGCCCGGGGAGGGTCGACTCGGAGTAGCGCTCCAGGGCCTTGAGGTACAGGTCGTGCTTGGTGCCAAAGGTCGCGTAGAGGCTGGCCCGGCCGATCCCGAGGTGTTCGACCAGATCGGCCACCGAGGTGGCTTCGTAACCGCGGCGCCAGAACAGCTCCAGGGCTGACTGCAGCGCGGCGTCCGGATCGAATTCCTTGGTCCTGGCCATGGACAAGATCATAGGCGGCTCTGGAACGGTCGGTCAAGAATGCGTGTGTGCCCGCTCACGCATAGGAGTCGGTTATGGGTGCATAGCAAGGCAATGACTACGAGGAAGGGACGAAGCGTCGGATCCTGATGGTCGCCGCACGAGTGGCGGACGCCGCGACCGAATGAAGAACTCCCCATGAAGCTCCAACGACTCGCCCGATACTCCGCCCTCGCCGCGGCCACCGCCGTCGCCGTACCCAGTACGGCGCTGTCCTGTTCCCGTTCGCCGCGGTGGTGGGCGCTGGCGGCGCCGACGTTGGGTCTCACCGCGCTCGGGGCGTACGACGTCCTCCAGCACCGGCACGCGATCCTGCGCAACTACCCCCTGCTGGGGCACGCCCGCTACCTGCTGGAGCGGGTGCGACCGGAGGTCCAGCAGTACTTCGTGGAGCGGAACTTCGACGGCCGCCCCTACGACCGGGTCGTCCGCAGCGCGGTCTACCAACGGGCCAAGGGCGGCGGGGCGAAGCTGGCCTTCGGCACCGAGCGGGACGTCTACGCCGAGGGGCACGAGTTCCTGGTCCCGTCGCTGGCTCCGCGCCCCGTGCCCGACCGGCCGCCCGTCGTCCGGGTCGGGGGCCCGGACTGCACCCGGCCGTACGACATGTCGCTGCTCAACGTCTCCGCGATGAGCTTCGGCTCCCTCTCCGCGAACGCCGTCCTCGCGCTCAACAAGGGGGCGCGGCTGGGCGGGTTCGCCCACGACACCGGAGAAGGCGGTCTCTCGGAGTACCACCTGCGCCACGGGGGCGACCTGATCTGGCAGATCGGTACGGGCTACTTCGGCTGCCGTGGGCCGGAGGGGGACTTCGACCCCGCGGCCTTCGCGGCGAAGGCCCTCCATCCGAACGTCAAGTGCGTACTGCTGAAGCTGTCCCAGGGGGCCAAGCCCGGTATGGGGGGCGTCTTGCCGGGCGCGAAGGTCAACGCGGAGATCGCCCGCGTCCGCGGCGTTCCGCAGGGGGAGACCGTCACCTCTCCCGCGTACCACCGGGCCTTCTCCACGCCCCGCGAGTTGGTCCGCTTCCTCGCCTTCCTGCGCCGGTTGGCGGGTGGCAAGCCCGTCGGCATCAAGCTCTGCGTGGGGGAGCGGACCGATGTCCTGGCCCTGTGCAAGGCGATGCTGGAGGAGGGCGTGAGCCCGGACCTCATCGTCGTCGACGGAGCCGAGGGCGGCACCGGCGCCGCGCCCCTGGAATTCGCCGACCACGTCGGCATGCCGCTCACCGAAGGGCTGATGACCGTGCACAACGCGCTCGTCGGAGCGGGCCTGCGCGACCGGATCCGCATCGGCGCCAGCGGCAAGGTCGCCACCGGGGCCGACGTCGTCACCCGGCTCGCGCAGGGCGCCGACTTCACCAACGCGGCCCGCACCATGATGTTCGCCCTCGGATGCATCCAGGCGCAGGCGTGCCACACCAATGCCTGCCCCGTCGGCGTCGCCACCCAGGACCCCTATCGGGCCCGCGCGCTGGACGTGGCCGACAAGGCCGAACGGGTGCGCCGTTACCAAGCGGCGACCGTCACCAGCGCCCAGCAGATCATGGCGGCCATGGGTCTCGACGACCCCGCTCGCTTGAGCCCCCGGATGGTGCGGCGGCGCACCGGGAACGGCGGTGGGATCCACTCCTACGCCGAGCTCCACGCGTGGTTGGAGGAGGGGCAGTTGCTGGGGGACGCGCCGGCCGCGTGGCGGGCGGACTGGGAGGCGGCCGATCCCGATCGCTTCGCCGCCTGAAGCCCGGGGCGCCCCGACCGGGCGCCCCCACCGGGCCCCGCCGGTCACGGGGCCGGCGGACCCCAGCCGTTCGGGCAGGTGGTCGGTGCGGCGGGCCCGTAGGCGTACGACAGGAAGTCCTGGAGCTCCGGGCCCCAGAACGGCCAGGCGTGCTCGCCCGCGCCCCGGCAGTAGCGGTGGGTCACCGAGCGGTCGGCGAGGTCCTGGTGCAGGGCCGCGTTCCAGGCCCCGATCTCCACCTCGCCCGCGCCGTCGGCGCCGCCCGCGTACAGGGCCATCCTGCCGCTGTAGGCGCCGTACCTGCCGTCCAGCGCCAGGTTCGCCGGGTTCTGGCCGGGCCAGGTGTCCGGCGCGCCGAAGACCGTGGCCATCCGGTACGGGGTGTCGCCGGTGACCCGGTACTTCCCGTCGAGGAGCCCGGTCCACTGGATCGAGGCCCCCACCGTCCAGGTGGATCGTGCGATCAAGTCCTGCGCGGCCGAGGGATAGATGTCCGTGCCACCCGAGAACGCGCCCACAGCGGAGAAGAGTTCCGGGTAGCGGCCGGCGTAGCGCAGGGCTCCGTAGCCGCCCATCGACGCGCCCGCCACGGCGCGGCCCGACGCCGACCTGACCGTGTTGAAGTTCGCGTCGATCCACGGCAGCAACTGCTTGACGTGGAAGGTCTCCCACTGCGGTGCGAAGAAGCCGTCCGTGTGCCCGGGCCAGTCGCTGTACCAGCCCGCCTGACCCGCCTCCGGCATCACCACGATGCCCTGGAACGCCGAACCCCGCACCGCTGCCGCGATGTTGCCCTGGTCGGTCTTCGACCACTGCTCGACGTCCCCGGTGCCGCCGTGCAGGAGGTACAGCACGGGGTACGGGTGCGCCGGGTCCCGCCGATAGCCCTCGGGCAGCAGGATCCGTACCCGCACCGGCACCCGGCCCGCGGTCGGCGGGCCGCCGTGCGCGGCGAAGAGGGCGGGCGTGGTGAAGGACGCTTCGCCCATCCGCTCGCTCTGGCCGGTGGCGACGGACCAGCTCCGCAAGGTCAACCCCGAGGCGTTGGGCGCGGGCAGCGAGGGGAGCGCGGTGCCGGCCGCGGCCGGCGCGGGCGCGGGCGCCGCCACGAACGCCAGGGCCAGGGCCGCGGCGCAGGCGAGCAGCGCCGCTCCCCGACGGGTACGGCGTGGTGACGACGGGCCGGCCGATCCGCGCGATCCGCGCATGGAGATCCCCCTGGTCGGTGTACGGGCTGCTGCGGCGCCCCGGCGGGAGGCCGGTGACGTCCCGGCGCCGGTATAGCACGCACCCACCCACCCCACCAGGCGGTACGCGACCCTCCGGTCACCCCGGGGTCACCGGCCCGGCCGGTCCACCGGACCCCGTTTACCCGCGGTCCACCCGCGGGCCCGCCTTTGTCAGTGGGGATTGTCGGTCCGGCGTGGTCTGATGGAGGCATGATCGAAGAGTTTCTGGCCCGTGACCTGTCCGATGTCGAGGAAGCCGTCCGCAAGGCCGCCGCGGTCGAGATCATGCCGAGGTTCCGGCAGCTCGCCGACCACGAGGTCGACCAGAAGACCGGTCCGCACGACCTGGTGACGGTCGCAGACCGGCGCGCCGAGGAGCACCTGAGCGACTCCCTGACCCGGCTGCTCCCGGGCTCGGTGGTGGTCGGCGAGGAGGCCGTGCACGCGGACCCCGCCGTCTACGGGGCGCTGCGCGGCGAGGCCCCCGTGTGGATCGTGGACCCGGTCGACGGGACCCGGCAGTTCGTGGCGGGGGACCCAGGCTTCTGCACGCTGGTGGCGCTGGCCGTACGCGGTGAGATCCTCGCGTCCTGGACCTTCGCGCCGGCCCTGGAGGAGATCGCCACCGCGGTGCGCGGCGGCGGATCCTTCGTCAACGGCGAGGCCATACGCAGCGGTTCCCCCGAACCCGGCGCCGAGCTGCGGGTCGCCATGGCCCACCCGCTCTACACGAGCGAGGAGGACAAGCGCACCCTCGGGCGCCTCGACGTACCGGGGGTGGCCGCGCGCCCCTGCGGCTCGGCGGGCCTGGAGTACCTGAAGGTGGCCCGCGGCGAGATGGACGGCCTGGCCTTCACCTGGCCCTCGGCCTGGGACCACGCGGCCGGACTCCTGCTGGTCGCCGAGGCGGGCGGAGCGCAGAGCACCGTCGCGGGCGAGCCGTACCGGGTGGACCGGGACAACGCACTGCCCTTCGCGGTCGGCCGGGACGAGGCGACGGCGCTGCGGATCCGCGACCTGCTGCGCGGCGCGTAGCACCGCGCCCGCGGAATATCCTGGGGCACCTGGGGCAGTGCCGCCACCGGACGGAGGAGTCGCATGGTGTCGTCGATTCTCGATGCGGTCGTCGTGGGAGCGGGTCCCAACGGGCTCACGGCCGCCGTCGAACTGGCCCGGCGCGGCTTCTCCGTGGCCGTGTTCGAGGCCGCCGACACGGTCGGCGGCGGGGCCAGGACCGAGGAGCTGACCCTCCCCGGCTTCCGGCACGACCCCTGCTCCGCGGTCCACCCGCTGGGCGCGGGCTCGCCCGTGTTCGCGACCATGCCGCTCGCGCGGTACGGGCTGGAGTGGCTGCACGCCCCGCTGCCGATGGCGCATCCCTTCGACGACGGCAGCGCCGCCGTGCTCTCGCGGTCGGTCGCCGAGACCGCCGCGTCCTTCGGCCCCCGGGACGCGGGCGCCTACCGCCGCCTGGTCGCGCCCTACCTCGGCCGATGGGACACCCTGGCCCGGGACTTCATGTCCCTGCCGTCCACCGCGCTGCCCGTCGACCCGCTCACCCTGGCCCGCTTCGGGCTCGCCGGGCTGCCCCCGTCCACCTGGCTGATGCGGCGCTTCCGGGACGACCGGGCGCGCGCCCTGTTCGCCGGACTCGTCGCCCACGTCATCGCGCCGCTCGGCGGGATCGCGACCGGCGCGGTCGGGCTGGTCTTCGCCCTCGCCGCGCACGCGGGCGGTTGGCCGATGCCGCGCGGCGGCTCCCAGTCCATCGCGGACGCGCTCACCGCCTACCTGCGCGACCTCGGCGGCGCCGTCCACACCGGCTTCGAGGTCAAGCGGCTGGACGACCTGCCGCCGGCCCGGGCCTACGTCTTCGACACCTCGCCGACCGCGCTGGCCCGGATCGCCCGGCTGGGCCGCGCCTACGACGGCTACCGCTACGGCGCCGGGGTGTTCAAGCTCGACTACGCGCTGGACGGGCCCGTCCCGTGGACCGCGTCGGCGGCGCGCCGGGCCGGCACCGTCCAGGTCGGCCCGCGCACCCGCGACATCGACGCCGCCCTGCAACTGACCGCCGCCGGCAGGGCCCCCCGCACCCCGTTCCTCATCACCGCGCAACCCAGCCTCGTCGATCCGAGCCGGGCGCCCGAGGGCAAGCACGTCTTCTGGGCCTACGGGCACGTGCCCGCGGGCTGGGACGGCGACCTCACCGACGCCGTCGAACGCCAACTGGAGCGTTTCGCCCCGGGCTTCCGCGACCTGGTCCTCGCCCGCGCCACCGCGGGCCCGGCGCAGCTCGCCGCCCGCAATCCGAACTACGTGGGTGGGGACATCGCCTGCGGCGCCGCCTCCGGCCTCCAACTGCTGCTGCGCCCGAAGCTCACCCTGTCCCCGTACACCACGGCCCACCCGGCCGTCTTCCTGTGCTCCTCCGCGACTCCGCCCGGGCCGGGCGTGCACGGCATGTCGGGCCACAACGCGGCGAAGGCGGTCTGGCGCCACCTGCGAAAGGGCTCCTCCTGATGGTCCGCATCATCCTGGTCCAGGGCGACATCACGGCCGAACGCGTGGACGCCGTGGTCAACGCGGCGAACTCCTCCCTGCTCGGCGGGGGCGGGGTGGACGGCGCCATCCACCGGCGCGGCGGTCCGCAGATCCTGGAAGCCTGCCGCGCCCTGCGCGCCTCCCACTACGGCAAGGGCCTCGCGACGGGCCGCGCGGTCGCGACCACGGCGGGGCTGCTGCCGGCCGAGCACGTGATCCACACGGTCGGGCCGGTCCACTCCCGGGAGGAGGACCGGTCCGCGCTGCTGGCCTCCTGCTACCGGGAGTCCCTGCGGGTGGCGGCCGAGCTGGGGGCCCGTACGGTCGCCTTCCCGGCCATCTCCACCGGTGTCTACGGCTGGCCGATGGACGATGGTGCGCGGATCGCGCTCGCGACGGTCCGCTCCGCGGCGGGGGGCTCGGTGGAGGAGGTCCGCTTCGTCCTCTTCGACGCGCAGGCGTACGCCGCCTTCGAGGCCGCGTCGGCCGCGTAGCCCGGTGCCTCCGGCGGGGCCTGAGGGTTGTGCCCTTCAAGCCTGCCCGGCGTTCGAGGGCGTGCCTGTGGCGGGTGCGGGGCCCCGGTGTGCCTCCGGCGGCGCCTCAAACGCCGGCGGGGCTCAAACGGTGGTCTTGGCGGGGCCCCCGCTTCCCGTAGGGAGCGGGGGCCCGGGTGGGTCGGGGTCAGAGCACGTCGGCGGCGATGTTCGCCGCCACCCGCTCCAGCAGCGGACCGGCGTTGGCGATGCACTTCGCCGTGTCCGGCTCGATCTCCGTCAGCGGGTACGCGCGCCGGATCCCGGCGGCCCGCAGGGCCTCCTCGGTCAGCGCGAGCCGCCCGCACACCGCGACGACGTCCTTGCCCGCCGCGCGCGCGGCTGCCGCCACGCCCGCCGGGGCCTTGCCATGCAGCGTCTGCTCGTCGAGGGAGCCCTCACCGGTGATCACCAGCGTGGCCCGCTCCAGGGCCGGGGCGAAGCCCAGCACCTCCAGCATCAGCTCGATGCCGGGCCGGAAGGTGGCGCCCAGCAGCAGCGCGCCGTAGCCGATGCCGCCCGCACCACCCGCACCCGGAGCCAGCGCGCACTCGGCCGCCTTCGGGCCGATCGCCTTCTCCAGCACCACCGCGAAGTGCGCCAGCGCGGCGTCCAGCGTCGCCACGTCCTCGGGGCTCGCGCCCTTCTGCGGACCGTAGACCGCGGGAGCGCCCTTCGGGCCGGTCAGCGGGTTGTCCACGTCGCTGGCGAGCACGAACTCCACCTCGGCGAAGCGCGGGTCGATCCCGGACAGGTCGGCCGAGGCCAGGGAGGCCAGGCCGCCACCGCCCGGACCGACCGGTTCACCGTTCGCATCCAGGAACACGGCGCCCAGCGCGGACAGCATGCCCGCGCCGCCGTCGGTGGTGGCGCTGCCGCCCACACCGAAGACGATCGAGCGCGCGCCCGCGTCGAGGGCCGCCCTCAGTACCTCGCCCGAGCCGTAGGTGGTCGAGGTCAGCGGGGCGAAGACGCCCGCCGGCAGCAGCTGGAGGCCGGAGGCCTCCGCCATCTCGACCACGGCGGTGCCCTCGCGCAGCGCGAAAGCGGCCGTGACCTGGTCACCGAGCGGTCCGGTGACCCGTACCTCCCGGCGCTCGAACCCGGCCGCCACCGCGGCCGCGACCGTGCCGTCGCCGCCGTCCGCGACGGGGAGGGTCTCGATCTCCACGCCCGGTACGGCCTCGCGGAGGCCCGCCGTCACCCGCTCGGCGACCTGCACGGCCGTGAGCGAACCCTTGAATTTGTCCGCGGCGATGAGCACGCGCGCGGTCTCAGTTACTGCTCCGTCCGTCACCTTGTTGATCCCTTGCTATCGAACAGTGCAGTCGCGCCGCCCTGAGCCTATCCGGAGGATTCTCCAATGCCCATGGGTGGCCTGGGACACACCCGGCGCGCCATGGTCATTAATGCCGACATTCCCGCGCATAGTGGGGCCACATGAGTGCGGATTCACTGGAACAGCCACGCCCGGACACCCCGGAGGGCGCACCCGGAACCCCCGGGGACGACTCGCCCGACCTCGCGGTCGTCGTCATCGGGGTGATCGCCGTGCTGGCCGTGGTCGCCTGGGCGGCGCTCGGCAAGCACTCCTTCGACTCCGCGTCGAGCACCGCGCTGGCCTGGGTGCTGAACAACTTCGCCTGGCTGTTCGTGATCGCCGCCGACGTCTTCCTGGTCATGTGCGTCGTCCTCGCGATCAGCCGCTTCGGCCGGATCCGCCTCGGCGCCGACGACTCCGAACCCGAGTTCACCAACCTCGCGTGGATCGCGATGATGTTCAGCGCGGGCATGGGCATCGGCCTGATGTTCTTCGGGGTCGGCGAACCGCTGACCCACTTCCTGACCCCGCCCCCCGCCAGCGGTGCGGCCCCCGGCACCGGCAACGCCGCCCGCGCGGCCCTGGAGTACTCCTTCTTCCACTGGACCCTGACCCCCTGGGCCATCTACGGCATCGCCGGCCTCGCCCTCGCCTACGCGACCTTCCGCAAGGGCCGCGGCAACCGCCTCAGCTCCGCCTTCGTCCCGCTCATGGGGCGGGAGCGCGCCGACGGCTGGCCGGGCCGCGCCATCGACCTGCTCGCCGTCTTCGCGACCGTCTTCGGCACCGCGACCAGCCTCGGCCTCGGCGCGCTCCAGGTCGCCAAGGGCCTCAACATCACCACCGGCGTCGAGGACTCGACCACCCTCGAACTGATCATCATCGGTTCGCTGTCCGCCGCCTTCGTGCTCTCGGCCTTCTCCGGCCTGCACAAGGGGGTGAAGTGGCTCAGCACCATCAACATCGTGCTGGCCGCCGTCCTGATGCTCTTCGTCTTCCTGCTCGGCCCGACCGTCTACATCCTCGACGTGATCCCCGCCAGCGTCGGCAGCTACCTGCACCAGCTCCTCCCGATGGCCAGCCGCACCGGCGCCTTCACCGACAGCACCTGGCTCGGCGCGTGGACGATCTTCTACTGGGCCTGGTGGCTCTCCTGGGCGCCCTTCGTGGGCACCTTCATCGCGCGGATCTCGCGCGGCCGCACCATCCGCGAGTTCCTGGTCGGGGTGCTGCTGGTGCCCAGCGGGGCGACCGTCATCTGGTTCTGCGTGATGGGCGGCACCGCGATCCGGCTGGAGTCCACCGGCGCCGTCGACTTCGCCGCGAAGATCAAGGACGGCACCGAGGCCTCCCTCTTCGCGATGCTCGACGCCCTGCCGCTGGGCACGGTCACCTCCTACGTCGCCATGGCCCTGGTGATGACCTACTTCGTCACCAGCGCCGACTCCGCCTCCCTCGTCATGGGCTCGCTCACCAGCCGCGGCTCGCTCCACCCGCCCACCTGGCTCGTGGTGACCTGGGGCGTGCTGATGGCGGCCGTCGCCGCGGTGCTGCTCGTCGCCGGGGGGCTGAAGTCCCTCCAGACCGCCACCATCCTCGTCGCCCTGCCCTTCGTCCTGGTGATGCTCCTGGTGTGCTGGGCACTGGTGAAGGAGCTACGGGCGGACCCCGGCGCCGGTCCCGCCCGCAACCATCCCCTGCACGGGGTGCGCGACGCCGTACGGGCCATGGTCGGCGACGCCCTCACCGAGCAGGGCCCGGCCCGCCACCCCCGGCTGCGGCGCGTGGCGGAGTCCTCCCGCTCCCGGGACCGCGAGGACGGCGACGGCACGGCCTGAGCGGGAGCGGCGACCGGCCCCGCGCGGCTCGGTAGGCTGGCGCCGTGACCACCACGGATGACTACGCCACCTACATCGCGAGCCTGCCCCGCGTGCTGGCCGGTGCGGCCGCGCTCTACCGGGACACCGCGGGCCGGGTCCTGCTCGTCGAGCCCAACTACCGCGAGGGCTGGGCGCTGCCCGGCGGGACCGTCGAGTCGGACCGGGGCGAGTCCCCGCGCGGCGCGGCCCGACGCGAGAGCGCCGAGGAGATCGGCCTCGACCTCCCGCTCGGCCGGCTGCTCGCGGTGGACTGGACGCTGGGGCCGGCCCGCCCGCCGCTCGTGGCCTACCTCTTCGACGGCGGCGTGCTGGACGTGGACCAGCTGGCCGCCATCACGCTCCAGGAGGAGGAGCTGATCTCCTGGCGGCTGGTCGAGCCCGCCGAGCTCACCGACTACCTGCCCGGCGCGCTGGGGTTGCGCACCGCGGAGGCCTACCGGGTCCTGGGATCGGGCGAGGGCGCGGCGGAGCTGGAGAACGGCCGCCGACCGCGGTGAAGGGGCCCGGAGAGCCCAGAGGGTGACCCATCACACGGCGCCTACACGGGACGGGTCACAATGACCCGATGATCACGATGTACGCCTGGCCCAGCACCGCCGATGGGCCTGACGCCCTGCCCATGGTCCACTTCACCACCGAGGAGCAGGCCGGCGCCGACGTCACGCCCGACGGCGTGCCCGTCTGGCTGTTCGACACCGCGATACGCGACGGCGGCTGGGCCCACTTCACCGACTACGACGGCTGGGCGGCCCCCGCCGAGGGCTGGACCGCGGCCTACCGCCGGGAGGACGACGTCCTCTTCGTCAGCGGCCCCGGCGCCTGCGAGGGCTGGTACCAGGGCAACCTCGGCGCCCCCGCCGAGTGGGTGGAGGCCGCCGCGTCCCAGCAGAGCCTGGTGCTGCTCGCCGCCCCCGTGCCGCACCCCTCGCTGTACGGGTACGCGGTCGAGGCCGGCGCCGCCTTCGCCCTCCTGGTCCCCCTGATGGTGCTCTAGGACGTACTGCGCGCCACGCCCCACCGCTCGGTCGCCGGTCAGAACAGGCCGTCGGTCGGCGTCGCCGTGCCCGCGCGGCCGGACTCGAACTCCAGCAGCCGCACCTTGCGCTCGACCCCGCCGCCGTAGCCGGTCATGCTCCCCGAGGCCCCGATCACCCGGTGGCAGGGGACGATGATGCCGATCGGGTTCTTCCCGTTGGCCAGGCCCACCGCGCGCGAGGCGTTCGGCTTGCCCAGCTTGGCCGCCAGTTCTCCGTACGACCAGGTCTCGCCGTAGGGGATGCGCGTCAGCTGGTCCCAGACGCCGCGCTGGAAGTCGGTGCCCTCCAGCCGCAGGGGGAGGTCGAAATCGGTGCGCTCCCCGGCGAAGTAGGCGGTCAGCTGCGCCGCGACGGCGGGGAAGGGCTCCTCGGTGGCCGCCACCCGCACCCCGAAGGACTCCTCCGGCGGCCGGTGCCGCTGGCCGGTCATGTAGAGGCCGCTGAGCGTGCCGCCGGTGGCGACCAGGGTGAGCGGCCCGTAGGGGCTGTCGACGACGGTGTGCTGCCTGCTGGTGGTGTCGGCGGTGTCCATGAGTCGGGATCTCCTCGTGCGGGGTGGGCGTGGTCGTGGAAGGCGGTGTCCGGGTCAGCCCGGCAGGTGGTTGATGGGGTGGTCGTCCGTCGCCCACAGGTACTGGACGGCGTACGCCCGCCAGGGCCGCCAGCCCGCCGCCCGGGCGGTCAGCGCGGCCGGGGTGGACGGCAGGCCGAGCCCCTGCGCGGCCCGCCGCACCCCCAGGTCGGAGGGCAGGAAGGCGTCCGGGTCGCCCAGCGCCCGCATCGCGATCACCTCGGTGGTCCAGGGCCCGAAACCGGGCAGCGCGCCGAGCTGCGCCCGCGCGGCCTCCCAGTCGCTGCCCAGGCCGAGCGGCAGCGACCCGTCGGCCAGGGCGCCGACCAAGGTGGTCAGGGTCGTGCGCCTGCTGCGCGGCAGGGCGAGGGTCTCGGGGTCCAGCGAGGCCAGCGCCTCGGGGGACGGGAAGAGGTGGGTCAGCCCGCCCGCCGGGTCGGGGTCGGTGACCGGCTCCCCGTACGCCGTCACCAGGCGGGCCGCGTGGGTGCGCGCGGCCGCCGTCGACACCTGCTGCCCGAGCACCGCCCGTACGGCGAACTCCGCCGCGTCGACGGTACGGGGCACCCGGCGCCCGGGGGCCTTGTCCACCAGCGGGGCGAGCAGCGGATCCTGGCGCAGCTGGTCGTCCACGGCCTCCGGATCGGCGTCCAGGTCGAGCATCCAGCGGCAGCGGCTGATCGCGATCGTCAGGTCCCGCAGGTCGGTCAGGGACAGCTGGCAGGCGATGTGGTCGGGCCGTGGGCTCAGGGCCACCACCCCGGTGCCGTGGGGCAGCCGCAGGGTCCGCCGGAAGGCCCCGTCGCGCCACTCCTCCACCCCGGGGACGGCGGTCGCCACCAGGTGCCCGAAGAGGTTGTCGGGGGTGAGCGGGGCGCGGAAGGGCAGCCGCAGCGACAGCGAGCCGGGGACGCGGGGCTCCGCGGCGCCGCGGTGGGCCGCACGCGCCTTCTGGCGCAGTTCGCCCGGGGCGAGGGCGAAGACCTCGCGCACGGTGTCGTTGAAGGTTCGGATGGAGGAGAAGCCGGCGGCGAAGGCGATGTCGCCCATCGGCAGCTCGGAGGTCTCCACCAGCAGCCGCGCGGTCTGCGCGCGCTGGGCCCGGGCCAGGGCCAGCGGACCGGCCCCCAGCTCGGCGTTGAGCTGGCGCTCCACCTGCCGCGTCGAATAGCCGAGGCGGGCGGCGAGCCCGGGGACGCCCTCGCGGTCGACCACCCCGTCCTGGATGAGCCGCATGGCCCGGGCGACGGCGTCGGCGCGGGCGTTCCACTCGGGGGAGCCGGGGCTGGTGTCGGGGCGGCAGCGCTTGCAGGCCCGGTAGCCGGCCTGCTGGCAGGCGGCGGCACTGGGCAGGAAGGTCATGTTCGCCACCTTGGGCGGCACCGCCGGGCAGCTCGGGCGGCAGTAGATCCCGGTCGTCCTGACGGCGGTGAAGAACCATCCGTCGAAGCGGGCGTCCTTCGATCGGACGGCCCGCACGCAGCGCTCGGTGTCGGTGTGCATGCCTCAAGGATCGGACATTCCGGAGGGCCGGGCTGGCGGTTTTCCGACATGGACCTTCACGGACCTCGGGCCGGTCCCGGGCCGATACCAGGCCGGCCAGGGGCTGCGCGACGTGCCACGCGAAGGGGCCCCGGTCACCGTATCGGTGTCCGGGGCCCCTCGTCTGCGTCTACGTCTGCTGAGCGTGCCGCCCGCTAGGGCAGCTGGCCCGCCCGTGCCTCGCGCCGGTTGTGGCGGAAGGTGTTGGCCCGCCGCGTGGTCGCGAAGAGCGGGATGGTCGCCGCGAGGGCGATCTGGAGCGCGCAGCCCGTCTGGAGCAGCAGCTGACCACCCGGGGCGTCGAACGCCCAGGCCGCCAGCAGCCCCATCGCACCGACGATCCAGCTGAGCATCGCCACCGCGAGGACGCCCCGCGGCTTGGGGTACTCGACCCGGCTCACCATCAGCCAGGCCACGCCGATGATCGCCATCGTGGTCGGGACGAAGGGCAGCTCCAGCAGCACGATCGAGACGACCGTGAGCGCGCCGAAGGGGCTCGGCATGCCCTGGAACATGCCGTCCTTCATCGTCACGCAGCTGAATCTGGCGAGTCTGAGCACGACGGCGAGCAGCACCACGATCGCGGCCATGGCCGACACCTTCTGATGCGCGTCGTCGGCGACCATGCCGTAGACGAGCACGAAGTACGCGGGGGCCAGTCCGAAGCTGATCAGGTCGGACAGGTTGTCCAGCTCCGCGCCCATGGGCGAGCTGCGCAGCTTTCGGGCCACCAGGCCGTCGCACAGGTCGAAGACCGCGGCGAGCAGCATCAGTATCACGGCGGTCGCGGCGCTGTGACGCGCCATGCCCGACTCGTCACTGCCGGTGAGGTGCGGAATGAGGATTCCGGTGGTGGTGAAGTACACCGCCATGAATCCACAGGTCGCGTTGCCGAGGGTGAGGGTGTCGGCTATCGACAGCCGCAGCGAGAGGGGCATCTCCTCGCCGTCGGTCTCCTCCTCGGCTTCGGGCACCCAGTCGGACCGGCCGGGGCCGGTCGTCGTGTGGTCCGCCCGGCTGGCCGGTGATTCGGGATCAGTCACGGTCAATTCGAGTCACCCCCGCGGTGGTGGCCTGCCCGACCTCGACCGCGACCTCGACACCCTCGGGAAGGTAGATGTCGACGCGCGATCCGAAGCGGATCAGACCGATGCGCTCGCCCTGCTCGACCTTCGTGCCGGCCGGCAGGTAGGGAACGATGCGACGGGCGACCGCTCCCGCGATCTGCACCATCTCGATGTCGCCGAGCTCGGTGTCGAAGTGCCAGACGACGCGCTCGTTGTTCTCGCTCTCCTTGTTGAACGCCGGAACGAATCCGCCGGGGATGTGCTCCACGGACGTCACCGTGCCCGCGAGGGGCGCGCGGTTGACGTGGACGTTCAACGGGCTCATGAAGATCGCGACCCGGGTGCGCCCGTCCTTCCACGGCATGATGCTCTGCACCACTCCGTCGGCGGGCGAGATGACGCGGCCCTGGGCGATCTCTCGCTCGGGGTCGCGGAAGAACCACAGCATGCCCGCCGCCAGCGCAGTGGTGGGCACGGCCACGGCGGCCCAGCGGCCGGACTTGCGGGCCCGGGTGAGGCTGAGCGCAGCGGTGGCGACGGTCGGCAGAAGCCACGGCGATGCTCCGCGCGCGAGGCGTCCACCGAGGAGGCCGACGCGAGGTGCAGAGGTTTGGCTGTGGGGCATGGATGACCTTCGTAGCGGGTGATTGCCGCGCCGCAAACTGGGGGACGGGACGGCGGCTTTACTGGAATGCTATCGGTTGCACGCAACAACTGGGCAAGCCAGAAGCCGAGTCGATGTCCGTCGGCCAGTGACTGGATGTGACCTTTTCCCCGAAATGATTCGGACATTTCGGGGAAAAGGCGGACTTTCAGCCCTGGAGCCGGTACTCCTCGAGCAGGCGTCGCCCAATGATCATTTTTTGGATCTCGGCGGTACCTTCACCGATCAGCAACATCGGGGCCTCCCGGTAGAGGCGCTCGATCTCGTATTCCTTCGAGAAGCCGTAGCCGCCGTGAATGCGGAAGGCGTCCTCGACCACCTCCTTGCAGTACTCGGAGGCGAGGTACTTCGCCATCCCTGCTTCGAGGTCGTTTCGTTCCCCGGAGTCCTTTTTGCGTGCTGCATTGACCATCATCGCATGGGCGGCCTCGACCTTGGTAGCCATCTCGGCCAGCTTGAACTGGATCGCCTGGTGCTCGGCGATGGCCTTGCCGAAAGTGTGACGTTGCTGGGCATATGAGACACCCAACTCGAACGCACGCTGAGCGACGCCACAGCCACGTGCCGCCACGTTGACACGGCCGACCTCGACCCCGTCCATCATTTGGTAAAACCCTCGGCCGGTTGTCCCACCAAGGACCCGATTGGCCGGAATGCGCAGGCCGTCCATGATCATCTCGGTCGTGTCGACGCCCTTGTAGCCCATCTTGTCGATCTTGCCCGGGATGGTCAGGCCGGGACGCACCTCGCCGAAACCGGCCTCCTTCTCGATCAAGAAGGTCGTCATCGACTTGTGGGGGGCCGTGCCCTCCGGGTGGCCTTCGTCACTGCGCACGAGGACGGCGACGAGCGTGGAGGTGCCGCCGTTCGTCAGCCACATCTTCTGGCCGTTCAGGACGTACTCGTCGCCGTCCTTCACCGCCTTGGAGGTGATGGCCGACACGTCGGAACCCAGACCCGGCTCGGACATCGAGAACGCGCCGCGGATCTCGCCCGCCGCCATCCGCGGCAGGAAGTGGTCCTTCTGCTCCTGGGTGCCGTGCTGCTTGATCATGTACGCCACGATGAAGTGGGTGTTGATGATGCCCGAGACGGACATCCAGCCCCGCGCGATCTCCTCCACGCACAGCGCGTAGGTGAGCAGGGACTCACCGAGACCGCCGTACTCCTCCGGGATCATCAGGCCGAAGAGGCCGAGTTCCTTGAGGCCGTCGACGATCTGCTGCGGGTACTCGTCGCGGTGCTCCAGCTGGGTCGCGACCGGGATGATCTCCTTGTCGACGAACTCGCGGACGGTCTTGAGGATCTCCCGCTGGACATCGTTGAGGCCGGCGGTCTGGGCAAGTCGGGCCATGGTGCTACTTCCCCTGTTCCTTCAGCGTGGGCCGGCCGGGCTGCTCGCCGCCGCGCTCCGTGATGTACGTCTCGGTCGGGACCATCACCTTGCGCCGGAAGACGCAGACGAGGGTGCCGTCCTGCTTGTATCCCTTGGTCTCGACGTAGACGATGCCGCGGTCGTCCTTCGACTTCGACGGGGTCTTGTCGAGGACCGTGGTCTCGCCGTAGAGCGTGTCGCCGTGGAAGGTCGGCGCCACGTGCCGCAGCGACTCGATCTCCAGGTTGGCGATGGCCTTCCCGGAGACGTCCGGCACGGACATGCCGAGCAGCAACGAGTAGATGTAGTTGCCCACGACCACGTTCTTGCCGAAATCGGTCGTGTTCTCGGCGTAGTTGCTGTCCATGTGCAGCGGGTGGTGGTTCATGGTCAGCAGGCAGAAGAGGTGGTCGTCGTACTCGGTGACCGTCTTTCCGGGCCAGTGCTTGTAGACCGCGCCGATCTCGAACTCTTCGTAGGTGCGTCCGAACTGCATGGTGCCTAACCCTCCGGGATCTCGAACTTGGTGGTGCGCCGCATGCCCGCGGCGCGCCCCTTGCCGGAGATGACCAGCGCCATCTTGCGGCTGGCCTCGTCGATCATCTCGTCGCCGAGCATCGCGGAGCCCTTCTTGCCGCCGGCCTCCGAGGTGCACCAGTCGTAGGCGTCGAGGATCAGCTCGGCGTGGTCGTAGTCCTCCTGCGAGGGGGAGAAGACCTCGTTCGCCGCGTCCACCTGACCGGGGTGCAGGACCCACTTGCCGTCGAAGCCGAGGGCGGCGGCGCGGCCGGCGACCTCGCGGTAGCCGTCCACGTTCTTGATCTGGAGGAAGGGGCCGTCGATCGCCTGGAGGTCGTGCATGCGGGCCGCCATCAGGATCCGCATCAGGATGTAGTGGTAGGCGTCCGCGCCGTAGCCGGGCGGCTGCATGCCCACGACCAGCGACTTCATGTTGATCGAGGCCATGAAGTCGGCCGGGCCGAAGATGATGGTCTCCAGGCGCGGCGAGGCGGCGGCGATCGCGTCGACGTTCACCAGGCCCTTGGCGTTCTCGATCTGCGCCTCGATGCCGATCTTGCCGACCTCGAAGCCCATGGTCTTCTCGATCTGCGTCAGCAGCAGGTCGAGGGCCACCACCTGCTGGGCGTCCTGGACCTTCGGCAGCATGATGCAGTCGAGGTTCTGGCCCGCGCCCTCGACGACCGTGATCACGTCGCGGTAGGTCCAGTGCGTGGTCCAGTCGTTCACCCGCACGACCCGGGTCTTGCCGGTCCAGTCGCCGTTGTTGAGCGCGTCCACGATCGTGTGGCGGGCGCCCTCCTTGGCGAGCGGGGCGCAGGCGTCCTCCAGGTCGAGGAAGACCTGGTCGGCCGGCAGGCCCTGGGCCTTCTCCAGGAAGCGCGGGTTGGAACCCGGCACCGCGAGGCAGGAGCGGCGCGGCCGCAGCCGGTTGACCGGGGAAGGGGGCGTGGTCATGCGGGGACCTCCGTGCTTGCGACGTTCTCTAGTGGGTGGAGCTTGTTCGCCTTGCGGATCTCGTCGACGATACGGCCGATGATCTCCGTGATGCCGAAGTCCTTCGGGGTGAAGACGGCGGCGACGCCGGCCGCCTTCAGGGTGACGGCATCGGCGTTCGGAATGATGCCCCCGACGATGACGGGGATGTCACCCGCCCCCGCCGCCCGGAGGCGTTCCAGGACGTCGGGGACCAGCGCGCAGTGCGAGCCGGACAGGATCGACAGCCCCACGCAGTGCACGTCCTCGGCCAGCGCGGCCGCGGAGATCTCCTCGGGGGTGAGCCGGATGCCCTGGTAGACCACCTCGAACCCGGCGTCGCGGGCCCGTACGGCGATCTGCTCGGCCCCGTTGGAGTGTCCGTCCAGGCCCGGCTTGCCGACCAGCAGTCGCAGCCGCCCGGCGCCCAGGTCCTCGGCGGTACGGGTCACCTTGGCGCGGACCTCCGCCATCGGCGTGCCCGGCTCGGCGGTGACCGCGACCGGCGCCGAGGAGACCCCGGTCGGCGCCCGGAACTCGCCGAAGACCTCGCGCAGGGCGGTGGACCACTCGCCGGTGGTGACACCGGCGCGGGCGCACTCCAAGGTGGCCTCCATCAGGTTCTCGGTCCCGGCCGCGGCCTCCTTGAGCCGGTCCAGGGCCTGCCGGGTGGTGGGGAAGACGAAGGGATCGCCCTCGCCCTGCCGGTCCGAGGACTCCTCGCGCTCCGCGCGCCAGCGCCCGATGCGCTCGACGGTCAGCGCTTCCACCGCGCCGTCCACCGTCATGATCGCGCCGTCCAGGTCGGCGGTCAGCGGGTTCGGCTCGGTCTGCTGGAAGCAGTTGACGCCGACGATCTTGTCCTCGCCGTCCTCGATCCGGGCCCGCCGCTCGGCGTGCGAGGAGACCAGCTGGGACTTCAGGTAGCCGGACTCGACGGCGGCCATGGCCCCGCCCATCTCCTGGATCCGCTCGATCTCCGCCATGCACTCGTCGACCAGGGAGTCCACCTTGGCCTCGATGACGTGCGAGCCCGCGAAGATGTCCTCGTACTCCAGCAGGTCGCTCTCCAGCGCGAGCACCTGCTGGATGCGCAGCGACCACTGCTGGTCCCAGGGCCGGGGCAGGCCCAGCGCCTCGTTCCAGGCGGGCAGCTGCACGGCGCGGGCGCGGGCGTCCTTGGAGAGGGTCACCGCCAGCATCTCCAGCACGATCCGCTGGACGTTGTTCTCCGGCTGCGCCTCGGTCAGTCCGAGGGAGTTGACCTGGACGCCGTACCGGAAGCGGCGCTGCTTGTCGTTCTCGATGCCGTAGCGCTCGCGGGTGACCCGGTCCCAGATCCGGCCGAAGGCGCGCATCTTGCACATCTCCTCGATGAAGCGGACGCCCGCGTTCACGAAGAAGGAGATGCGGGCGACGACTTCACCGAAGCGCTCCGCCGGGACCTGGCCCGAATCGCGGACCGAGTCCAGCACGGCGATGGCCGTGGACATCGCGTACGAGATCTCCTGGACCGGAGTGGCCCCGGCCTCCTGCAGGTGGTAGCTGCAGATGTTGATCGGGTTCCACTTCGGGATGTGGTTGACCGTGTACGCGATCATGTCCGTCGTCAGTCGGAGCGAGGGCCCGGGCGGGAAGACGTGCGTCCCGCGCGAGAGGTACTCCTTGACGATGTCGTTCTGCGTGGTGCCCTGGAGCTGGGCGATGTCCGCCCCCTGCTCCTCGGCGGCCACTTGGTAGAGCGCCAGCAGCCACATGGCGGTGGCGTTGATCGTCATCGAGGTGTTCATCTGCTCCAGGGGGATGTCCTGGAACAGCCGCCGCATGTCGCCGAGATGGGAGACGGGAACGCCGACCCGGCCGACCTCGCCGCGGGCGAGGATGTGGTCGGGGTCGTATCCGGTCTGCGTCGGCAGGTCGAAGGCGACCGACAGACCCGTCTGGCCCTTGGCGAGGTTGCGGCGGTACAACTCGTTGGACGCCTCGGCCGTGGAGTGACCGGCGTACGTCCGCATGAGCCACGGCCGGTCCTTCTGGCGCTCTGTCATCTCAAGCGATCCTTAAGCCCTTTGGCGTCTCAGACGTTGCGGAAACGGTTGATGGCGTCGAGGTGCGTCTCGCGCATCTCGTGGTCGCGCACGCCGAGCCCCTCGGTGGGGGCCAGTGCGAGGACACCGACCTTGCCCTGGTGCAGGTTGCGGTGGACGTCGTAGGCGGCCTGGCCGGTGTCCTCCAGGGAGTACACCTTCGACAGGGTGGGGTGGATCTTGCCCTTGGCGACCAGGCGGTTGGCCTCCCACGCCTCGCGGTAGTTCGCGAAGTGCGAGCCGATGATGCGCTTGAGCGACATCCACAGGTAGCGGTTGTCGTACTCGTGCATGTAGCCCGAGGTGGAGGCGCAGGTGGTGATGGTGCCGCCCTTGCGGGTGACGTAGACGCTGGCGCCGAAGGTCTCGCGGCCCGGGTGTTCGAAGACGATGTCGATGTCCTCGCCGCCGGTCAGTTCGCGGATGCGCTTGCCGAAGCGCTTCCACTCGCGCGGGTCCTGGGTGTGCTCGTCGCTCCAGAACTTGTAGCCCTCGGCGTTGCGGTCGATGATCGACGTCGCGCCCATCGCGCGGCAGATGTCCGCCTTCTGCTCGCTGGAGACGACGCAGATCGGGTTCGCGCCGCCGGCCAGGGCGAACTGCGTGGCGTAGGAGCCGAGTCCACCGCTGGCGCCCCAGATCAGGACGTTGTCGCCCTGCTTCATGCCGGCGCCGTTGCGGGAGACCAGCTGGCGGTAGGCGGTGGAGTTGACCAGGCCCGGGGAGGCGGCCTCCTCCCAGCTGAGGTGGTCCGGCTTGGGCATCAGCTGGTTGGACTTGACGAGCGCGATCTCGGCCAGGCCGCCGAAGTTGGTCTCGAAGCCCCAGATCCGCTGCTCGGGGTCGAGCATCGTGTCGTTGTGGCCGTCCGAGGACTCCAGCTCGACCGAGAGGCAGTGCGCGACGACCTCGTCGCCGGGCCGCCAGGCGTTGACGCCGGGGCCGGTGCGCAGGACGACGCCCGCGAGGTCGGAACCGATCACGTGGTACGGCAGGTCGTGCCGCTTGGTCAGCTCGGAGAGGCGCCCGTAGCGCTCCAGGAAGCTGAAGGTGGACACGGGCTCGAAGATCGAGGTCCACACGGAGTTGTAGTTGACCGAGGAGGCCATGACGGCCACCAGGGCTTCGCCCGGGCCGAGTTCGGGCACCGGGACCTGGTCCAGGTGCAGGGACTTGCGCGGGTCCTTCTCGCGGGTGGTGAGTCCCGCGAACATCTCGGTCTCGTCCTTGTGCACGGTGATCGCGCGGTAGGACTCGGGGAGCGGCAGGGCCGCGAAGTCGGCGGCCGTCGCGGCCTGCGACTGGATCGCGTCCAGGATGTCCTTCACGGTGGTGCCTCCGGCTGAGCGCTGAGGGAACGCTGAGGGGTCAACGAAGGTGGAGCAAGAGCGAGGGTGGTGGTGCTGCGGGTACTGAAGGTGAGGGTGCTGAGCGTGTGCCGTCGGTCCGGCGGGGGTGGTGCGTGGCGACGCGCGGGTGGCGCGGAGGGTGCCTGTGACGCAGGCGTCCGGGGCGCGCTCCGTGCCGTGGTGGGCGTGGATCGCGGGGACATCCGGACGAGATTCAACGTATGGCACCCCGTGTCACTCGGCAAGGCACTGCGTGCCAAAAACTTCTCTCATTTGCCGATTGACCTGCACGGATGAGCGATGATCGATCAGAGTTACCCACGAGTAGGGGCAAGGTGGACACAACGAAAGGGCCGCCCCCACCATGGGAGCGGCCCTTGTGACAGGAGCGACTGTCGAAGCGACTGTCTGTCGGCTGTCTGTCGACTATCTGTTGCGCAACGCCTCTTCGATCGTGCGCATGACCTCGTCGAGCGGCGCGTCCGTACGGGCCACCGCGACCAGTACCTCGCCCTCGGTGCGGACGGCGGCGGCCTGCGCCGGCGCCCCGGCCTGGGAGCGCCCCGCGCCGATCCCGGAACCGAAGGTCTTGCGCACGATCGAGAAGGCGTGGTCCAGCTGGCCCTCCACGTCCCCCTGGCCGCCCGCCCGCAGCCAGCGCCGCAGCACGTGGTTGTGGGCGGTGACCACCGCGGAGGCGGCCACCTCGGCCAGCAGTGGATCATCGTTGCCGGCGTGGTGGTCCTGCTCGTCGAAGTGGGCCAGCAGGTACCGCGTGAACAGCCGCTCGTAGCGCGCCACCGAAGCGATCTCGCGCTCCCGCAGCGCCGGGACCTCGCGGGTCAGCCGGTAGCGCTCCACCGACACCGCCGGGGAGGCGGCGTACATCTTCATGACTTCCTTGATCCCGCGGCACACCGTGTCGAGCGGGTGCTCGTGCGCCGGGGCCACGTCCAGGACCGCCTCGGCCCGGGTCAGGGTGTCGTCGTGGTCCGGGAAGATCGCCTCTTCCTTGGACCGGAAGTGGCGGAAGAAGGTCCGCCGCGCGACCCCCGCCCTCGCGGCGATCTCGTCGACGGTGGTGGCCTCGTACCCCTTCGTCGCGAACAGCTCCATGGCCGCGGCGGCCAGCTCGCGGCGCATCTTGAGGCGCTGGGCGGCCGCCTTGGTACCCGCGGGGCTCTCCGGGGCGTCGGAGGCCGAGGCGGCGCGGGGCGAGGTCTTGGCGGGCTGGGACATAGACCGAAAGTACTTCATTCGCGCGGCGGGGCGCGCCTGTGGGGCCGGGGACGGGGGTGGATGCGGGGGAGGGCCCGCACAAGGCTCGGTGGGTATGTCCCGCCGTGAGGGTCCGGCAGTCCCGAGCAGCCCTCCCCACGCATCCGGCTCGGATGCCCGCCGGTCGGGCCGTGGCCTACCGGCGGGCGTACTCACGGAAACCGCGGCCGGTCTTCCGGCCGAGGCAGCCCGCGGCGACGAGGTGCTCCAGGAGCGGGGAGGGGGCCAGGCCCGGGTCCCGGAACTCCTTGTGGAGGACCTTCTCGATGGCGAGGGAGACGTCCAGACCGACCACGTCGAGCAGTTCGAAGGGACCCATCGGGTACCCGCCGCCCAGCTTCATCGCGGCGTCGATCTCGTCCAGGCTCGCGTAGTGCTGCTCGACCATCTTGATCGCGTTGTTCAGGTACGGGAACAGGAGCGCGTTCACGATGAAGCCGGCGCGGTCCCCGCAGTCCACCGGGTGCTTGCGCACCTTCAGGCAGATCCCGCGGACCGTGGCGTGCACGTCGTCGGCCGTCAGGACCGTACGGACCACCTCGACGAGCTTCATGGCCGGGGCCGGGTTGAAGAAGTGCATGCCGATCACGTCCTGCGGGCGCGAGGTCGCGCGGGCGATCGCGATCACGGGCAGGGACGAGGTGGTCGTCGCGAGCACCGCCCCCGGCCGGCAGACCTTGTCCAGGGTCGCGAAGAGCTCCTGCTTGACCGCCAGGTCCTCGGCGACCGCCTCGACGGCCATGTCCACCTCGGCGAAGGCGTCCAGCGAACCGGCCGGGGAGATCCGCTCCAGGGTCCGCTCGGCGGCCTCGGCCGTCAGCCGGCCCTTGTTCACCGCGCGGGCCAGGGACGTGCCGATCGCGGCCTTCGCGGCGTCCGCCTTGTCCTGGCTGCGGGCCGCCAGCACCACGGAGTAGCCCGCCTGTGCGAAGACCTGGGCGATACCGCTGGCCATCGTGCCGGAACCGGCCACGCCGACCGTGGACACGGGACGGCTGGAGGCGATGACGGACCCGTCCAGCGGGGTCTGCAGGTCGCGCACGATGACCGGGCTGCCCTGGGCCTCGTACGTGTAGAAGCCGCGTCCGGACTTGCGGCCGGTCAGACCGGCCTCCGCGAGGTGGCCGAGGATGGGGGCCGGGGCGTGCAGGCGGTCGCCGGAGGAGGCGTACATGGCCTCCAGGACCGTACGGGCGGTGTCGACGCCGATCAGGTCGAGCAGGGCCAGCGGGCCCATCGGCAGGCCGCAGCCCAGCTTCATGGCCGCGTCGATGTCCTCGCGGGAGGCGTACTTGGCCTCGTACATGGCGGCGGCCTGGTTCAGGTAGCCGAAGAGCAGCCCGTCCGCGACGAAACCGGGCCGGTCGCCGACCGCCACGGGCTCCTTGCCGAGCTCGCGGGCGAGCGCCGTGACCGCCGCGACGGCGGTCGGCGCGGTGAGCACGCAGGAGACGATCTCGACGAGCTTCATGGCCGGGGCCGGGTTGAAGAAGTGCAGGCCCAGCACCCGCTCGGGGCGCAGCGACTCGGCCGCGAGCCGGGTCACGGACAGCGCGTTCGTGCCGGTGGCGAGGATGGTGTCGGGGCGCACGATCGTGTCCAGCGCGGCGAAGACCTGCTGCTTCAGCTCGTAGGACTCCGGGACGACCTCGATGACGAGATCGGCGTCGGCGGCGGCCGACAGCTCGCCGAAGGTGCGGAAGCGGGAGAGGACGGCGTCCCGCTCCTGCTCGGTGAGCTGCTCGCGGGCGACCGAGCGGGCGGTGGCGGAGGCCAGGGCGGCGGTGGCCCGCCGGGCGGCGCTCTCGTCGGTGTCGATGCCGATGACCTCGCGGCCGGCCCGGGCGAGGACCTCGGCGATGCCGGCGCCCATGGTGCCGAGACCGACGACGGCGATCGTCTGCAGGGCGGCGGAGCCGGAAGGGGACGGGGTGGGCTGACTGGACTGACGGTCCATCGCGGGACTCCAGTGAAGAGTGACGACTGAGGGAGGGCGCGCGGCTGGGGCGCGCCGGATGCCGTGCGGGGCGGGGCGCCGGTACGGGCCTGGGCCCGGGCGGGCGGATGCCGTGCAGGGCGGTGCCGTGCGGGGGCGGAGAGCGGCGGACCCTGTCCCGGGGCCGCGCCGTAAGAACATCGGTACCCGAAGAGATCGGAGCACCGGACCGACAGACACGGGGGCGGCTGCGTCACCAGGCCGCCCTCGTACGTGTTGAGAAGGACAGTAACTCGTCGGTAACCCGTTGGCCAGAGCGCGGGAGATGTGACGTACGCCGCTCCTGCCCGCCCCGACCGCCCTAGGGTGGTCGGGTGAACGTGCTGGAGCGGCTGCGGGAAGAGGCGGACCAAGCGCCGGAGTACGAGGCGCTGTTGACGGCGCGGCCGGACGCCCTGGCCGCGTCCCTGACGGCGGCGGGCCGCCCGCTGTGGGCCCGCGAGCTGGCGGCGTACCGGCTGGGGCTGGCCGGTGACCGGCGGGCCTTCGAGTCCCTGGTGCTGCTGCTCAACCACCGGGACCCGCCGCGCTGCGAGGCCGCCGCGCAGGCCCTGGCGGTGCTGAACGACCCCCGGACCGCCCGCGCGGCGGCGGCCCTGGCCACCAACGAACTGCGCACGGCCTACGCGCTGCACCCGGTCCGGCTCCTGGTGGCGCTGCGGGCCCCCGAATCCGCTCCCGCCCTGATCGCCACGCTGGCCCGGCTGCTGGGGCCGCACGATCCGTACTGGCGGGTGGCGCTCGCCTGCGTGGAGGGGCTGGGCGCCCTCGCCGACCCGCGGGCCCGGGACGTGCTGACCCGGGCCCAGTCCCATCCCCGCCTCGCGGTGGCCGCGACGCGGGCCCTGCGGGAGCTGGACGCCCCCGTCTGAAGGGGCCCCTGGGACGGCCTAGCCGCGGAAGCCCAGCATCCCGTGCAGGGCCGCGCCGCCGGCCGTGGGCGCGACGGCGCGGGTGGCCGCGGCCGGCTGGGGGTCGGGGCGGGCGGCGCAGGTGGCGTCGGCCGCCCTGCCCGTCGTCAGGTAGGTGGCCAGCTTCTCGTCCAGGCAGGTGTTGCCGCTCAGCGCGATGCCGTGGTTGCCGCCGCCCTCCTCGACGACCAGGGCCGAGTTCTTGAGCTTCTCGTGCATGCTCTTCCCGCCCTCGAAGGGGGTCGCCGCGTCCAAGGTGGCCTGGAAGAGCAGCGCGGGCGGCAGTTCGGCGTTGGTGATGTCCGGCGCGGCCAGCTGCTCGGTCGGCCAGAAGGCGCACGGGGCGTTGTACCAGGCGTTGTTCCAGGTCATGAAGGGCGCCTCGGCGTGCGTGCGCCACATGTCGGCGCGCCAGCGGTTCCAGTCCTTCGGCCAGGCCGAGTCCCGGCACTGGACCGCCGTGTAGACGCTGTAGCTGTTGCCCGCCGAGGGTTCCACCGCGCCGAACTTCTCGTAGGCGGCCACCAGGGGCTTGGTCTCGCCGCGCTCCGCGTAGGCGGCGAAGGCCTCCGCGAGGTTCGGCCAGTAGCCGTTGTAGTAGCCGCCCGGCATGAAGGTGTCCTCCAGCTCGGCCGGGCCCACCTTCCCGCCCGCCGGGGTGGTGCGCAGGTCCTCGCGCATGGCGTACCAGCGCCGCTCGACCCGCGCCGGATCGGTGCCCAGGTGGTAGGTGGCGTCGTGCCGGGCCACCCAGGCCAGGAAGGCCTTGTGGCGGGCGTCGAAGGCCCGGTCCTGCGCGAGGTTGTCGCCGTACCAGACCCCTCCGGGGTCGACGATGGAGTCCAGCACCAGCCGGTGCACGCGCTCCGGGTGCTGCTTCGCGTACACGGCGCCCAGGTAGGTCCCGTAGGAGTAGCCGAAGTAGCTGATCCGCGGCGCGCCCAGGGCGACCCGCAGCAGCTCGATGTCGCGCGCGGCGGACACGGTGTCGATGTAGGGCAGGACGTCCGCGTGCTTGGTCCGGCAGGACTCGGCGAAGGACTTCACCCGCTCCAGGTTGGCCTGCTCGACGGCCGGGTCGAGGGGGACGGAGTCCGGGCGCACGGGCTTGAAGTGGCCCGCGCCGCAGTCCAGGGTCGGTTCGCTCCTGCCGACGCCGCGCGGGTCGAAGCCGATGACGTCGAACTGCGCGGCCACCGCCTTGGGGAGCGCGGAGGCGACGTACCCGGCGAGGGAGCGCCCGCTGCCGCCGGGGCCGCCGGGATTGACCAACAGGGGGCCCTGGGAGGTCCTGGCGGTGTGCGGAACCCGGGTGAGGGCCAGTGAGATCTGCCGACCGGCGGGCCGTTCGTGGTCCAGCGGGACCGCGAGGGAAGCGCACTGCAGGGTCGGGTAGCGCGCGGTCTTGCAGTCGGTCCAGCGCAGTGCCGCAGCGGTGGGGGCCGCGGCGGTGACCGGGCTCGCGAGGGCGGTGGCGACGGTGGCGACGGACAGCAGCACCGCGGCGCGCTTCGTCAAGGGGCGGATCATGGGGCCTCCCAGCCGAGGGTTCTGGGCGGAATCGTCCCGGAACCGGAGGGGGGAAGACGGGATTGTGCGACGTATTGGCCCGATCTGATGACGCTTCAGCGGCGGGCCCGGCCGCAGATGGAGTACGGCCGCGGCGCCCGCGCCGGCCCGGCGGCGGATTTGGGCGGCCGGGGCGGAGGTGATTGGCTTGCGCAGGACGAGTGAACACAACTGCTGGAGGAACAGCTATGGCGCAGGTCGAGGCCACCACGGAGCGGATCATCGCGGCTGACGCGGAATCCGTGTTCGACGCGCTGGCGGACTACAGCGGCACCCGGGGCAAGCTGCTCCCCGAGCACTTCAGCGAGTACGAGGTGCGCGAGGGCGGCGACGGCGAGGGCACCTTGGTCCACTGGAAGCTCCAGGCCACCAGCAAGCGCGTGCGCGACTGCCTGCTGGAGGTCACCGAGCCCACCGACGGGCAGCTCGTGGAGAAGGACCGCAACTCCTCCATGGTCACCACCTGGACCGTCACCCCCTCGGGCGAGGGCAAGTCCAGGGCCGTGGTCAGCACCGTGTGGAACGGCGCCGGCGGCATCGGCGGCTTCTTCGAGCGGACCTTCGCGCCCAAGGGCCTGGGCCGCATCTACGACAGTGTCCTGGCGAACCTGGCCGCCGAGGTCGAGAAGGGCTAGTACCGGCCCCCGCGGACCGGTGGGCACGCCCTGGGCGGCTCACCGGTTCGAGTGGACTTCCCGGACCGGCGCCGACCGGCGCGCCGCACCCTGGGCGCGGGCGGGGGCCGTGGATAGGCTGGGGCCCCTGCGTCGCGACCGACCGCCCGGGGGCCCTGATGAAGATCCTCGTCTCCGCCGACATGGAAGGCGCCACCGGCGTCACCTGGCCCGCGGACGTCCTGCCCGGCACCCCCCA
Source organism: Streptomyces sp. NPDC051555 (assembly GCF_044454405.1). Lineage (NCBI taxonomy): Bacteria > Bacillati > Actinomycetota > Actinomycetes > Kitasatosporales > Streptomycetaceae > Streptomyces > Streptomyces sp. NPDC051555. The sequence goes on along the minus strand of NZ_JBITDP010000005.1, from coordinate 42,615 downwards.
GTGGGAGCGCTGCCGCGCCCTGTTCACCTCCGACGTGAACGCGGCCGCCCTCGGCTTCTTCGACGGCGGCGCCGACGAAGTGCTCGTCAACGAAGCCCACTGGACCATGCGCAACCTGCTGCTGGAGCGGCTCGACGAGCGCGTCCAGATGCTCACCGGCCGCCACAAGGCCCTCTCCATGGTCGAAGGGGTCCAGCACGGGGACGTCGACGGGATCGCCTTCGTCGGCTACCACACCGGCGCGGGCGAGGAGGGCGTCCTCGCCCACACCTACCTCGCCAACTCGATCACCGGGGTATGGGTGAACGGTGTCCGGGCGAGCGAGGGGCGGCTCAACTCCCTCGTGGTCGCCGAATACGGCGTCCCCGTCGTCCTGGTCACCGGCGACGACCTGACCTGCGCGGACGCGGCCGGATACGCCCCCGGCGCCCGGACCGTCGCCGTCAAGGACCACGTCTCGCGCTACGCCGCGGTGTGCCGCACCCCCGCCCGGACCGCCGCCGACATCCGCTCCGCCGCCAAGGCGGCCACCGGCCTCGCCGTGCGCCACGAACCGGTGGCCGGCGGCCCCTTCACCGTCGAGGTCGAGTTCGACGCCGAGCACCTGGCGATGGCCGCGACCGTCGTGCCGGGGGTCGAGCGGTCCGGGGAGCGCAGGATCGCCTACGCCAGCGGGGCGATGTACGAGGGGATCCGGACCTTCAAGACGGTCACGACGATCGTCTCCGCAGCGGTGGAGGAGCAGTATGGGTGACATGGAACAGGTTCTGGATCCTATGGACCCGATGGACGTGAGGGACGGGACGGCCGTCGACCGGCTGGCGCTCGACGAGGTCGTCGAGTTCACCTCCGGCCTCATCCGCATCGACACCACCAACCGCGGCGGCGGCGACTGCCGGGAACGCCCGGCCGCCGAGTACGCCGCCGAACGCCTCGCCGCCGCCGGGCTGGAGCCCGTACTCCTGGAGCGCACCGCGGGCCGCACCAACGTGGTCGCCCGGATCGCGGGCACCGATCCCGCGGCCGCCGCGCTGCTCGTCCACGGCCACCTGGACGTCGTGCCCGCCGAGGCGGCCGACTGGAGCGTGGACCCCTTCTCCGGCGAGGTCCGCGACGGGGTGGTGTGGGGCCGCGGGGCCGTCGACATGAAGAACATGGACGCGATGATCCTCGCCGTCGTCCGGGCCTGGGCCCGGGCCGGGGTCGGACCGCGCCGCGACGTCGTGATCGCCTTCACCGCCGACGAGGAGGACAGCGCCGTCGACGGCTCCGACTTCCTCGTCCGCCGGCACGCGGACCTCTTCGAGGGCTGTACGGAAGGGATCAGTGAATCGGGGGCCTTCACCGTCCACGCCGGAACCGGCGGCCCCCTCTACCCCGTCGCGGCCGGTGAACGCGGCACCGCCTGGCTCAAGTTGACCGCCCGCGGCACCGCGGGACACGGATCCAAGCCGAACCGGGCCAATGCCGTCACCCGGCTCGCCGCCGCGGTCGCCCGGATCGGCGCGCACGAATGGCCCGTGCGGATCACCGACACCGTCGCGGCCTGCCTCACCGAACTCGCCGCGCACCAGGGGATGTCCGTCGACCCGCGGGACCCCGGATTCGATCTCGACGCGCTCCTCGGGCGGCTGGGCCCGATCCGCGCGCTCGTCGAGGGGACCTTGCGCAACAGCTCCAACCCCAGCATGCTCAGCGCCGGTTACAAGGTGAACGTCATCCCGGGGCACGCCACCGCCTACATCGACGGCCGGACGCTGCCCGGCGGCGAGGCGGAGTTCCACGCGACCTTGGACGCGCTCACCGGCCCCGACGTCGACTGGGACTTCCACCACCGCGAGGTGGCCCTCGAAGCGCCGTTCCAGGGACGGACGTTCGACGTCCTGCGGGAGGCCGTCGAGCACTTCGACCCCGAGGGGCGGGTCGTCCCCTTCTGCATGGCGGGCGGCACCGACGCCAAGCACTTCTCCCGCCTCGGCATCACCGGCTACGGCTACTCCCCGCTCAAGCTGCCCCCCGGCTTCGACTACTGGTCGCTCTTCCACGGGGTGGACGAACGGGTCCCCGTCGAGGCCCTGCACTTCGGGGTCAAGGTCCTCGACCGCGCGCTGCGGACCTTGTGATGGCACCCTCCGTACCCGCGCAGCCCGCCGTGCCGACCGCGCCCTACGGCACGTGGCCCTCGCCCATCGCCGCCGCGCTCGCCGCCGCGCACGACGGCCGGCCCGAATACCTGGGCACGGTCGGCGCCGAGGTGTGGTGGACCGAACCGCGACCGGACGAGGGCGGCCGCCGCACCCTGGTCCGCCGACCGGCCGACGGCGGCCCCGCCGCCCCCGCGCTGCCCGCGCCGTGGAACGTGCGCAGCGGCTTCACCGAATACGGCGGCCGGCCCTGGGCGGGCCGCGAACGCGGCGCCGGCAAAGGCCCGTTGATCGTCTTCACGCACTTCGCCGACCAGCGGATGTACGCGTACGAGCCGGACGCGCCCGGCACCCGACCCCGCCCGCTGACCCCCCTCGGCGTGATCGGCGCCGGGCTGCGCTGGGTGGACCCGGTGCTGCGCGAGGGCGCCGTGTGGTGCGTCATGGAGGAGTTCACCGGGCCCGCGCCGACCGATGTGCGCCGGGTCCTGGCGGCCGTACCGCTGGACGGATCCGCCGCCGAGGACCGCTCGGCGGTGCGTGAACTGACCGACGACCGAAACCGGTTCAGCACCGGCGCGCGGCTCTCGCCGGACGGGCGGCGGGCCGCCTGGCTGGTCTGGGACCATCCGCGGATGCCCTGGGACGGGACCGAACTGCTGCTGGCCGAGATCACCGCCGAGGGCGGCCTCACCGGTGTCCGCACCGTGCTCGGCGGCCCCGACGAGGCCGTCGCCCAGGTCGAATGGGCCGCCGACGGCAGCCTGTTGGCGGTCAGCGACCGGGGCGGCTGGTGGAACCCGTACCGGGTGAGCCCCACCGGCGGGGCCCCCGTCAACCTGTGTCCGCGCGAGGAGGAGTTCGGCGGCCCGCTCTGGAAGCCGGGCCTTGCATGGCTCGCACCCCTGGCGGAAGGGACCGTCGCCGTCCTGCACGGGCAGGGCTCCTCGGTGCTCGGCCTCCTCGACCCGGAGACCGGCGACCTGGTGGACGCGGCCGGACCCTGGACCGCCTGGCAGCCCACCCTCGCCGCGCACGGCACCCGCGTCTACGGCGTCGCGGCCAGCCCGCGCAGCCCGTACGAGGTGGTCGAGCTGGACACGGCGAGCGGCCACGCCCGGCCCGTGGCCACCGAGGGCGGCGCCCGCCGGCCCGGCCCGGTGGACCCGGCGTACTACCCGGAGCCGCAGAGCCGGACCTTCCTCGGCCCCGACGACCACGAGATCCACGCCCACGTCTACCCGCCCCACCACCCCACCCTGCGGGCCCCCGCCGACGAGCTCCCGCCGTACGTGGTGTGGGCGCACGGCGGCCCCACCGACCACGTGCCGCCCGTGCTCGACCTGCACATCGCCTACTTCACCTCCCGCGGCATCGGGGTGGCCGAGGTCAACTACGGCGGTTCCACCGGCTACGGGCGGGCCTACCGCGAGCGGCTGCGCGAACAGTGGGGCGTGGTCGACGTGGACGACTGCGCCGCGGTGGCCCGCGCGCTGGCCACCGAGGGCACCGCCGACCCGCGGCGGCTCGCCATCCGGGGCGGCAGCGCGGGCGGTTGGACCGCGGCGGCCTCGCTGGCCGCGACCGACCTCTACGCCTGCGGCACGGTCATCTACCCGGTCCTCGACCTCACCGGCTTCGCCGCCGAGACCCACGACCTGGAATCGCGCTACGTCGACGGCCTCGCCGGGCCGCCCGAGGCCCTGGCCGTCCGCTGCCGCGACCGCTCGCCGCTGGCCCGCGCCGACCGGATCACCGCACCCTTCGTGCTGCTCCAGGGCCTGGACGACGCGGTGTGCCCGCCCGCACAGGCCGAACGCTTCCTCGCCGCCATGCGCGGGCGCTCGGTGCCCCACGCCTACCTCGCCTTCGAGGGCGAGGGGCACGGGTTCCGCCGGGCCGACACCTTGGTCCGCGCGCTGGAGGCCGAACTGTCCCTGTACGCACAGACCTTCGGCTTCGCGCGCGGGGACGTGCCGCGCCTGGAGCTGCGCGCCTGAGTGGAGCCCCCCTTAGCCTGGGCGGATGTCCGGAGCCGAGCGTGTCGCCGCCGATGTCACTGTTCCCGATCCCGATCCGGCTCCTCGCTACCTCGCCTTGGGCCCCCCGGGGCGTTCCAGTGCGGGGCCCTGGGCTACGGCGCCTTCGCGCACGCCGCCGGCCGGGGCCTGCTGACCGAAGGGCTCGGGCTGCTGCTCCGGCACGCGCTCAGCGCTCCCGGCGCGCCCACCGGAGACGGGCTCGGCCTGCACCGGCTGGAGGCGAACGTCCAACCCGGCAACACCGCCTCGCTCGCGCTCGTACGCCGCCTCGGCCTGCGGCTGGAGGGCCTCTCACCCGCCTTCCTGCACGTCGACGGAGCCTGGCGCGACCACGAACGCTGGGCCATCACCCGGGAGATGCTCGACCCGACGGTCCCGCATCACGCAGGATGAGGAGATGCGAACGATCGTGCTCCTCGACGCCCCGTCCAACCTCGGTCTACGCCCTCCCGTCCCCGGCGCCGTGCCCGGGGTCCACAAACTCGCCGGGGCGCTGCGCGAACAGGGCCTGCTGGCCCGGCTCGGCGCGCGCGAAGGCGGGGTCGTCGTACCGCCGCGCTACGACCTCGGTGACTGGCGGGAGGGCGACGGCGTCTTCCACGCCCGCTCCCTCGCCGCCTACACCGTCGTCCTCGCCGACCGGATCGAGAAGCACCTACGGGCCGGGGAGTTCCCGGTCGTCCTCGGCGGGGACTGCTCGATCCAGCTCGGTGCCTGCCTCGCGATGCGCCGGCTCGGCCGGTTCGGGCTGGCCGCCATCGACGGCTCCGCCGACTTCCGCCATCCCGGCAACGAGGAGCTGAACGGCCCGGTCGGGGCGGCCGCGGGGGAGGAGCTGGCCCTGGCCACCGGGCGCGGGCAGGCCGACCTCAGCGACATCGAGGGCCGCTCGCCGTACCTGCGGGACGAGGACGTACGGCTCTTCGGGCTCCGGGACGGGGACGCGGACCTCCCCGAACTGGCCGCCGCCGGGATCATGGCCGTCACCGTCGGGCAGATCCGCGAGGCCGGTGCCGGGCCGGTGGCGCGGGTCGCGCTGGAGGGACTGCGGCCGCCGGTCACCGACGGCTTCTGGGTGCACCTGGACGCCGACGCGCTGGACCCGGGGGTGATGCCCGCCGTGGACAGCCCCGAGCCGGGCGGGCTGCTCCCGGACGAACTGGGCGAGCTGCTCGCCGTCCTCGTGAAGTCCCCGCGCTGCGTCGGGCTGGGCGTCACCGTCTACGACCCCGACCTCGACCCGGACGCCAGTGCGGGTGCGCTCCTCGCCGACCTGGTGGCCGGGGCCTTTGCGTAATCCTGACCGGGTGTGATCCGCCGTATGGCTGTGCTTCGGTCGCCGTGGCGTGTTCCATTTCCCTCATGGCCACGATCGTCCGACGCTCCGTAGTGACGCTGCCCGCAGCCCCGTTGGGGCCCGAGAACCCGCTGCCCACCCTGGGCGGGCCCGCCGAGGTCCACGCGCTCGACGAGCGCTCCCAGGGCGGTCTGCCCCGCGAGATGGTCCGGCAGATCGGCTACGAGCCGCTCAGATCGCTGCTGCCGGTCAGGATGCTCGACGGCTATCGACGCGAACGCGCGCAGGGCGAGTTCGAGTCCGTCGTGCTGGAGAACGCCCACCTGCGGGTCACCGTGCTGCCCTCCCTCGGCGGCCGCGTCCACTCGATCGTCCACCTGGCGACCGGACGCGAACTGCTCTACCGAAACCCGGTGTTCCAGCCCGCGGCCTTCGCCCTCAACGGGGCCTGGTTCTCCGGCGGCATCGAGTGGAACATCGGCGCCACCGGACACACCACCTTGTCCTGCGCCCCGCTGCACGCGGCGCTCCTCCCCGCGCCCGACGGCACCACCATGCTCCGCATGTGGGAGTGGGAGCGGTTGCGCGACCTGCCGTTCCAGGTGGACCTGTGGCTGCCCGAGGACTCGGAGTTCCTCTTCGTCGGCGTCCGGGTGCGCAACCCGCACGAGCGGCCCGCGCCCGTGTACTGGTGGTCCAACATCGCCGTCCCGGAGGACTCCGGCACCCGGGTGCTGGCTCCGGCCGACGAGGCCTGGCACTTCGGCTACGAGCGCGCACTGCGCCGGATCCCCGTACCGCGCTGGGAGGGCGCGGACCGTACCTACCCGCTGCGCGGCGAGTACCCCGCCGACTACTTCTACGAGGTGGCCGAGGGGGACCGGCCCTGGATCGCCTCGCTCGACGACGGGGGGTACGGGCTGGCGCAGACCTCCACCGCGCGGCTGCGCGGGCGCAAGCTCTTCGTGTGGGGCGCGGGGCGGGGCGGCCGGCGCTGGCAGGAGTGGCTGACCGAGCCAGGGACGCCGGGGTACGCGGAGATCCAGGCCGGGCTCGCGCGGACCCAGCTGGAGCACGTACGGCTGGACGGCGGGAGCGAGTTCAGCTGGCTGGAGGCTTACGGGCCGCTGGCCGCGGAGGCCGCAGCGGTGCACGGCGACGACTGGGCGGCGGCCCGGGGCGAGGCCGGGCGGGCGCTGGAGGCGGCGCTGCCCCGGGAGCGGGTGGACGCGGCGTACGCGCAGTGGCGGCCGTACGCCGACCACGCACCGCAGGAGCGCATCGCCGCCGGGTCGGGCTGGGGCGCGCTGGAGGTGCTGTGCGGCGGGCACGAACTGCCCGGCACCCCCTTCGGCGAAGCGGACCTGGGGGAGGCCCAGGAACCGTGGCTGGAGCTGTGGCGCACGGGGGTGTTCCCGAGCCCGCGCCGGGTGGCCCCGCCCGGGCCGAGCCTGGTCGCCGCGCACTGGCGGGACATGCTGGAGACGGCCCCGGCGGACCCGCTGACCGAATACCACCTCGGCGTCGCGCAGTGGCACGCGGGCGACGTGGCCCAGGCGGTGCGCAGTTGGGAGCGCGGCCTGGCGCTGGCCCCCTCGCGCTGGCCGCTGCTGCGCTGCATGGCGGTCGCGGACCGGCTCGCGGGCGACAAGGAGCGGGCGGCCGAGCGGTACGCGGAGGCCTTCGAGGACCTGGCGCAGGAGAGCCGGGGCGGCGCCGCCTGGACGGCGGCCGAGGCCGCCCTGGGTCGGGAGGCGATGACCGCGCTGCTGTCGGCGGGCCGTCCGGACCGGGCCCGCGCGGTCTGGGAGCGGCTGCGCCCCGCCCTGCGCGAACAGGGCCGCTTCCTGCTGCTGGCCGCCCGGATGCTGGCGGCGGAGGGCCATGTGGGCGCGGCACTGCGGGTCTTCGAGGAGGGCTTCGAGGTGGCGGACCTGCGCGAGGGGGACGAGGAACTGGGCGAGGTGTGGACGACCCTGACCGACCGCCCGCTGCCCCGCCGCTACGACTTCCGCATGCGCCCGTCCCGGACCTGACGGGCCGGGACGGGCCGCGGCCGGCCGGCGGGGTCGGCCGCGGGGTCGGCCGCGAGGTCCGTCAGACGCGGCACAGGATCTCGCCGTTCAGGACCGAGAACCAGGCATCGGGCTCCGCGCCCCAGGCGCGCCACGCCGCGGCGATCCCGGCCAGGCCGGCGGCCGCGGCGTGGCCGCCCTCCGTGGCGACGCGGGCGTACGAGGACGCCGTCGTGCGGTCGGCCCACAGCCCGCTCCACCACGCCACCTCCTCCGGCGTCGCGTAGCACCACGAGGTGGCCGTCGCCGTGATGTCGGTGAAGCCGGCCGCCTTCGCCCAGGACAGCAGGCGCCGCCCGGCGTCCGGCTCGCCGCCGTTGCCGCGGGCCACCCGCTGGTACAGGTCCTGCCAGTCGTCCAGGCCCGCCACCTCGGGGAACCACGTCATCGCCGCGTAGTCGGCGTCGCGCACGGCGACGATTCCGCCGGGGCGGCAGACGCGCCGCATCTCGCGCAGGGCCCGGACCGGATCGCCCACGTGCTGCAGCACCTGGTGGGCGTGGACCACGTCGAAGGAGTCGTCGGGGAAGTCCAGCGCGTGCACGTCGGCCGCGGCGAACTCGATGCCGTGCAGCCCGCGTTCCCGCGCGTACTCCCGGGCCTGGGCGACGACGCCCTCGGCGGCGTCCACGGCGGTGACCCGGCCGGGCGCGACCAGTTCCGCCAGGTCGGCGGTGATCGTGCCCGGCCCGCACCCGACGTCCAGGACGCTCATGCCCGGACGCAGCGATCCGGTCAGGTAGGCGGCCGAGTTCGCGGCGGTGCGCCAGCGGTGCGAGCGCAGGACCGATTCGTGGTGCCCGTGGGTGTAGACGGCGCTCTCGCGGACGGTGTGGACGGTGTCGCGGGCGGTCTCGGGCGCGCTCTCCATGGCGGTGACTCCTCGGCGTCGAAGTGGTCTCGCAGCGGTCGCGAAGCGCTCTCGCAGCGGTGGCGAAGGCGTTGTCACCACCGTAGAGGATCATGTCGGAGTATGAGATATGCGTATTGCCATGTGGACGCGATCCTTGCGGGGAAAGGGGATCGAGTGGTCCGGTAGCCGGGGAAACGAGGTGCGAGGACAGTGGGCCACAGGAGGCGGAGCGCCTTGTGAGAGGACGGTGGGACCCGTGGGAGGACATCGGCCGGACGCGCTGCTGGATCAGCACGCGAAGGCGCTGGAACTCTTCGGCGCGTACGTGCGCAGGATCGACGACGGGCAGTGGGACGGGCCGACCCCCTGCACCGACTGGACCGTGCGGGAGCTGGTCAACCACGTCACCGGCGAGCAGCTCTGGATCCCGCCGCTGGTGACCGAGGGGCGGACCGTCGAGGAGGTCGGCGACGCCCTCTCCGGTGACGTGCTCGGCGCGGACCCGGGCGCCGCCTGGGAGCTGGCCGCGGCCGCCGCCCACGCCGCCTTCACCGCCCCCGGCGCGCTGGAGCGGACCGTGCGGCTCTCCTACGGGCCGACGGGCGCGGCGGCGTACTGCTCGGAGCTGACCGCCGACTGTGTCGTGCACGCCTGGGACCTCGCGCGGGGCATCGGGGCCGACGACCGGCTACCGGACGGCCTCGTCGAGTTCTCGATCAAGGAGGTCATGCCGTACGCCGACGGGCTGGCGGCCGGCGGGGCGTACGCCGCCGCGCTGGAGGTGCCGGCGGGCGCGGACGCGCAGACGCGGCTGCTGGCGCTCGTCGGGCGCGCGGGCTGAGCCGGCCCGGGGCCGCGCCGACCGTGCGGGTGCGCGAGGCGCGCGGTAGGTGGGACATCCAGATGAGCGGCAGATCGGATCAAAGGACCGTATAAAGGTCGGGTCGGCCGTGGCGGCCGGCCGCCGGAGGTCGGGACGGAAGCGGTGGTGCAGGCGGTGGCGGGGATGCGGCGCACGGCGGCAGAAGGACGTGGTCCGGTCCGGTACGGGCCCCCGGCCCCGGAACCGGGCCTGCCCGTGCTGCCGGAACTCACCGCCGTCCTCGCGGCCGCCGCGGGCCGCTCGGCCCCCGAGCCGCCGGGCGGCGGCGCGGCCGTGCGCGAGGCCGCCTGCCGCCATTGGGCGCGGCGCGGCCTGCCGGTCGAGCCGGACGCCGTGGCCGCCGGACCGGGCGGGCCCGCACTGCTGCTCGCCCTGCTCGGCGCGTACGGCGGGGACGTGCTGCTGCCCCGCCCGTGTCCCGCCTGGTGGACCCCACAGGTCCGCCTGCTGGGACGGCGCGCCTACCACGTGCCCACCCCCGCGGAATGCGGCGGCGTGCCCGACCCCTACGCCCTGCTGGAGACCGTACGGCGGGTGCGCGCCGAGGGCGGCGACCCCCGGGTGCTGCTCCTGTCGGTGGCCGACGACCCCACCGCGACCGTGCCGCCGCCGGAGGTCCTGCGCGAGGCGTGCGAGGCGGCCGAGTCCGCCGGGCTGTTCGTGATCAGCGACGAGACCTGGCGCGACACCCTGCACCGACCCCACGAGGACGCGGTCCTCAGCCCCGCCGAGATGCTGCCCGACCAGGCCGCCGTGCTGCTCGACCTGTCCGGCGCACTGCTGCCCGGGGGATGGCCCGCAGCCGTCGTGCGCTTCCCCGGCACCCCGCGCGGCACCTGGCTGCGCGCCCGTACGCTCGACGTGCTCACCGCCACCGGCGCGCTCGTCGCGGGCCCCGTCGCCGTGGCCGCCGCGCACGCCCTGGACGAACCGGCCGCCGTCGTCGCCCGCACCCGCTCCGCCGCCGCCCTGCACGCGGCGGTGGCCGCGGCCGCGCACCGCGAGCTGCTCGCCGTCGGGGCCCTGGCCCGGCCCCCGCGCGCGGGGCGCCACCTCTACGCCGACCTGACCCCGCTGCGCGCCGGACTCGCCCGGCACGGCGTGGGCGACGCCATGGAACTGGAGGACCACCTGGGGGCCCGGCTCGGTGCCCCCGCGCCCGGCGGACAGCGCTTCGACGACGAACTGGGCGCGCTGCGCTTCCGCCTGTCGACCGGCCCGCTGCTGGGCGCCACTCCCGAGGAGCGGCTCGCCGCCCTGCTGGCCCCCGACCCCCTCGCACTCCCGCACGTACGGCGGTCCCTGGACCGGTTCGCCTCGGTGCTCGCCGAGCTGACCTGATCCGACCGGCCCGCCCGGCCGCCGCCGCGCCACCGACCCACCCCGCACCCGACGTGCCGGTGAACGGAGAGTCCTTGATGAGGGATCGGACGGAACACCGCGAGGGCGCCCCCGCGGCGCACGGCCCCGGTGGCCGGGGACCGGCGCGCCCCGGCGGGCCGGGGCCGTCGCGGGGGGCACGACCGTCGGGGGAAGGGCGGACGCCCGGGGAGGCTCGGGCGCCCGGGGACGTACGGGCCCTGGGGGAGGTGCGGCGGTGGCCGCGGTCCTTCGCCGACCGGCTGACCACCCCGCTGCCCGGGCTGCGCGCGTTCGCGCGGCTCGCGCGCGAGGGCGCGCTGCGACCCCGGCCCGAGGGCTTGCGGGGGATCCCCGACCTGCCCTACGAGCCCGGGCCGCTGCCCGCCGCCGCCCCCGGCACCGTCGCCGTCACCTGGGCCGGGCACGCCAGCTGGGTGCTGCGGCTGGGCGGGCTGACCGTGCTCACCGACCCGGTCTGGTCCCGCCGGATCCTCGGCACGCCCGCCCGGCTGACCCCCGTCGGGGTCCGCTGGGAGGACCTGCCGTCCGTCGACGCCGTCGTGATCAGCCACAACCACTACGACCACCTCGACGCGGCCACCCTCAAACGGCTGCCCCGGCACACCGCCCTGTTCGTCCCGGCCGGACTCGCCCGCTGGTGCCGCCGCCGCGGGTTCACCCGGGTCACCGAGCTGGACTGGTGGGAATCCGTCGAACTGGGCGACGTCCGCTTCGACTTCGTCCCCGCCCACCACTGGTCCAAGCGCTCCCTGTTGGACACCTGCCGGACCCTGTGGGGCGGCTGGGTCCTGACCGATCTCGCCGTGGGCAAGACGGTCTACTTCGCGGGCGACACCGGCTACGGGCACTGGTTCGGCGAGATCGGCCGCCGCCACCCCGGCATCGACCTGGCCCTGCTGCCGATCGGCGCCTACGCCCCGCGCTGGTGGCTGCGCGACGTGCACGCGGACCCGGAGGAGGCCGTACAGGCCTGCCTCGACCTCGGCGCCCGCCGGATGGCCCCGATGCACTGGGCCACCTTCGTGCTGTCCGCCGAACCGGTCCTGGAGCCGCTGCTGCGCGCCCGCACCGCCTGGAGCCGCGCCGCCCTGCCCCGGGAAGACCTCTGGGACCTGCCCATCGGCTCCTCCCGCTCCCTCTAGGAGGTCGGGGCGGACCGGTCAGGCCGTCCCGTGCTCCGCCCCGCCCCGGGCCCGGCGCCACACCGCCGGGGCAGCGCTGACCAGCAGGGTGAGGCCGACCGCGAGGGCCACGCCCTTCCACGGTTCGGAGAAGAGCGACCCGCCCACGATCCCGATCAGGCCGTAGGTCGCCGCCCACGCCAGACACGCGGGCGCGTCCCCGCGCGCGAACCGGGCCAGCGGCAAGCGGGCCAGCAGACACGCGAGCATCACCGGGATCCGCCCGGCCGGAACCAGCCGCGACACCACCAGCACCAGCACCCCGTGCTCGTCCAGCCTCCTCGTCGCCTGCTCCAGCCGCTCCGGGGTGGCCCGCCCGCGCAGGGCCTCCAACCACCGCGAGCCGCTGCGCGAGCGGACCCCGCGCTGCCCGAGCCAGTACAGCGCGACGTCCCCGAGGAACGCCCCCAGCGCCGCCACACCGCACACCAGCACCACCCCGAAGGGCAGCGACCGCTGGTGGAAGGCCACCACGGCCGCCGAACTCACCAGCGCCCCGGTCGGGATCACCGGCACCAGCGCCCCGAGCGCCACCAGCACGAACAACGCCGGATAGCCCACCACCTGCTGGGTGCTCTCCGTCGGCACCTGCTGCACCTGCTGCATCTGGTGCACCGCCTCGTGCAGGATCACGGCAGCCGCACCCGCTCCCCGTGCCCCGGCACCCGCACGGCCACCCCCGGCGCCCGCAGCCCGGCCGCCCGCGCGAACTCCTCGCCCGGAGCGTGGAACTCGTGCGGGCGCACCGCGTCCATGCCGATCGGCCAGTACGTCCCGTAGTGCACCGGCACCGCCGCCGCGGGCGCCAACAGGGCCAGCGCCCGCGCCGCCCGCCCCGGGTCCAGGTGCCCCGGACCCAGGTACGGGCCCCAGCCGCCGACCGGGAGCAGCGCCACGTCCACCGGTCCGACCTCCTCGGCGATCGTGTCGAAGAGCCCGGTGTCCCCGGCGAAGTACGTCGTCGCCGCACCCGTCACCACGTACCCGAGCGCCGGCGCGAGCTGCGGACCGAACGGCAGCCGCCGTCCGTCGTGCCGCGCGGCGACCGCCCGGACCCGGACCCGCCCCACGGAGGTCTCCTCGCCCGGTGCCACCTCGGTCACCCGCAGCCGGCGCGCACCCGCGACCCGTGCGAGCCCCGGCACGGCCCGCCGCGCCCCGCGCGGCACCACCAGCCGGGTACCCGGCGCCAATTGGGCCAGGGAGGGCAGGTGCAGGTGGTCGGCGTGCAGGTGCGACACGAGCACCGCGTCCGCGACGGCCGCCTCCGCGGGCGGCACCGCGCCGCGCCGGCGCCGCAGGTGGGCGAGGCGCCGCGCGAACAGCGGATCGGTCAGCAGCCGCACCCCGGAATCCTCGACCGTGCAGGTGGCATGCCCCCACCACGTGATCTCCACCGGCACCCCGGACCCTCCCTGCCTCGGCCCCGTCCCGGAGGGCTCCTACCCCGGACGTCCCCTGCGAGCCTAGGCGGTCACCGGCCGAACCGCCCGCACTCCCGCGCCCGCAGTGGCCGAAGGCCCCCTCCTCGTGGCGGCCGGATCGGAGTAGGGTCGGTCGGCATGGATGAGCTGCGCGTCGCCGCAATCGCCAGCCTGACCCCGCTCGAGGAACTGGACGCCGACCCCTTCGTCGTGGACACCCGCACCCAGCACGCCATGTGCGCCCGCTGGGCCGCCGACCACGGCTACGTCGTGACCCGGAAGCTGCTGGTCTACGGGCTGCGCGCCGATCACTGCGGGCTGTGGTCCGACGTCGACTCCGGGCAGGTGGACCTGTTCGTCGTGCCCAACCACCGGGTCCTGCGCCGGGCGCTGCGCTCGGTCGAGGAGTTCACCGCCGAGTGCGAGCGGCGCGGCGTCCGGCTGGAGAGCGCCGGACACGAGGAGCCCGCGTACACCTCGGGGATGAAGGCCGAGGTGCACCGCAGGATGTCGATGCCGACCGCGGGCTACGACGGCACGTGACGCCGGGCGCCTGACGCCCCGTCGCCCCGGCGCGCCCGGGCCGCCGTCCGTACGCCCGTACGCCTTCCGCGTCACCCGACCCGGTCACCTTCGCTGTGCGACGCTGGGGCGGGGCCCGCGAGCTCGGCGCGGGCCGGGACACGAGGTGGGTACGGCGTGCTGCGAGGCCGATGGCGGACCGCGGGCAGCGCCCTGGCGCGGGTGCTCCTCGTCTGGGCGGTGTCCACCCTGACCATGCTGGCGTTGGCCGCGGTCCTGCCGGACTTCCACCTCCAACCGGACCCCGGGGGCGCGGGCGGCGACAGCATCACCCGGATCGGGCTCACCGCCGCCTGGGGCGCCGGAGCCTTCGGCCTGCTCAGCGCTCTGGTCTGGCCCGTCGTGGTCCGGGCCCTGCTCCTGGTGCCGGCACTGGTGCTCGGCCTGCTGGTGTTCTTCCTCAACGGCTCGCTGCTGCTGCTCGCCCTCTACCTGATCCCGAACGGCCGCGGCGAGGCCGCCCCCGAGACCGCGGTCGTCGTGGCCGCCGTGATGTCCGCGGTCGCCTCCGCCACCTCCACCGCGCTGGCCGTGCGCGACGACGGGGCCTACCGCCGACGGCTCTACCGGCTGGCCGACCGCAAGCGCCGCCGCCAGGGGCGCCGGGGCGCGCCCGGCGCCGCCGAATCCGCGCCCGGACTGGTCTTCCTCCAGCTCGACGGCGTCGGGTACGAGGCGCTGCGGCGCGCGGCCGGCGCCGGACTGATGCCGACGGTGGCCGGGTGGCTGGACCGCAGCCACCGGGTCACGTCCTGGCGCACCGACTGGTCGAGCCAGACCGGCGCCAGCCAGCTCGGCATCCTGCACGGCTCCACCTTCGACGTGCCCGCCTTCCGCTGGTACGAGAAGGACACCGGCGAGGTCGTGGTCTGCAACCGGCCCAGCAGCGCCGCCGCGCTGGAGCGCCGGGCGAGCGCCCGTACGGGTGAGCGCGGGCTGCTCGCCCTCGACGGCGCCAGCCGCGGGAACCTCTTCAGCGGCGGCGCGGACCAGCTCGCGCTGGTGCTGTCGGTGTCGGCCCGGCGCGGGCCCGGCAACCGGTCCCGGGCCGGGTACTTCGCCTATTTCTCCGACCCGGCCAATGCGGTGCGCACCTTCCTGTCCTTCGCCGCCGAGGTGGCGCGGGAGATCGGCCAGTCGGTGCGGGCGCGGCTGCGCGGGGCGCGTCCCAGGGTCTCGCGCGGCGGGCTGTACCCGGTGATCCGGGCCTTCGCGACGGTGGTGGAGCGGGACGTGGTGGTGGCCGCGGTGATCGGGGACGTGCTCGCGGGGCGCGCCGCGGTCTACGCCGACCTGGTGGCCTACGACGAGGTGGCCCACCACTCGGGGCCGCACGGCCACGACACCGACCAGGTGCTCGCCCGGCTCGACCGCAGCCTCGCGCTGATCGCCCGGGTCACCGAGCACGCGCCCCGCGACTACCGGGTCGTGCTCCTGTCCGACCACGGCCAGAGCCCGGGCGAGACCTTTCTGGGGGAGTACGGGCTCACGCTGAAGGACCTGGTCCGGGCCGGCTGCGGGCTCCCGGTGCCCCGCCGGGCGGGCCGCACCCACAGCGGGGCCGAGGCCCGGGCCGCGGTGCTGACCGCCCTGCACCGCCCGGTGGAGGAGGGCGAGCAGGCCCGTCCGGCGCGCGGTCCGGAACCGGTGGTGCTGGCCTCGGGCAACCTGGGCCTGGTCTCCTTCCCGGCGGTGCCGGGCCGGGCGACCCGGGAGCGGATCGAGCGCGACCACCCGGCGCTGCTGCGCACCCTGGCCGAGCACCCGGGCGTGGGCTTCCTGCTGGTGGACGGCCAGGTGCTGGGGCCGGGCGGGGCGGTGGCGCGGCTCTCGGTACCGGGGGAGGCGGAGGAGCTGCTGGCCGCCTTCGGCCCGGGCGCGGCCGAGGCCGTCCGGCGCACGGACTCCTTCCCGCACGTCGCCGACATCATGGTGAATTCGGCGTACGACCCGGCGACCGGCGCGGTGCACGCCTTCGAGGAGCAGATCGGCTCGCACGGCGGGCTGGGTGGAGAGCAGGGGCACCCGTTCCTGATGTGGCCCACGGTGCTGACCGAACCGGAGGAGGACCTCGTCGGCGCGGAGTCGGTGCACGCGCTGCTGCGGCGCTGGCTGCGGGAGGCCGAGGACGGTCCGCAGGTCCCGGTGGCGGACCGGGCCCCGGTGGCGGACCGGCGCCCGGAGGAAGATCACCGGTCTGAGGGCGTCGGAAGCGGAACACTTCCTTCCGTGCAGGTGGTCGGACAGGACGAAAAGCACTGATTTGGTGCGGCCTTTGCCGTGCCGGAGCATGTGTCGACCTGCCCCCTGTCCACCATATGAAACGACCGAGGCGTACCACCCGTGAGCACCACCACCCCTGCCGTGAACACCTCTGACCAGCCCGGATCCGGTGCGAGCCCGCACGCGCGCCGCTTCGGCCTCCCCGTCGCCACCTGCCTGGTGATGGGGAACATCGTCGGCGGGGGGATCTTCCTCCTCCCCGCCTCGGTCGCCCCCTTCGGCACGATCAGCCTGGTCGCCTTCGGGGTCCTCAGCCTCGGCGCGATCGCCCTCGCCCTGGTCTTCGGCCGCCTGGCCGGGCGGCTCCCGCAGACCGGGGGCCCGTACGTCTACGCCCGCGCCGCCTTCGGTGACTTCGCCGGGTTCCTCGCGGCGTGGAGCTACTGGATCACCACCTGGGTCTCCAACGCGGCGCTGGCCGTGGCCGCGGTCGGCTACCTCACGGTGCTCTTCCCCGCCGTCGGCTCGCACACGTGGTCGATGTGCCTGGGTGCCCTCGCTGTGCAGTGGCTGCCCGCCCTCGCCAATCTGGCGGGCACCCGCTACGTCGGAGCGGTCCAGCTCGTGGCCACCGTGCTGAAGTTCGCTCCGCTCCTGCTGGTGGCGGTGGGTGGACTCTTCTTCTTCGACCCCGCCAACCTCGGGCCCTTCCGGGGCACCGACCAGAGCGCGATCGGCGCCGTCTCCGCCGCCGCCGCGATCCTGCTCTTCTCCTACCTCGGCGTGGAATCGGCCGCGGTCAGCGCGGGCGAGGTCCGCGACCCGGCCCGCAACGTCGGGCGCGCGACCATCCTGGGCACGCTCGGCGCCGCCACCGTCTACCTGCTGGGGACGGTGGCCGTCTTCGGCCTGGTGGCCCACGACACCCTCGTCTCCTCCGCCGCGCCCTTCACCGACGCCGTGAACGCCATGTTCGGCGGCACCTGGGGCGGCACCCTCGTCGCCTGCGCCGCCGTGGTCTCGATGGTCGGCGCGCTCAACGGCTGGACCCTGCTCAGCGCGCAGACCCCGTACGCGGCGGCGAAGGACGGCCTCTTCCCGAAGGCGTTCGCACGCAGGAGCCGCGGGGTACCGGTGGTCGGCGTGGTCGTCACCGTCGTGCTGGCCTCGGCGCTGACCGTCTACAACTACACCTCGGGCACCCAGGGGGTCTTCGAGGTCCTGGTCCTGGTCACCACCTTCACGGCGACCGTGCCCTACCTGCTGTCCACCGCCGCGCAGATCTACTTCCTGGTGTCCGGCCAGGGCGAGCGGGTGGCCCCGGGCAGGCTCGTCCGGGACGGGATCCTGGCCGCCGTGGCCTTCGGCTTCTCGATGTGGCTGGTCGCGGGCTCCGGGTACGAGGCCGTCTACCAGGGCGTGCTCTTCCTCTTCGCGGGCGTGCTCGTCCACGCCGTCATGTCGGCCCGCAAGCAGCGGGCGTCCGGCGCGCGGCAGTAGGCCCCGGGCGTAGGCCCGGGCGCGCGAAAGCCCGCGCCGTACCGCCGGCCCGTGTCGCGAACTGCGACGCGGGCGGCCGGTACGGCGCGGGCTTTCGCGCGGACCTCTTAGTCGAGGTAGTCGCGCAGCACCTGGGAGC
Organism: Streptomyces sp. NPDC051555; assembly: GCF_044454405.1. Lineage (NCBI taxonomy): Bacteria > Bacillati > Actinomycetota > Actinomycetes > Kitasatosporales > Streptomycetaceae > Streptomyces > Streptomyces sp. NPDC051555. Next base: position 24,889 of record NZ_JBITDP010000005.1, on the reverse strand, counting down.
GCGACGGGTGGCGCAGCTTCGACATGGTCTTGGACTCGATCTGGCGGATGCGCTCACGGGTGACCCCGTACACCCGACCGATCTCGTCCAGCGTCTTCGGCTGGCCGTCGTTGAGGCCGTAGCGCATGGAGACCACGCCCGCCTCGCGCTCCGAGAGCGTGCCCAGGATGGACTGGAGCTGCTCCTGGAGGAAGGTGAAGGAGACCGCGTCGGCCGGGACGACCGCCTCGGAGTCCTCGATGAGGTCACCGAACTCGCTGTCGCCCTCCTCACCCAGCGGGGTGTGGAGCGAGATCGGCTCGCGGCCGTACTTCTGGACCTCGATGACCTTCTCGGGGGTCATGTCGAGTTCCTTGCCCAGCTCCTCCGGGGTGGGCTCGCGGCCCAGGTCCTGGAGCATCTGGCGCTGCACGCGGGCGAGCTTGTTGATGATCTCGACCATGTGCACCGGGATGCGGATGGTGCGCGACTGGTCGGCCATGGCGCGGGTGATCGCCTGGCGGATCCACCACGTGGCGTACGTGGAGAACTTGAAGCCCTTGGTGTAGTCGAACTTCTCCACCGCGCGGATCAGACCGACGTTGCCCTCCTGGATCAGGTCCAGGAAGAGCATGCCGCGGCCGGTGTAGCGCTTGGCCAGCGAGACCACGAGGCGGAGGTTGGCCTCCAGCAGGTGGTTCTTGGCCCGGCGCCCGTCCTCGACGAGGATCTCCAGCTCGCGCTTGAACGCGGGCTTGTGGTCCTCCTCCTCTTCGAGCTTGTACTCGGAGAAGAGGCCCGCCTCGATGCGCTTGGCGAGCTCGACCTCCTGCTCGGCGTTGAGCAGCGGCACCTTGCCGATCAGCTTGAGGTAGTCCTTGACCGGGTCGGCGGTGGCGCCGGCCACCATGACCGTCTGGGCCGGGGCGTCGTCCTCGTCGTCGTCCGACAGCACGAAGCCCTGGGTGCCCGCCTTCGCGGGGGTGGTCTCCTCCGCCTCGTTGGCGAGGTCCTCCTCGGCCCACTCCTCGCCCTCGGCCGCGGGGGTCTCGCCCTCGTCGCCGTCCTTGGCGCCCTTCTTCGTGGCGGCGGTCTTCTTGGTGGCCGTCGCCTTCTTCGCAGCGGTCTTCTTGACCGTCCGCTTCTTCGGCTCGGCCGCGGCCTCGGCCGCCGCCTCCTCCTCGGTCACGGAGGCCGACGGAGCGGATATCGCCGCCGCCGTGGCGGTGGCCGCGGTCTTGCGCGCGCCGATGGGGCGCGGCGCGGCGGCCTTCTTGGTCACGGTGCGGGCCGGCGCGGCCGCCGCCTTGCGGGCCTTCTTGGCGGGGGCCTTCGCGGCCGGGGCGGCGCTGACGTGCAGCGCGACGCCCTCCTCGTCCAGGACCTGGTTCAGGCTGCGCAGGACCCGCTTCCACTGGTCCACCGGGATGCGGCCGGCCTCGAAGGCCTGGCGCACGTCGTCACCGTTGATGTGACCCTGCTCGCGGCCACGCTCTACGAGCGCGACCAGGGCCTCGGATTCGGCGATCTCCGGAGGGAACGTACGGGACGGGCTGAGCGACACAAGGAGCCTCTCGTTGCGGCAGATATAAGGGCGGGACGGGACATCATCGCGCGAACTCGTGGAACGAGCCCGAGGGGGGTCGTTATTCCGGCGCCGCGCGAGGACACCTGTCGGTTCATCGCATGCCCGAGTCGATTCGTTACGCCATGAATTGAGTGACCTGCGCCACGCTGTGTCCGTGCAACCTTTCGGCCGCGAATTCGTCGGCCCCTTTCATCGTCCCGGTTTGCGGGCCTCGATGAGGAATCGGGCGGTGTTCGCAACGAACGGGCCCTCGCGCTCGATCCGTTCGTGGAGCTCACGGAGCCGGTCCCGGTACTGGTGGACCGTGAAGCCGGGCACCATCCAGATGACCTTCCGCAGGAAGTAGATCACGGCTCCGATGTCGTGGAACTCGGTACGCAGCTTTTCCGACCGCAGGTCGACCACCTCCAGCCCGGCGGCGGCCGCGGCGGCCACCGCGTCGTCGGGGTGCCGGCCGCGCCGGACCTCCTGCGGCTGCGGCCCGAGGAAGTACTCGACGAGCTCGAAGACGCTCGCCGGTCCGACCTGCTGGGAGAAATAGCGGCCGCCGGGCCGCAGCACGCGGGCGATCTCGTCCCACCAGACGGTCACCGGGTGCCGGCTGCTCACCAGGTCGAAGGCCTCGTCGCCGAAGGGCAGCGGCGGCTCGTCCGGGTCCGAGACCACGACCGCGCCCTTCGGGTGCAGCAGCCGGGTCGCCTTGTCGACGTTCGGCGGCCACGACTCGGTGGCCACCATCAGCGGCGGCAGGGGGCCCGCTCCGGCGAGCACCTCGCCCCCGCCGGTCTGGATGTCCAGGGCGGCCCCTGCGCCCGCCAGGCGCTCGCCCAGCAGCCTCTGGTAGCCCCAGGAGGGGCGCTGCTCGGTCGCCCGGCCGTCTAGCCAGGAGAACTCCCAGCCGTCCACGGACACGGACTCGGCTTCGGCGACGAGCTGATCGAAATGAGGTGTCATGCCGCGATCGTCCCAGCTGCACCCCTTGTGATCCACTCGATTCTCCGCCTCGTGGCCGACCTCGGGTTTCGACTACAGTGGTCGGCGGGCCGTGACTGGCGCTTGGGTGGATCACCACCGGGGAGCGGCCCGACGCAGTGCGGCACCGAGGTGTCCCGCTCCGTCGACTGCCGCGCGCCTGGGCGATCCGCGATCCCGCAGCGACGTTCAGGAGACCCCGTGACGACTGCCCAGACCGTTCCGGCACAGGACCGTACCGCCGAGCTGATGGACGGCACCGCCCTCGCCCGCCGCATCTCGGAGCGCACCGGCGCCCTCGCCGCCGAGCTGACCCGCCGCACCGGCACCGCCCCCTGCCTCGCGACCGTCCTGGTCGGCGAGGACCCCGCGTCCGTGACGTACGTACGCATGAAGCAGAACCGTTGCGCCAAGGCGGGCATCACCTCCCGCCACGTCGAGCTCCCGGCCTCCACCACGACCGAGGAGCTGGTGACCACCCTCACCGCGCTCTCGGTGGACCCCGAGGTCAGCGGCATCCTGTTGCAGCACCCGGTGCCGCACCACATCGACGAGCGCGCCGCCTTCGAGGCCATCGCCCCGGGCAAGGACGTCGACGGCGTCACCATGCACTCCTTCGCCGCCATGGGCTTCGGGCTGCCGGGCTTCGTGTCCTGCACCCCGGGCGGGATCATGCGGCTGCTCGCCGCGTACGAGGTCGACCTGGCCGGCAAGCACGCCGTGGTCGTCGGCCGCAGCGCGATCCTGGGCAAGCCCGCCGGGATGCTGCTGCTCGGGCAGAACGCCACCGTCACCTACTGCCACTCCCGCACCGAGGACCTCCCCTCGATCATCCGCCAGGCGGACGTGCTGGTCGCCGCCGTCGGCAAGGCCGAGTTCATCCGCGGCGAGGACATCAAGCCCGGCGCGGTGGTCCTGGACGCCGGCTACGACGGCAACCGCGGCGACGTGCACTTCGAGTCGGCCGCCGCGCGCGCCTCGCTGATCACCCCGGTCCCCGGCGGCGTCGGCCCGATGACCATCGCCGTCCTGCTGGAGCAGACCGTGCAGGCCGCCGCGGCCCAGGCCGGGCTGAGCCTGGCCGACCTCGGCTGAGCCCACCGGGACCTCCTGCCCACGCCGGAGCCGCACGCACGACGAACGCCCCGGGCCCAACGGTCCGGGGCGTTGCGCATGCCCCCGCGCCGACCGAAAGGACGATCCGGGACGCCCCACCGGGGCGCTGCACTGAATATGTGAACGGATCGATGGATATGCAGAAGCAGGGTCGCGCGCCCGAGCCGGACCGGCGGGCGGGCGCGCCCGCCACCGGTGCGGGCCGGGGCCGCCACCCCCGTGGACTGGCCACCCTCGTGCTCGCCGAGCTGTGGGAGCGCTTCAGCCTCTACGGCATGGTCGCCATCCTGGTCCACTTCCTCGCCGCCTCGCGCGGCCACGGCGGCATGGGCCTCCACGAGGGCACCGCCGAGGCCGTCGAAGGCGTCTACATGGCGATGATCTCGCTGCTGGCGCTCCCGGGCGGCTGGATCGCCGACCGCTTCCTCGGCGCCCGCCGCGCCGTCCTGTGGGGCGGCGTCGTCATCATGGCCGGGCACGTCCTGATGGCCGTCCCCGACCCGGCCTTCGTCTGGCCGGGCCTGGTCCTGATCGTCATCGGCACCGGCCTGCTCAAGCCCAACATCTCCGCACTCGTCGGCCGGCTCTACGCCGCCGACGACGACCAGCGGCGCGACGCGGGCTACTCGATCTTCTACATGGGTATCAACCTCGGCGCGGTCATCGCCCCGATCGTCGTCGGCTACCTCGGCGAGGAGGTCAACTGGCACCTGGGCTTCGGCGCCGCCGCCGTCGGCATGGCCCTCGGCCTGCTCCAGTACGTCCTCGGCGGCCGCCGCCTCACCGCGCAGCTGCGCGCCGAGCCGGTGGTCCGGCTGACCCCGGCCGAGCGCCGCCGGGTGCGCCGCACCGGCACCTACGGCGTCGTCTTCACCGCCGTCCTGATCGCCCTGCTGGCCGCCGGGCACGCTCTGAGCATCGACAACATCACCTTCGTGCTCACCCTCGTCGCCGTCGTCGTCCCGGCGGGCGTGCTCCTCTCGATGTACCGCAGCCCCAAGATCACCCCGGTCGAGCGGATCCGGCTGCGCGCCTACGTCTGGCTCTTCCTGGCCGCCACCCTCTTCTGGCTCGTCTACGACCAGATGGGCAACGAGCTGAACCTCTTCGCCGCCCAGAAGACCGACCTGAGCCTGCTGGGCCGGCACGTGCCGGCGAGCTGGACCCAGTCCCTGCCCAGCCTGTTCGTGATCGTCCTGGCCCCCGTGTTCGCCGCGTTCTGGGTGCGCCGCGGCCGTCACATGAGCACGCCGCTCAAGTTCGGCCTGGCCCTGCTGCTGACCGGTGCCTCCTTCGTGGTCATGTCGGGCGCCGCCGCCATCGCCTCCACCGGGGTGAAGGTCTCCCTGATGTGGCTGGTCGGGGTCTATGTGATCCAGGTCATGGGCGAGATGTGCCTGAGCCCGGTCGGCCTCTCGGTCACCACCAAGCTGGCGCCCCGCGCCTTCACCAATCAGATGATGGGTGTCTGGTTCCTCGCCGCCGCCACCGGCGACGCGATCGGCGCCCAGCTGCCCCGGCTCGACGCGGTGATCGGCCAGAGCCTGAACTTCCTCTGGCAGGGCGCCGCGGTGATCGCCACGGGCGCGGTCATGGTCTTCTTCGCGGGCCGCCTCAAGATCCTGACGGGCGAGGCCGCGGCTGCCCGGGAAACGGTCGGCGCCGCGGCGTAGGGGGTGTCCGGCGGGCATGACCCGCGGGGTAATCGACCCGGCGGGCGGCGGACGGGAGAGTGGGGGCACCGGCTCCCGGGCCGCCGCACTGCGGCCCGGGAGCCGGCTTCCGGGACCCGTACCCGCCGCCCCGCCCGAACTCCCCGACCCCACGGAGGCTGATCCGTCATGTCCGCGACCCCGCTCACCACCCGCGCGCCGCTCACCCCGCTGCGCCGGGTCCTGGCCCTGGACGCCGTCGTCACCGGCACCAACGGGCTGGCCTACGCCCTCCTCGCCGGACCGCTCGCCCAGCTGCTCGGGGTGGAGCGCACCCCGCTGCTGGTGCTCGGCGTCCTGCTGGCCGGGTACGGCGCGGCCGTCGGCCTGCTCGCCGCCCGCGGCCGGCCGGCCCCGGCCCTGGTCATGGCGGTCATCGAGATCAACTGCGCCTGGGTGGTGCTGAGTCTGCTCTCGCTCGCCCTGTGGTTCGACCCGACGACCGCCGGGCTGGTGTGGATCCCGGCGCAGGCCGCGGTCGTCGCCGCCTTCGCCGTCCTCCAGTGGGTGACGAGGACCTCAAGTACCCAGTGAACGCAGGTACTTCGCCGTCGCCGGATCGGCCGGCAGCAGGGTCTCGATGGCCAGCTCGGCGACGGTCACGTCCATGGGCGTGTTGAAGGTGGCGATGGTCGAGACGAAGGACAGCGGCTGCCCCTCGTGCACGATCCGCAGCGGGAGCGCGAAGGGCGCCGCCGCAGGGTCGGCGGGATCCCCCGGGTCCATGGGATCGGAGTGACCCGCGACGGGGTACGCCGCCACCTCCTCGTACAGCGCGCGCAGCGGCTCCGAACGGGCCAGCGCGACCTGCCGCTCCATCTGGGCCAGCAGGTGCCCCCGCCACTCCACGAGGTTCTGGATCCGCGGCGCCAGCCCCTGCGGGTGCAAGGTGATCCGCATCGCGTTCAGCGGCGGCGCGAGCAGGTGCTCCGGCAGCCCGTCCAGCAGGACGGCGATGCCCCGGTTGGCCGCGACGACCGTGTACGTACCGTCCACCACCAGCGCCGGATAGGGCTCGTAGGCGGCCAGTATCCGATCCAGCCCCTCCCGCAGCGCCGCCATCTGCGGCGCGTCCAGGGGGGTGTGCGGGTAACGCGGCGCGTAACCGGCGGCCAGCAGCAGGGCGTTGCGCTCGCGCACCGGCACGTCGAGCCGCTCGGCCAGCCGGACCACCATCTCCTCGCTCGGCCGGGACCGGCCGGTCTCGACGAAACTGATGTGCCGGGCGGAAGAATCGGCGCGGCCGGCCAGCTCCAGCTGGCTGATGCCGCGCCGCTCCCGCCAGGAGCGGAGCAGGGGTCCCACGGACGTCGTCATACGAGTGACGTTAACCCGGGCGCGCCACCGCACGAACGGTTCGCTCCGGCGTGCGCTGTGCGAACCTTGACTCCACGTCACGGGGACAAAGGAGCCGGCGCATGTCGAGTCAGCCGCTGTCGCAGAAGGAGATCGAGGACCGGTTGCGGGAACTCCCCGGCTGGGCCTTCGAGGACGACCGGATCGTCCGCACGTACCGGCTCGGCACGCACATCGCGGCCAGCGCCCTGGTCGCCCACATCGCCGCCGTCCAGGACGAGTTGAACCACCACTCCGACCTGAGCCTGGGCTACAACACGGTCCGCCTGGCGGTGAACACCCACAGCGCCGGCGACGCGGTGACCGAGACCGACTTCGCACTCGCCGAGCGCGTACAGGCCCTCGCCCCCGCCCACGGCGCGAGCTGATGCCGGCCCACCCACCCCATCCGGCCCACCTGGCGAAACCGCTGCTGGACTACGACGCGCAGGCCCGGGACTACGACGCCACCCGCGGCGGAGCCCCGCGCGCCGAGGCCGCCGCCGAAGCCCTCCTCGGCCTGCTGCCGCCCGGCACCCGCACCCTGCTGGACCTCGGCTGCGGCACGGGCATCGTCACCGCCCGGCTCGCCCGGCCGGGCCTGCGGGTCTTCGGGGCGGACAGCTCGTACGGGATGGCCGCGCGGGCCGCGGAGCGCGGGGTCCCCGTGATCCTCGCCTCCGGCACCCGGCTGCCCGTGCGCACGGCCGCGCTGGACGCGGTCGGCGCCGTGTGGCTGCTGCACCTGCTGCGCGCACCGGGCGCGGTGGAGGCTCTGGTCGCCGAAGCGGCCCGGGTGCTGCGCCCCGGCGGGGCGTTCGTGACGACCGTGGACAAGGACGCCGCGCACGACGTGGGCAGCGACATCGACGCGGTGCTCGCCCCGCACCTGACCCCGGCTCCGGCCGATGCGAGCGCGGACGTGACGGCGTACGCCGCCGCGGCGGGCCTGCGCCCGTACGCGGGGGCCGCCTTCACCGGCCACGGCCAGGGCCGCACCCCGCGCCAGGCCGCGGCCGACCTGCTCGCCGGCCGCTTCGCCTCGCGGGTCGGCCCGCGCGGGGTCACGGCGGCGCAGCTCGCGGCGGAGCTGGCGGCGCTGCCCGATCCGGACCGGCCGCGCGCGGATCCCGGCTACCGGGTCCTGGCCTTCGCCCGGGCGTGAGGACCGCGGGGCGGGGCGGAGCCGGTGGCGCCGCCCCGCCCCGCGGACGTCACACGGGCTCCAACCGCCACCACTGGGCCGGCGAGTCGGTGTCCTCGGCCTGGCGGGCCCGGCCGTCCTCGGCGGCCTCCAACGGCAGCCCGCTGATGCAGGCGACCAGGGAGACCACGCCCGGCGCGTCCAGGTGTTCCTCGACGAGCCACTCCTGCGCGCCGAAGGCGTTCGCCCGCCACAGCTGGACCCGGGCGCCGCTCTCCGTCGAGGCGTTCGCGACGTCGAGCCGCTTGCCGTTCAGCGCGCTCACCACGTGGAAGACCGCGCCGCCGCTGTGCACCGGCGCGACCTCCCACCGCTGGGCGTCCGGCAGGGGCGGCGGCCCCTGTGGCCCGACGCGCACCCGCCACGTGCCCTCGACCTCCAGCAGCAGACCGCTGGCGACGTTCCGGATGAGGTACACGCGGCTCAGGCGTCGAAGCCGACCGGGTCGGGGCCGATCCGCCCGCCCGCCGTGGACAGCGCGTCGAGCGCGGCGAGGTCCTCGGCGTCCAGCTCGAAGCCGAAGACGTCCAGGTTCTCGCGGATGCGGGCCGGGGTGACCGACTTCGGGATCACGACGTTCCCGAGCTGGAGGTGCCAGCGCAGCACCACCTGGGCGCCGGTGCGCCCGTGCTTGGCGGCGACCGCGGCGACCGCCGGCAGGGTCAGCAGTTCCTTGCCCTGGCCCAGCGGGGACCAGGCCTCGGTGGCGATCCCGAGGTCGGCGTGCACGGCGCGCAGCTCGGCCTGGGCGAAGAGCGGGTGCAGCTCGACCTGGTTGACGGCCGGGACCAGGGAGCTCTCGGCGGCGAGGCGCGCCAGCTGCGGCTGCCCGAAGTTGGAGACGCCGACGGCCTTGGCGCGGCCGCTCGCGGCGATCTCCTCGAAGGTCTTCCAGATGGCGAGGTAGTCCTCGCGCATCGGGCGCGGCCAGTGGATCAGGTACAGGTCGACGTGGTCCAGGCCGAGCTTGGCGAGCGAGGAGTCGAACTCGCGCAGGACGTTGTCGCGGCCCCAGGTCTCGGACGGCCCGTTCCACAGCTTCGTGGTGACGAACAGCTCCTCGCGGGGCAGGCCCGAGGCGGCGAGCGCCTTGCCGGTGCCGGCCTCGTTGCCGTAGATCGAGGCCGTGTCGATGCTGCGGTACCCGGCTTCCAGGGCGCTCCCGACGGCCCGCTCGGCCTCGGCGTCCGGGATCTGCCAGACGCCGTAGCCGAGCTGGGGCATGAGCGTGCCGTTGTTGAGCTTGATGGTGGGGACCTGGTTCACGTCTGGTCGTTCCCTCGACTCGGTGCGGTTGGTGCGGTGCTGCGGTCGTACGGAACCCGCGCGGGCCCCTCGGTCGTACGGGCCCGAGGTGCCGTACGAGCGGCGACAACCGGCCGCGCGGGCACTCTATTCCCGCCCCACGCGCCCCGCCGCCTCACGCGCCGCCCAGGTAGGCCTCCCGGACCCGCGGGTCCGCCCGCACCCGCGCCGCCGTGCCCTCGGCCAGCACCGTTCCCAGGTCCAGCACCACCACCCGGGCACACAGCTCCATCACGAACGCCACGTTGTGCTCGACCAGCAGCACCGCGCACCCCTCCTCCGCGGCCAGCCGGCGCACCACCGCGGCCAGCTGCTCCCGCTCCGGCGCCGACATCCCCGAGGCGGGCTCGTCCAGCAGCAGCACGCGGGGCGGGTCCGCGACGGCCCGGGCCAGCTCCACCATGCGGGCCCGGCCCACCGGCAGGCCGCCCGCGTACTGCGCCCCGAGCGCCCCGAGCCCGCAGTCGGCCAGCACCCGCTCCGCCCGCGCCCGCCGCTCGCGCTCGCGGCGGCGCCTGGTCGGCGAGCCGACCAGGTCCGCGACGAGCCCGCCGCCCCCGCCCCGCCACTCCTGGGCCACCAACAGGTTGTCGGCGACGCTGAGCTGTCCGAAGAGCTGCTGGCGCTGGAAGGTGCGGCGCATCCCGTGCCGGGCGCGCCAGACGGGGGAGCGGCGGGTGACGTCCGCCCCGTCGAGCAGCAACCGGCCGTCGTCCGGCCGCCGGATGCCCGACAGGACGTCGAAGAGGGTGGTCTTGCCCGCCCCGTTCGGCCCGATCAGCCCGCACACCTCGCCCGCCCGGACGCCGAGCGATACCCCGGTCAGCGCCCGGACCCCGCCGAAGCGCACGCTGACCCCGCGGGCCTCCAGGACGTACGGGCCCCCGTCCGGCGCGGGGGCCCGGGTCGCTCCCGCCGTCGTGATCCGTGTCATGTGCCGATCCCCAGGTAGGCCTCGGTGAGCCGGTCCGCCTCCACCTCGGTGCGCGGTCCGCACCAGGAGACCCGGCCCTGGGACAGGTAGGCGACGGTGTCGGCGATGCCGAGGATCTCGGCCGCCTTCTCCTCCACCAGCAGCAGCGCCGTGCCCGCGTCGCGCAGTTCGGCGAGCAGCCCGTACACCTCCTCCACCACCCGGGGCGCGAGCCCGAGCGAGGGCTCGTCCGCGATCAGCACCTCGGGCGGTCGCTGGAGCAGCGGGGCGAGCGCGAGCATCTGCTGCTCCCCGCCGGAGAGGGACCCGGCGGCCAGCGCGCGGCGCTCGCGCAGCCGGGGGAAGCGCGCGTACACGGCCTGTCGGGCGCGGGCGTCGGGGAGGTACAGGGCGAGGTTCTCCTCGATGGTGAGCGAGGGGAAGATCCCGCGCCCCTCCGGTGCCAGCAGCACCCCGGCCCGGGCCCGGCGCACGGGTCCGTCGCGGGTCGCGTCGCGCCCGCCGACGTACACGGCCCCGCCCGAGGCCCCGAGCAGCCCGGCGGCGACCTTGCAGGCGGTGCTCTTCCCGGCGCCGTTGGGACCGAGCACGGCCAGGATCTCCCCGCGCCGCACGGTGAGGTCCACCCCGTGCAGCACGGCCGCGCCGTCGTAGCCGGCGTGCACCCCGCGCAGTTGGAGGGCGGCGTCCGGGTCGGGCGCGCGGGGCGCGGGCTCCGCCGCCGCACCGGGTGCGGGATCCGCCGTCGCCGCGGCCGCGGCCGCTGTACGGGCGGCCGCGCGCCGGCGGGCGAGGCGGCCCGGGAGCGCCGCGCAGTACCCGTCCGGATCGTTGGCGAGGGCGACCCCGGCCAGCCCGAAGAGGATCACCGGCAGATAGGTCGAGGTGGTCACGTAGTCCGCCAGGACCCGCGGAGCCACCGCGAAGACGAGCCCGGCGACCACCGCGTACTGCGGCCTGCGCACCCCCGCCGCCACCACCACGGCCAGCCACACCAGCCCGGTCAGCGCGGTGAAGTCGGTCGCCGTGATCCGGGTGTTGTACGAGGCGTAGAGCACGCCCCCGAAGCCGGCCAGCCCCGCCGACACCGTGCACAGCAGCAGCTTGGTGCGCAGCACGGACACCCCCGAGGCCACGGCCGCCGCGGGGGCGGACCGTACGGCGAGCATCGCCCGCCCCGACGGGGAGCCGCGCAGCGCGCTCAGGGCGGCGGCCACCAGCGCCACCAGCACCATCAGCGCCACGCCCATCGCCCGGTCGTCGGAGAGGTCCACCGGCCCGAACACGGGCCGCGGCACGGCCCAGCCGGTGTCCCCGTTGCGCAGCCACGGCAGCTGGAAGAGGACCTGGTCGGCCAGGAAGGCCAGCGCGAGGGTCGCCAGCGCCAGCGACCGGCCGCCGAGCCGCAGCGCGGGGAGCGCGACGAGCGCGCCGAGGGCGGCGGCCGCGACGGTGCCGGCCGCCAGGGCCAGGAAGAAGGGCCAGCCGTGGCTCATCAGCAGCCCGGCCACCAGCGCCGCGCCGGTCACAAAGGTGGCCTGGGCGAGCGAGACCATCGAGCCGAGCCCGGTGAGCACGGTGAAGGACATGAACACCAGCGCGATCGCCAGCCCTTGGGCGATCAGCCCGCTCCAGAACGGCGTGGTCACGGTGTACAGCGCCACGCAGACGAGCACCGCGCCCGCCGCCCACGGCCCCCAGCGCCGCCGCCACGGGGCTCCCGCCAGGTGGTCCGGCGGGGGCGCGTCGGCCGCGGCGGTGCCGGCCGTCCGGGCCCGCCGGGTCAGCACCAGCAGCCCGACGAAGAGGATCAGGAAGGGGACCGCCGTCCGAAAGCCCGTGATCCGGTCGGTGAAGGTCGCGTACCCGGCGACCAGGTTCTGCAGGACGCCCAGGCCCAGCCCGCCCGCGAAGGCGAGCGGTACGGAGACGAACCGCCCGATGACCGCGGCCGTCGCGGAGACGAAGAGGAACAGGGTGATGTCGTGCGCGGACAGGCCGAGCAGGGGAGTGGCGAGCACCCCGGCGAGCCCGGCCAGTCCCGAGGCGATCATCCACGCGATCGAGGAGAGGCGGTCGGCGCCGATCCCGCGCAGCTCGGTCAGCGAGCGGTCGTCGACGCAGGCGCGCAGCCGCAGCCCGAGCCGGGTGTGGCGCATCAGCACCCACAGGGCCACCGCCACCACGGCCGTCACCACCCAGGTGATCAGCTGGTCGGAGTCGATGCCGACCCCGGGCAGCGGTTCCCAGGACCGCGCGGGGCTGGGACCCACTCCGGGCAGCCCGAACTGGTTCTCCGCGGGCACCACGTCGGCGCCCGCGTCCGCCAGCAGGCCCACCGCCCACAGCCCGGCGGCGGGCAGCGCGACCAGCAGCCCGATGGTCGCGACGATCTGCGCGCTCTCCCCGACCCGGGCGAGGCGCCGGAACATCAGCCGGTCCAGCCCCCAGCCGAGACCGGGGGCCAGGACGAGGACGACGAGCAGGGCCGCCGGGACGGCCGGCCAACCGAGCCCCGAGTGCAGCTCGTAGAAGGTGAGCGCGCACAGGTAGGCGGTGGCGCCGTGCGCGAAGTTGAAGAGGCCGGAGGCCGAGTAGGACAGCACCAGCCCGGTGGCCAGCAGCGCGTAGAGGGCGCCGGAGACCAGACCGCTCAGTACGAAGAGGAGCAGATCGACCATGGGGCTGCCCCTACTTGAAGGGGATGGGTTCGTAGCACTTGAACGGTACGGAGACCTCGTACGCCCCGTTCTTGAGCTGTACGAGCGCCCCGCAGCCGAAGCTGTTCTTCTGCCCCAGCGGCTCGGCCCGGTCGCCGACCAGGGTCCCGGTGTCGGAGAAGCCCTGGGCGGCGGCCTGGAAGGAGTCCACGGTCAGCTCCCGGCCCGCCTTCCGCGCGATCGACACGAAGAGGTCCGCCGACATGTACCCGGTCAACATGTGCATGTTCAGGGGGACTTCCTTGCCGCCCGAGGCGGCCTTGATGTCGGCCTTGAACTGCGCCATCTTCGCGTCCGGCGACTCGAAGGGCTCGAACTGGAGCAGGACGTACACCCCGTCGAGGGCCTGCTTGGTCGCGTCCTTGGCGAGCAACCCCGGGTCGTAGTCGGTCGGGTCGGACAGCAGCCCCTGGTAGCCGGCGCGCTTGAGGGCGGTGAACAGCCCGATGTTGTTCGGGGTCTGCATCACGGAGACGACGGCGTCGGGCGCCTTGCCGCCGTTGGCGGAGAGGATGTCTTTGACGTACGCCGACCAGTCGCTCGGCACGGCCGTGCCCGGTACGCTCGCCTTGGCGTAGGAGACGGTGAAGCCGGCGCTCGCGAAGCCCTGCGAGAAGGTCCGCACGCCGAACTTGCCCGCGTCGCTGTCATTGGCGATGACGGCGACGGACTTGCCCTTCGCCCCGCCCAGGACCTGGCCGATGCCCTCGGGCCAGGTCTGGTTCAGGGTGCCGCCGGGGGTGGGGACCAGGCAGCCGTTGAAGCCGTAGATGTGCTTCGGTCCGCAGAAGGCGGGCGTGGTGCCCCAGCCGAAGGTGGGGACCTTCTGCTGCTCCAGGAAATCGGCGCCGGAGAAGGTCACCGAGCTCATCGGGGAGACGGCGAACACCTTGTCCTGCTGCACCAGTTTGCGGGCGGCCGCCAGGTTCTTGGCGGGGTCCTGGCCGTCGTCCTCCGCGCCGATGTAGTCGATCTTCCGTCCGTTCACCCCGCCCTCCGCGTTGGCCCGCAGGTAGCGCGCCTTCGCCCCGAGGTCGGTGTCCTTCTTGCTGTAGCCGCTGGCGGAGGTCATCGACACGATGCCGCCGACCTTGATCGAGGTGCCGCTCACCCCGCGGGCGGCTCCGGCGCTCGTGGTCGAGCCCGTACCGGAGGGCGAGGAGGTGTTCTTGGCAGCGGAGTTGCAGGCGGAGACGAGCGCGAGGACCGCCGCGGCAGCGGCGAGGGTGCGGATCGGACGCAGCATGGATGGAGTCCCCTCCGGTCGGAATCCCCGCATTCTGTGCGGCACCTGACGACTCGTCAATATCAATGACAAGTAAAATGACGAACCGTCAGGTTGCCGTTGGGGTGCCGTGGGGGAGCCCGTCAGCGCTGGTAGAGCGCCGCCACCTCCTGCTCGTACGCCGCCTCGATCGCCCGCCGCTTGAGCTTGAGCGAAGGGGTCAGCAACCCCCGCTCCTCGCTGAACTGCTCGGGCAGCAGCCGGAAGGTACGGATCGACTCCGCCTGTGACACCCGGGTGTTGGCGGTCACCACCGCCCGCCGCACCTCCGCCATCAGGTCCTCGTCCCGCACCAGCTCGGCCGGGGGCAGCTGCGGGCGGCCGCGCATCGCCAACCAGTGCGCGACCCCCTCCATGTCCAGTGTCAGCAGCGCGGCGATGTACGGGCGGTCGTTGCCCACCAGCACGCACTGCGACACCAGCGGGTGCGCCCGCACACGCTCCTCCAACACCGTCGGCGAAACCGACTTCCCGTTGGAGGTCACCAGGATCTCCTTCTTCCGCCCGGTGATCGTGAGGTAGCCGTCCGCGTCGAGCCGCCCCAGGTCCCCGGTCGCCAACCAGCCCCCGCGCAGCGCGGCTCCGCTCGACGGCGGGTCGTTGAGGTAGCCCGAGAAGACGTGCGCCCCGCTCAGCCAGACCTCTCCGTCGTCCGCGATGTGCACCGAGGTGCCCGGGATCGGGTGGCCCACCGTCCCGTACTTCGTCGCCCCCGGCGGATTGGCGGTCGCCGCGGCGCAGGACTCGGTCAGCCCGTAGCCCTCGAAGACGGTGACCCCCGCGCCGTCGAAGAACAGCCCGAGCCGCCGCGACATCGCGGAGCCGCCCGACATCGCGTAGCGGATGCGGCCACCCAGCGCCTCGCGGACCTTCCCGTACACCAGCTTGTCGAAGAGCTGGTGCTCCATCCGCAACGTCGCCGACGGGCCGGGACCGCTGCCGAACGCCTTCTGCTCACGGGCCTCGGCGTAGCGCACGGCCGTCTCCACCGCCCGGTCGAAGGGACCGGTGCGCCCCTCCGCCTCCGCCTTGCGCCGAGCCGCCGCGAACACCTTCTCGAAGACGTACGGAACCCCCAGCACGAACGTCGGCCGGAACGCCGCCAGGTCGGGCATCAGCTCGGCCGCTGCCAGCACCGGCTGGTGCCCGAGCTTGACCCGGGACCGGATCGCCGCGACCTCCACCATCCGCCCGAAGACGTGGGCGAGCGGGAGGAAGAGGAGGGTGGAGGGCTCCTCGCCCGACTTCGCCCGGAACACCGACTCCCAGCGGGTCACCAGGGTGTCCGCCTCGTACATGAAATTGGCGTGGGTCAGCACGCAGCCTTTGGGGCGGCCGGTGGTGCCCGAGGTGTAGATGACCGTGGCCACGGCGTCCGGGGTGACCGCGCCGCGGTGGCGGTGCACGACGTCGTCCGACACCCCCCGCCCGTCCGCGACCAGCTGGTCCAGGGCGCCCGCGTCCAGCTGCCACAGCCGTTGCAGCTGCGGCAGGCCCTCGATCACCGAACCCACCGTCATCGCCTGGTTCTCGTCCTCGACCACCACGGCCGTGCATCCGGAATCGAAGAGGATCCAGTACGCCTGGTCGGCGGCGGCCGTGGGGTAGACGGGCACGGGCTGCGCGCCGACCGCCCAGAGCGCGAAGTCGAAGAGGGTCCACTCGTACCGGGTGCGCGCCATGATGCCGACCCGGTCACCGAAGCGGATCCCCTGCGCCAGCAGGCCCTTCGCCAGCTCCAGCACCTGCGCGCACAGCTGCGCCGAGGTGACGTCCTGCCAAACCCCGTCGGTCTTGCGGCCGAGCACCACCCGGTCCGGGTCCTCGCGGGCGTACTGGAAGACGGCATCGGCCAGGCCCCCGACGGGCGCGGCCGTCACGACGGGTGGGACGGTCATCTCGCGCACAGCCGACTCCTCTCGGCACGACTCCGCTCCGTACAGCGCCGGTGACGGTACCCCAGGTCGGGTCCCGGGGGGAGGGGGTCCGGGAGACCGCTTTCGCCGCCATCATCACTGGTCAGCGGGGAGTACCAAGGCGCGAACGCCCCCACGGGGAAGACCTGCGGCGAATCTCCACGAGACCTGCGCGCTGCGCGCACGGGTGGCGGGGCGCGAGCGGACGGAGCAGTTCGTCCTGCGGTACCCGTGCCCCCACGGCGGCGTGCCGGCGCACGCGCGCCTGTCGGCGTTTCCGCAGCGCGCGGAGTCCCTGACCGCATGGGAGGCGAACGCCCCACCCATGGTCAGCGCACCGAGCACGAGCGGGATGAGGATGCCCCCCGTCGCACTTCCCGCAGTGGCCGTTGCCGTCGACCGGGCGGTCAGCCAGCTACCGGCCGCACCTCCACCGGCATCAGGAGTCAGGAACTGCGTCACTGGCTGAAGATCGGCCGGGATCGCCGGTCGGCCCTTCGCGGGCGGGTTGTCCGCGGACAACACCGTTGTCCGCGACTTCGAGCGTCCTGACCAGCGCACTCGTGTCCGGTGGCTCCCGGCCAACTCCCGTCCCGCGAAGGGTTCTCGGCGGGACGGGGCGCCGAACGAGCTCCCTGCCCCGAGCCCGGCCCGGCTCTGTGCGTGCGTCACGCCCACCGGGACCGGCCCATCGGACAACGACAGGAGACCCATGTCATCGATGCGCATGCGTACGCGGCTGACCGCACTCGGCGCCGTACTTCTCGGAGCAGTGGCCATGGCGGGCCCGGCACAGGCGGCAGCAGGCAACACGGCCGAGCAGGCACGGGCCCCGTTCGCGGCACAGGCCCGCACGGCGGGTCTGAACGACAGCCAGGCCGATGAGCTCCAGCGCCGGATCGACGCGGCGCTGCGGGCCACCGGCGGCGAGCAGGTGGGCGTGAACAAGATCGACCTCGATCACAAGGCCTCGCTGATCCTGCCCCTGCCGGGCGAGAGGCAGGCTCGCGAGGTCTCGGACGCGGGCATCCTCGGGGAACCCTGCTACCGCGGCTGGGCATGTCTGTACCAGTACGAGAACTTCGAGGGCGCACTCGTGCGGATGTACGAGTGCGGGAAGGTGGGCAACCCCTGGTGGGGCACGGGCTCCTGGCAGAACCAGCAGCCGTCCAACTACCGCATGAAGTTCTACGACCGCAGCGGCCGCCTCGGCTGGACCTCGCCCGGCGGCTACAGCGAGGACCGTCACGCACCCCTGGACTGGGTCGGATACGTGAGCGCCTGCTGATCGCGCCCCCGCACGCCACGTCCCCGCCGGGCGGCCCGGTAACGGGGGCCGAGCGGGCACGGCCGTTCGTACGGGGGGCGGCCGTGCCCGGTTCTCGGGGATCCGCGGCGCCGAACAGCGGCGCGGCCCGGTCGCCCGCTACGACGGCGACTCGGCCTACACGAAACCAGGCTGTCCGGACTCGTCGAAACGGTGGACCGAGCGTCGCGGGAGGTCGAGGAACTCGGCGAGGTCGTCCGCGATCCGGTCGAACCCGGCGATCACGGAGTAGAGGAAATAGGCGTTGCCGACGTCGCTCATGTTCACGGGGGCCTCCCGGTGGGGGCGTCAGTCCGGGCGGGTCAGGCGGGCCGGGCCGGTGAGGATGGCGGTGGCCAGGGCGTCCGCGGCGGGGGTCGGGCGGCGCCCCTGGAGCAGCGCGAACTCCACCCGCCCCAGCTCCGGCAGCCCCGCACGGTCCGCGACCGGGACCAGGCCGGGCGGAATCAGCCCGCGGGTGTGGGCCATCACTCCGAGCCCGGCCCGGGCCGCCGCGATCAGACCGCTCAGGCTGCCGCTCGTACACGCGATCCGCCACGCGCGCCCGTCCCGCTCCAGGACCTCCAGCGCCCGGGCCCGGGTGATCCCGGGCGGCGGGTAGACGATCAACGGGACCGGCCGGTCCGGATCCACTCGCAGCCCGGCCGCACCGATCCACACCATCCGGTCCCGCCAGACGAGCCGCCCCCGCTCGTCCCCCGGCCCGCGCCGCTTGGCCAGCACCAGATCGAGGCGCCCCGCGTCCAAGCGCTCGTGCAAGGTCCCGGACAGCTCCACCGACAGCTCCAGGTCCACCTCGGGGTGCTCGTGCCGGAACCCCTCCAGGATCTCCGGCAGCCGGGTCTGCACGAAGTCTTCCGACGCCCCGAACCGCAGGCGCCCGCGCAGCCGGGTCCCGCTGAAGAAGGCGGCCGCCCGCTCGTGCGCCGCCAGGATGGTCCGGGCGAAGCCGAGCAACGCCTCGCCGTCCTCGGTCAGCTCCACGCGGTGCGTGTCCCTCAGGAACAGCGGCCGCCCCGTGGCCTCCTCCAGCCGCCGCACGTGCTGGCTCACCGTGGACTGGCGCACCCCGAGGCGCCCGGCGGCCTGCGTGAAGCTCAGCGTCTGGGCCACCGTGAGGAACGTACGCAACTGCACCGGGTCGTACATGCCCGTCATACCGGTCATGGCTCTCCACGCTATCGCAAATCGTGATGACAGTCAGAGCGGTGTGCATGTTTCCCGATGGCCACCGTGCCCCCGACCATGAAGGAGCGGCGCGACCACCCGGCCGCGACCCCGCCCGACAGCAAGTGCCCGACAGCAAGTGCCTGACAACCAGTGCCCGAGAGCAAGTGAGTGAGTACCGCCATGCGCCGCCGCCCGCAGATGCCCACGCTGCCCTCCTGGCTCCCGCTGGACCCCTACGTCCTGGCCCTGCTCGCCACCGTCGCCCTCGCCGCGCTGCTGCCCGCCCGCGGCGCGGCCGCGCCCGTCGCGGACGGTGCCTCCACGGCCGCCGTCGCGCTCCTCTTCTTCCTCTACGGGGCCCGGCTGTCCACCCGCGAGGCCCTCGACGGCCTGCGCCACTGGCGGCTCCACCTCGCCGTCCTGGCCTGCACCTTCGTCCTCTTCCCCGTGCTCGGCCTGGCCGCTCGGGCCCTGGTCCCCACCCTCCTGACACCCCCGCTCTACAGCGGCCTGCTCTTCCTCTGCCTGGTCCCCTCGACGATCCAGTCCTCGATCGCCTTCACCTCCATAGCCCGCGGCAACGTGCCCGCCGCCATGTGCGCCGGATCCTTCTCCAGCCTCGCCGGCATCTTCCTGACCCCGCTCCTCGCGGCCGGGCTGCTCGGCCACGACGCGGGCGGCTTCTCCCTCGACTCCCTGCTGAAGATCGTCCTGCAGTTGCTGTTGCCGTTCCTCCTCGGTCAGTCGCTCCGCCGCTGGGTCGGCGGCTTCCTCACCCGCAACCGGGCGGTCCTCGGCTACGTCGACCGCGGCTCGATCCTGCTCGTCGTCTACGCCGCCTTCAGCGCGGGCATGGTCGCCGGGATCTGGCACCAGGTGAGCGTGGCACGGCTCGGCGCCCTGATGGCGGTCGAAGCGGCGCTGCTCACCGTCATGCTGCTGGTCACCTGGTACGGCGCCGGCCGCCTCGGCTTCGACCGGGCGGACCGGATCGCCATCCAGTTCGCCGGGTCCAAGAAGAGCCTGGCGGCCGGACTCCCGATGGCCAGCGTGCTGTTCGGGGCGCAGGCGAGCCTCGCGGTGCTCCCGCTGATGCTCTTCCACCAGATGCAG
Source organism: Streptomyces sp. NPDC051555 (assembly GCF_044454405.1). Lineage (NCBI taxonomy): Bacteria > Bacillati > Actinomycetota > Actinomycetes > Kitasatosporales > Streptomycetaceae > Streptomyces > Streptomyces sp. NPDC051555. Next base: position 5,213 of record NZ_JBITDP010000005.1, on the reverse strand, counting down.
CTGATGGTCTGCGCCGTGCTCGCCCGCCGCCGGGCGGCCGACGCGGACCCCGAACTCCCCTCCGACCGTGTGGTGGAGGTCTCCCGTACGGCCCAACACCCCGCCCCCGGGGCCCGGTAACGTGCGTCGGTGACCTGGATACGCCCCCACTCCGCCCGCGCCGAACGCCCCTGCACCCTGGTGGTGTGCCGCGGCTGCTGCTGCGGCGACCCGCGCAAGAACCCCGGGACCGACCACGCCGGTCAACTGGCCCGGCTCCGCGCGGCCGCCGAGGACTCCGAAGGCCGCCTCGCCGTCCGTACCGTCGACTGCCTCGGCCCCTGCGCGCAGGCCAACGTGATCGTCGTGCAGCCCGCGACCGAGGCCCGCCGCAGGGGCGCCCGCGCGACCTGGTTCGGCTGGGTCATGGACGACACCGCGACCGACGACATCGTCGACTGGGCCCTGGCCGGCGGCCCCGGCATCGCCCTCCCGCCGGACGCCCTCGACCTGCACCGCATCGAGCCCCCCGCCCCGAAGAAGACCGCCCGCGGCCGCAGACTCTAGCCGTGGGACCGACGACCGACCGACTGACCGACCGACTGACCGACTGACCGACTGACCGATCGGCTGGCCGGCCGACTGACTGATCGGCTGGCCGGATGGCTGACCGATCGGCTGGCCGGCCGACCGTGCGCCGAGCCGTTCGGTCAGTCCCTCCCGACCCCGGAGCTCTGGTGATGAGCGGTCTCCCCGCGGTGCCCGCGCAGGTCGCGTGGCACAGCACGGGCACCGGTGTTTTCCTCTACGCGGCGCGGGTCGAGGGGCGTTGGCTGGTCCTGCGCCTCAATGACTTTCCCGAGCATCCCCTGTACACCCTGTTCAACGACGCGCAGGTCATCGCTGACGTGGACGATGCCCCGACCGGTTGGCAGCTCTCGCCCCGGTCGGCGCTCCCGGTGCTGAGCGCCCCGGAACGTGCGCAGGTGCTCGCGGTCATGGCCGGTCTCGGCCCCTATGGAGCCGAAGCGGGCGCTCCGTGCGCGGGTGACTGGTGCACCTGCAGCATCCTCACCGACGAATACGCCGCCCGGCCGACGCTCCCGTCACGGCCCCCCTCGGATCAGCGCTGACACGCCGCGGTCGGATCCGGCTCCGGCTCCGGCTCCGGCTCCGGCTTCGGTGGTGGCCCCGGCTTCGGCGGTGGTCTTGAGGTCCTTCAGCCACGCTTCGAGGCCCTGGCGGAGGAGGGCGGTCGCCGTGGGGACGTCGGCGTCGACCTGGGGGCCGGTATGGGTCTCCTCGGTGGTGACCCGGACCCCGTCGCGGGTCGCGGTGAAGGTCCACACGTGCACGCCGTCGATGTGCAGTCCCTCGCCGACCGCGGGTCCCGTCCAGCGTATGCAGGAACGAGGGCTGAGCTGTTCGATCGTCGAGGTGATCTCCAGGCTCCGTGCCGGAGTCGGGTTGGGGGGCACCGGTGTGGTCCACCGGAAGGCCGAGCCCCTGCGGAGGGGGCCGTGGTCGAGGCGTTCGGCAGTGGTCACGGGAGCCTGCCAGGCGGGCCAGCCTTCGACGTCGCTCTGGAGCTTCCAGACCGTGCTCAGTGGTGCGTCGATGAGGATCTCGGCCCGGTGTCGCACGCGGGCGTCGGGGTCGACGCCGACCCCGCGGCAGGTCAGCGACCCGGCGGGCCGGAGGTGGAGGTCGGACACGGAGGCCGCCCCGGCGGGGGCCGCGGTGGTCCCGAGCAGGCCGATGGCGAGCGGCGCGGCTAACAGGGCGGCGCGGATGCCGCCCTGGCGGCGGATGTCGGACATGGAGTTCCCCTCACTTAGTGGCTCAATCGATGGTTAGAGGATATAACTCCATCGCAGCGAAGGGCAATAGTTTGCGTGATACCTTCTAACTTTCCCGAGTGGTGGTCGGCAGTCTTGGTCCGTAGCAGTGGTCCGTAGCAGTGTCCGCAGTGGCGGTCCGCAGTGGCGGTCCCGCGGTGATGGTCCGCGCCGCTACCGGGGCTCGGGCAGCAGGATCCGTTCCTCGCCCGCGTAGACGTTCATGTTCCGGCCGCGCAGGAAGCCGACCAGGGTGAGTCCCGACTCGACCGCGAGGTCCACGGCGAGCGAGGAGGGCGCGGAGACGGCGGCCAGCATCGGGATCCCGGCCATCACCGCCTTCTGCGCCAGTTCGAAGGAGGCCCGGCCCGACACCAGCAGCACCGACCCGGCCAGCGGCAGCCGACCCTCGCGCAGCGCCCGACCGACGATCTTGTCCACCGCGTTGTGGCGGCCCACGTCCTCGCGCACGTCCACCAGTTCGCCCGTCGCCGTGAACAACCCGGCCGCGTGCAGCCCGCCGGTGCTGTCGAACACCTTCTGCGCGGCGCGCAGCCGGTCCGGCAGTTCCGTGAGGAGGTCCGCCGCTATGCGCAGCGGGTCCGCGCCGATGTCCGGGAAGCGGCTCGCCGTGCGCACCGCGTCCAGGCTGGCCTTGCCGCACAGCCCGCAGGAGGACGTCGTGTAGACGTTCCGCTCCAGTGTGATGTCCGGTACCGGAACCCCGGCGGCGAGCTGGACGTTGACGATGTTGTAGGTGTTGCTGCCGTCCTCGGCCTGACCCTCGCAGTAGGTCACCGCGCGGACGTCCGAGGCGTGCGCCAGCACGCCCTCGCTCACCAGGAAGCCCACCGCCAAGGCGAAGTCGTCGCCGGGGGTGCGCATGGTGATCGCCAGCGGCTTCCCGTTCAGCCGGATCTCCAGCGGTTCCTCGGCGACCAGGGTGTCCGGGCGCGTCCCGACCACCCCGTCCCGGATCCGGACGACGCGGCGACGCTCGGTGACCCGTCCCATGGTGATCAGCCCACCCGTTCTCTCGTTCTCGCCGGTCCGGAGGCCGGCACCGGCCTGTCAGGTCCATTCTCCCGTATCGCTCCATACACGTGCTCCGCAGGAAGATCCTCCGGAATCTCCAAATTCCGCCGCACGAACCTGTCGGGTCACGCGCCCCCGTACCGGTCAGTAGCAGGCGAAGCTGGGTGATCCTGACTGCCGTACGAGGGGGATCCTGCCCATGACCGGTTCACGCGTGGTGGCTCTGGGGCACTACCAGCCCGCGAAAGTGATCACCAACGAGGACCTCGCGGCCATGGTCGACACGAACGACGAGTGGATCCTCTCCCGGGTGGGGATCAAGACCCGCCGCATGGCCGGTCCCGACGAGCCCGTGGACGAGCTGGCCTTCCAGGCCGCGGGCAAGGCCCTGGCGAGCGCGGGGCTGACCCCCGACGACATCGACCTCGTTCTCGTCGCGACCTCGACCGCGATCGACCGCTCGCCCAACATGGCGGCCCGCGTCGCCGCCAAGCTCGGCATGGGCGGCAACCCCGCCGTGATGGACATCAACGTCGTCTGCTCGGGCTTCACGCACGCCCTGGCCACCGCCGACCACGCCATCCGCGCCGGGTCCGCCACCCGCGCGCTGGTCATCGGCGCCGACAAGATGACCGAGATCACCGACTGGAGCGACCGCACCACCTGCGTGCTCACCGGTGACGGCGCGGGCGCCGCGGTCGTCGAGGCCTGCGAGGAGCCGGGCATCGGCCCCGTTCTGTGGGGCTCGGTACCGGAGATGGGCCATGCCGTCCGCATCGAGGGCAGCCCGCCGGTCTTCGCCCAGGAGGGTCAGTCCGTCTACCGCTGGGCCACGACCCAGCTGCCGCCGCTCGCGCGCAAGGCCTGCGAGCGCGCCGGGATCACCCCGGAGGACCTCGCCGGAGTCGTCCTGCACCAGGCGAACCTGCGCATCATCGAGCCGCTCGCCGCCAAGATCGGAGCCGTCAACGCGGTCGTCGCCCGCGACGTCGTCGACTCGGGCAACACCTCGGCCGGCAGCATTCCGATGGCCCTCTCCAAGCTGGTCGAGCGCGGCGAGATCCCCTCGGGCGCCCCCGTCCTGCTCTTCGGCTTCGGCGGCAACCTCTCCTACGCGGGCCAGGTCATCCACTGCCCGTGACTCCGCGCGTGACCCACTGCCCGTGACTCCATCGGGCCCGTCGGGCGCACGGCGTGTTGCACTGCGCGTACCAGCAGCGCAACAGGCTGTGCGCCCGACGGCCGCACGGGAGTCCGACGCCCGGTGCGCCGCCCCGCAGGCTGCTGACCACCATTTATATGGGCGGGGAGCACTCCGAAGCTTTGCTATGGTTGTCCTTGTCGCCACGGGAAACCGCGGCCGACCACCTTGTCCGGGTGGCGGAATGGCAGACGCGCTAGCTTGAGGTGCTAGTGCCCTTTATCGGGCGTGGGGGTTCAAGTCCCCCCTCGGACACCAGCAGAGACTCCAGTTGATCTGGGGTTTTTTGCATTTCTGGGGTGTGGCGTGACCAACCACGTGACCAACAGCCCAGCGATCTTGCCCTAGACCAGGGCGGACAGGCCGAGACGGCCCGCGCTGGACGCGGCCAGTCGCCGCGCCCCGTTCTTCCTGCTGTGGCCGTACCGGGCCATGGTGTAGCCCGGCGAGTGGTGCCGGACGTTCGCGGAGACCTCTACGGGGTTCTCCCCGGCCTCCAGATCGTTCGTGACCTTACTGTGCCGCCAGTCGTGGATACGGAAGTCCTCCGGCAGCCCCAGACGCGTCCGCAGAGTCCTCCAGCGGGCAGAGACCTTCTCGGGGTCCTGTGGGCCCCCTGCCTCGCCCCGGTGCAGCTTGAAGCCGTCACGGGCGAACACGAGGTCAGGATCCACTTCAAAATGTTCTCGAAGTTTCGAAGTGTGCGAGAAATCCATCGAAACAAAAGCGCATGGAGATGATTCCGGGCGGTAATCGCCACGGTGTGTTCGTCCTCCACCCTACGATTGCTGAGGCTCGCCAGTCTCGGCAGCAGGCGGACAAGATGCTGGCTCTGGTCCAGAAGCCGGCTCAGGCCGCGCCGTCCCGGCGCCGCAAGTACACCCCGGGGATGGAGTAGGTCATGGCTGACTGGATGGATGACGTTGAGGATGCCGAGGAGCTGCGGGTGGCTCAGCGGATGCGGGACTACGCCGCGATGCTCGGGCCGGAGTACGAGAAGCTGTGGCTTACCAAGTACGGTGCCCCCCTGGAGTGAGCCCGAGGACCTTCGGCCATGCCGGCGACGGGACCAAAGTCCTTCCGCGGGGCTACTTGTCGAGCGGGCAGGGCAGGCCGGGTTCGGCTCGGTTCGGAGAGCAGGTCACCAGCGCTACCGAGTG
>NZ_JBITDP010000004.1:399197-440699 GCF_044454405.1 Streptomyces sp. NPDC051555 | reverse complement strand
CGAGAGATGACGACGGCCCCACCCGTCGGCGTGAGGGCAGGGCCGTCAGTTCAGGTGGTGCGGTGGATCAGGCGGAAAGGTCGAACCGCGCGGGGCTGATGCCCGCCGCGTCGAGTTCCGCCGTGGTGAAGCGCAGCGGCTCCGCTTCCGGCCGCTTGCTGTCACCCAGGGCCCACGCGTCCGGGCCGATCTTGGCGAGGGTCACGCACGCCTCGCCGTTCGGGTGGGTGTTGCCTCCGCACGCCTTCGAGAAAGCGGCCCCGTCGATGTCGAGCGTGTACAGGTCGGTCATCGTTGTCCTTCCTGATCTGCTGACGGCCCTGTACCGGGCCGTCCCCCGCCCTGGGTCAGGCGGAAGTCGCGGGGTGCCGGAGAGCCTCGGCTATCAGCTCGACCACATCAGCCGGGAGCTTGCCGAAGTCCACGTAGGACCCGCCGGAGTTCGTCACGGTGGGCCGCAGGCAGCGCAACACGGACTCTGAAACGCCGAGGGCGGCCAGGGCCGCGCGTATGGACTCTGAGGCGTCATCGGCCCGGCCCCAGGCGTCTCGCCAGGTCTGCATCTCCATCAGGCGGCCACAGCCTGAGCGCTGGGGCACTTGTTGTGCCGGTAGACGGTGACGGGCGCACCAGACGTGCGGTCGACGACTCCTCGGCGGACGGGTTCGAGTGCCTTCACCGTGCGGGAACAGGCGGAGCACGTGCTTCCCGGGGCATAGGTCAGGTACTCCCATGCGTCCCGGTCGAACTCCGGCGTCTCTGCCTTCTTCGCCCTTGCCATGCCGTACCCCTTCGCTGCCGTTCCCGTGCATCGGCGCTAATGGTGTACGAGCGACAGACTTCGTTCTAGACAGTTTCCTGTTCGCGCAAAAACCCATCGCGGATCGACTCAACGAAGGTGCGCATATCATCACCAGAAAGCGCCATGCCGGCAAACCCGTCGAATTTCGCGATGTACGGGGCAACGTCCCGTGGATCGGTTACCACAGTCTCGGCATGGATCATTTCGATGGTTACTGTTCGATCATCCTTGATGGAGAACGAGTGCCCAGGAAAGTCGGCCTGCGGGGCATCCAACGGAACAATACGGAGATCAACGTTGGGAAGCCGGGAGACGGACACGAGGCGGTCGAGTTGTCCGACCATGACGAGCGGCGGGACAATTCGCCACCGAAGTACAGATTCCGTGACGACGAACCGGAATGCCTTGCCTTCGGCGTGGAGCACGGTTTGGCGAGCCAGCCGCGCACTAATGGTGCGCTCTAGCTGGACCTCTGTGACGTTCTTCCGGAGGAACGCAGCCCGGATGTATTCCGGAGTTTGAAGGAGCCCGGGAACGAGGGATGACTGAAAGAGGCGCAGCAGGTTGGTCTGGGCTTCCACAGCCTGCACCTGCTGCTGCTTCCGGCTGTAGCCCAAGCGTCGGACGAGGCGCCATGCAGTCACCTCTGTGGCTTCGGCCCTCGCGATTGCCATGTACTCGGCCTTGGCTTCCTCGGACACTCCTATGGCCGTGAGGATGCAGTCCACGTCGGTGACACTGGGCGACGTGTTGCCGTTTTCAATCTTGGAGAGCTTGGAGCGGGACATAGCAGCATTGCGGGCTACCGCTTTGGCCTCCATGCCGGAGGACTCCCGCAGTGCCCGCAACGCTGACCCGAGACTAGATCTGTTCACTCGCCGTACTGTGCCCACCATTCGGGAAACGGCACGGCCGCAGCCAGAGCCGAATCCCGGTAAGCCAGGAACTCTGACAGCTGGCTTTCTCCGATGAATTCCGATCCCAGGTATTTACCCTCGCTGTCGTAGCTCATGGCGCCGACCGTGCGATTGTCGAACATCCAAAAGTCAGGAGCACCCGGGATGGGATTCTCCTGCTCGGTGATATCGAGGATGAAGAACTCTTCCCCGGCCGCCATGTTGCGGATATATCCCCACCCGAGTTCGAAGCGGAGATAATCCGTAAGGGGCCGGGTGACGATGTGGACGCGGTACATGCGCTTACCGGCCTGAGTCGCGTTGCCCACTGTGGCGACCCAGTCGGCCGTCTTGAAGTCCTCAGGCTGAGGCTTTCCAGCGAGGAAGTCTTGATAGGCGCCGACGCCGCCCGACTGGCTGTAGTCGTCCAGCGTTTCGAGGCGGAACGCTTCCTGCTCGAAGTCCTTGAGCCAGTCCCCCAGGGACTTAGATGAGGTTGTCACGGATGGCCTTCCGGATGAGTTCGAGCGGGATCTCGACCATGGTTTCGTGCGCGGGGATGGTTCGGCCGTGGTCGATGATCTCCTCTCCCTGGAACGCGAGGGTGCCCCGGTCGGTGGCGTAGATGGTGGGGCACTCGCCCTCGTCGCAGTCTCCGACCAGCCGTGTCAGTTCGGTCGCCACTGTTCCCCCTCGTCGCCGTTGGTGTCCGGTCCGATGCTGTCGGCCGGGTGTAGGTGGGGCAAGGGGTTCCCGTTTCCACTACTGGAAACCGGTGCGGTCGGCCGGATCACGTCGGCCAGCATCGTTGGAATTCCCACGCTGCTCCGGGGGCAGGAACCGCTGCCAGTGCCCCGGGCGTCCTAGTCAGCACAGCACCAGCTCAGTGGTCCCAAGCGGTCCGAAACAGACCCCACGGGACCCAGCACGGAACCAGCACGGGCATGAGAAAAGCCCCGGATCACTCCGGGGCCCTACCTCGTTGACCTGCCGTTTTGCCCTCACAGGCACGTCATGTCAGGTCGGCGTTCTCCATACCTACCGCACATGGCTGCCAGACTGCCATGACACCCGATCACCACCGCAAGGAGCCGGCACACCCGTGGACGACACGCACACCCTCTCCGCCGCCGGCCTGTGGGACCGGCTCACCGGTATACAGACCGCGCCAGAACTCTGGCTGGTGATCGCCACGGCCGTCGTCGCGCTGGCCGTGGTGGTGCCCCGGCCGCTCTGGCTGCTCTCGCGCAACGCCGTGACCATCGCGCACGAGGGCGGGCACGGGCTGGTCGCGGTGCTCACCGGGCGCAGGCTCAACGGGATCCGGCTGCATTCGGACACGAGCGGGCTCACGGTGAGCCGGGGCCGGCCGACCGGGATCGGCATGATCCTGACGGCCGCCGCCGGCTACACCGCGCCCTCCCTGCTGGGGCTGGGCGGGGCCTGGCTGCTCGCCGCGCATCGGATCACCCTGCTGTTGTGGGTGGCGACCGCGCTGCTGCTGGCGATGCTGCTGATGATCCGCAACGCGTACGGCGTGCTGACGGTCTTCCTGTCCGGCGGGGCGTTCCTGCTCGTGTCCTGGCTGGCCCCGGCCGAGGTGCAGGCGGCGTTCGCCTACGGCGTGGTGTGGTTCCTGCTGCTGGGCGGCGTGCGTCCGGTCTTCGAGCTCCAGCACAAGCGGCGCGGCGGCGGGGCTCCGGACTCCGACGCGGACCAGCTCGGGCGGCTCACGCACGTGCACCCGGTGATGTGGCTGTTCCTCTTCCACGCCGTCTCGCTGTGTTCGCTGATCGGCGGCGGGCGCTGGCTGCTGGACCTGTGAGCCGATCAAGATCTGGGTCGGGCCCGACCAACTAAAGTGAGGGCCATGACCGACACCCCCGCGCCGTCCGCCCTCTGGCCCGCCCCCCTAGCCGACGGGCCCGTGCGGGCCTCCGTCACCGTCCCCGGGTCCAAATCGGTCACCAACCGGGCCCTGGTGCTGGCCGCCCTCTCCGCCGAGCCCGGATGGGTGCGCCGGCCGCTGCGCTCGCGGGACTCCCAGCTGATGGCGGACTCGCTGCGGGCCATGGGCGTGGGCATCGAGGAAACAGTCTCCTCCAGCTCCGCGGGCGACGGCGAGACGGGCGAGGCCTGGCGGATCATCCCGGCGGCCCTGCACGGCCCCGCGACGGTGGACGTCGGCAACGCGGGCACGGTCATGCGCTTCCTGCCGCCCGTGGCCACCCTGGCCGCCGGCGACATCCGCTTCGACGGCGACCCGCGCTCCTACGAGCGCCCGCTCGGCGAGGTCATCAACGCACTGCGCGCCCTGGGCGCCCGCATCGACGACGACGGCCGGGGCGCGCTGCCCCTGACCGTCCACGGCGGCGGCGCCCTGGAGGGCGGCACGGTCGAGATCGACGCGACCAACTCCTCGCAGTTCGTCTCCGCGCTGCTGCTCTCCGCCCCGCGCTTCAACCAGGGCGTCGAGGTCCGGCACGTGGGCAGCAACCTGCCGTCGATGCCGCACATCCGGATGACGGTGGAGATGCTGCGCGCGGCCGGCGCCCAGGTGGACACCCCCGAGGCGGGCGGCGAGAAGAACGTGTGGCGGGTGACGCCCGGCGCGCTGCTGGGCCGCGACATGGTCGTCGAGCCCGACCTGTCGAACGCGCAGCCCTTCATGGCGGCCGCGCTGATCACCGGTGGCACGGTGACCGTCCCCGACTGGCCGCGGCGCACCACGCAGCCCGGCGACGCGCTGCGGGCGATCTTCACCGAGATGGGCGGCTCGTGCGAGCTGACCGACGCGGGCCTGGTGTTCACCGGGTCCGGCAAGATCCACGGCATCGACGTGGACCTCGGTGACGTCGGCGAGCTGACCCCGGGCGTCGCGGCGGTGGCCGCGCTGGCCGACTCCGAGTCGGTCCTGCGCGGGGTGCAGCACCTGCGGATGCACGAGACGGACCGGCTGGCGGCCCTGACCGCGGAGATCAACGCGCTCGGCGGCGATGTCACCGAGACCGCGGACGGCCTGCGCATCCGCCCGCGCCCGCTGCACGGCGGGACCTTCCACACCTACGACGACCACCGGATGGCCACCGCGGGCGCGGTGATCGGCCTGGCGGTGCGGGGCGTGCTGATCGAGAACGTGGCCACGACCGCGAAGACCCTGCCGGACTTCCCGCGGATGTGGGCGGACATGCTCGCGGGAACCGGAACCGGAACCGGAACCGGAACCGGAGCGGGAGCGTAGGGGCCGTCATGCGCAGGTACGGCAAGCACACCGATGAGGACGACATCCGCCAGCGGCCCAACCCCAAGGGCAACCGGCCGCGGACCAGCATCCGCCCCAAGCACGAGGACGCCGCCGAGGGCTTCGTCCTAACGGTGGACCGGGGGCGGCTGACCTGTCTGGTCGACGGCCGCCCGATCCACGCCATGAAGTCCCGCGAGCTGGGGCGCAAGGCGGCGGTGGTCGGCGACCTGGTCTGGATCGTCGGCGACCTGTCGGGCAAGAAGGACACGCTGGCGCGGATCGTGCGGATCGAGGAGCGCAAGTCGGTGCTGCGCCGCACCGCCGACGACGACGATCCGTACGAGCGCGTGGTCGTCGCCAACGCCGACCAGTTGGCCATCGTGACCGCACTGGCCGATCCGGAGCCGCGGCCCCGGATGATCGACCGCTGCCTGGTGGCGGCGTACGACGCGGGGCTCGAACCGCTGCTGGTGCTCACGAAGTCCGACCTGACCTCCGCGGACAAGATCCTGGAGATCTACTCGACCTTCGGCCTGAACTACGTCGTCACCAACCGCGAGGAGCTGGCGACCGGGGACGCGGCCGAGCGGGTGCGCGAGCGGCTGCACGGGCGGATCACCGCCTTCGTCGGCCATTCGGGCGTCGGCAAGACCACGCTGGTGAACTCGCTGGTCGCCGAGGACCGCAAGCGCGCCACCGGCGTGGTGAACGCGGTGACCGGCCGCGGCCGGCACACCACCACCTCGGCCCTCGCGCTGCCGCTGCCGGGCGGGGACGGCTGGGTCATCGACACCCCGGGCGTGCGCTCCTTCGGCCTGCACCACGTGGACCCGTCCCGGGTGATCCTGGCCTTCCCGGAGCTGGTGCCGGGGACCGAGGGCTGCCCGCGCGCGTGCAGTCACGACGAGGCGGACTGCGCGTTGGACCAGTGGGTGGAGGACGGTCACGCGGATCCGGCGCGGCTGTACTCGCTGCGACGGCTGCTCCAGACGCGTGAGCGCCGCGAGGGCGACTGATCGGCCTTCGCCGGGCGGTGGTCGATCGTCCGGCGGGGTTTGCCGGACGCCGTGTCTGGTAAATGCATAATCGCACCAAGCGGCGCCGGCGCGAGCCGGGCCGCACGAGCGCGGGGAGGCATTCGACATGGCGTGGCTGCTCGTCGTGGTCGCGGGAATCCTGGAGACCGGTTTCGCGGTCTGCCTCAAGCTGTCCCACGGTTTCACCCGGCTGTGGCCGACCATCGCCTTCGCGTGCTTCGCCCTCGGCAGCTTCGGCCTGCTCACGATGGCGCTGAAGAAGCTCGACGTCGGTCCCGCCTACGCGGTCTGGACGGGCATCGGCGCGGCCGGTACCGCCATCTACGGCATGATCTTCCTCGGCGACCTGGTCTCCACCCTCAAGCTGGTCTCGATCTCGCTGGTCATCCTCGGGGTCATCGGTCTCCAGCTGTCCGGTTCGGCGCACTGAGCCCGCGGCCCGGCCCGAAGAGGGCGAGGTCCCCCAGCGGGGCGTCCCCGCCGGGCGCGACCACATAGGACAGGGCGAGGCGCACGACCAGCTCGCACCGGTACGCGGTCCACTCCCCCGGCGCGAGCGCGGCGGCGGCCCGGTCCCGGACCGCCCGGGTGAGCTCCTCCGGGCGCGGTCCGGGCACGAGCAGCGGGAGCCGCGCGTCCCAGCATCCGGTGAGCAGGGCCCGTAACAACGGGTGCGCGCGGGCGGTGCGTACGGTCCAGCTCGCCAGCTCGGCCATCCGCTCGTGGGCGCCCTCCTCGGCGCCGAGCACCCGGTCCACTCCGGCGAGGTAGCGGTCGGTCTCGCGGCGGACCAGGGCCCGGCCCAAGCCGTCCTTGCCGCCGAACTCGTTGTAGAGGGTCTGCCGGGACACCCCGGCCGCGGCGGCCACTTCCACCATCCGCACCACGGGCCACGGGCGCGCCGCGAGCGCCGCCACCGCCGCCTCAAGCAAGGACTCCCGCGCTGCCGGCATCTTCGCCTCCGCTCGTCTGTCCGTCAGGGTTGACGCGTGCGCGGAGCCTGTCAAGAGCGGCCGTCGGCCGGTGTGCGGCTTGATCGTGGACACCGTTGGTCCGGCCGATCCGATGTCGATACTGTTCGGCCATGCCCGAGTATGACGATGACCTTCGCCTTGCCCACGAGCTCGCCGACGCCGCCGACGTGGCCACGATGGCCCGCTTCCAGGCCCTCGACCTCAAGGTCGAGACCAAGCCCGACATGACTCCGGTGAGCGAGGCCGACAGGGCCGCGGAGGAGCTGATCCGCGCGGGCATCCTGGCCGCGCGGCCGCAGGACGCGATCCTCGGCGAGGAGTACGGGGTCGAGGGCACGGGCCCGCGGCGCTGGGTGGTCGACCCCATCGACGGTACGAAGAACTACGTGCGCGGGGTCCCGGTGTGGGCCACGCTGATCTCCCTGATGGTGGAGGGCGCCGACGGCACCTGGCGGCCGGTGGTCGGCGTGGTGTCCGCGCCCGCGCTGGGCCGTCGCTGGTGGGCCGCCGAGGGCGGCGGGGCGTACACGGGGCGCGGGCCGGCGGACGGGACCCGGATCGGGGTCTCCAAGGTCGCCTCCCTGGCCGACGCCTCTTTCTCGTACGCCTCGTTGGGCGGCTGGGAGGAGCGCGGGCTGCTGCCCGGTTTCCTGGACCTGACCCGCGCGGTGTGGCGGACCCGGGCGTACGGGGACTTCTGGCCGTACATGCTCGTCGCCGAGGGTGCGGTGGACATCTGCGCGGAGCCGGAGCTGTCCCTGTGGGACATGGCGGCGAACGCGATCGTCGTACAGGAGGCCGGGGGGCGTTTCACCGGCCTGGACGGGATCGACGGCGTGCACGGCGGCAACGCGGCGGCGTCCAACGGCGTACTGCACGATGAGCTGCTCGGGTACTTGCGCCCGAGCGACTGAGTGCGCCCTCTTGATGACACTCCGTGTCCGTGGGAATCTGGGGCTCCTCCGCTTGTGGGTTTGTGAACCGGGCGGAGGGTCTCACCCCTAGGAGGTGGCTGTCTTCATGATGCTTGTCCGTGACGCCATGAGCACCCTGATCCTCACCCTCGGTCCCACCCACACCCTCCGGCAGGCCGCGTGTCTGATGTCCGGCCGGCACGTCGGCGCGGCCGTCGTGCTCGATCCGGAACACAGCGGCATCGGCATCCTGACCGAACGTGACATCCTCAATTCGATCGGCGCGGGGCACGACCCCGACCGCGAGATCCTGAGCGCGCACGCCACTACCGACGTGGTGTTCTGCACTCCCGACGCCACGCTGAACGAAGCCGCCGAGGCCATGGTCCGCGGCGGCTTCCGGCATCTGATCGTGCTGGAGGACGGCGGGCCGGTGGGCATCGTCTCCGTGCGCGACATCATCCGGTGCTGGCTGCCGCAGCGGCGTACGATCCTGCCCTCCCCGTCCCCCTTGCGCTGAGCCCGACCCGCCTTCCCGCGCGCCCGCCCGGGAAGCGGGCGGGAAGGCCGACGGGCCGGCACCCCCGTGGGGGTCCCGGCCCGTCGCCTACGACAAGAGATCCGATCAGCCGCGAAGGGCCTGGACCGCGGCGTCGAGCCGCTTGCCGAAGTCGCCGTCCGCCTGGCGGAAGTTGTTGATCGCGCGCTCGACGATGTCGTCGCGCGAGACCTTGGCGATGAAGCCCGACAGGTTCTCGATCAGGCGGGACTTCTCGTCCTCCGAGTAGAGGCGGTAGAGGTTGCCGGCCTGGACGAAGTCGGTGTCCTCGCTGTGCACCGCGGCCGGGTGGTTGCCGGTGCCCCCGGTGACGGGGAGCGGCTCCCACAGCGGACGGTCCGTCTGGTTCGGGCCGCCGAAGCTGTTCGGCTCGTAGTTCTTCGCACCCGCGTGGCGACCGTCGTAGAGGTGGCCGTCACGGGAGTTGGTGCGCGCCTCGGTGGCGTGCGGGCGGTTCACCGGCAGGTGGTCGGCGTTGATGCCGACGCGGTAGCGGTGGGCGTCGCCGTAGCCGAAGAGGCGACCCTGGAGCATCTTGTCCGGGGACGGACCGATGCCGGGGACGAAGTGCGCCGGGGAGAAGATCGACTGCTCGACCTCGGCGAAGACGTTCTCCGGGTTGCGGTTGAGCTCCAGCTTGCCGATCTCGATCGGCGGGTAGTCCTCGTGCGGCCACACCTTCGTGAGGTCGAACGGGTTGAAGCGGTACTGGGCCGCCTCGGCCGCGGGCATGATCTGGACCTGCACGGTCCAGGTCGGGAAGTCGCCGCGCTCGATCGACTCGCGCAGGTCGCGCTGGTGCGAGTCGGCGTCCTCGCCCGCGAGGACGTTGGCCTCGGCCTGGGTGAGGTTCTTGATGCCCTGGTCGGTCTTGAAGTGGTACTTGACCCAGAAGACCTCGCCGGCCTCGTTGTTCCACTGGAACGTGTGCGAGCCGTAGCCGTTCATGTGGCGGTAGGACGCCGGGATGCCGCGGTCACCGAAGAGCCAGGTCACCTGGTGGGTCGACTCGGGCGACAGGCCCCAGAAGTCCCAGACGTTGTCGGCCTCCTGCGAGCCCGTGTACGGGTCGCGCTTCTGGGTGTGGATGAAGTCCGGGAACTTGATGGCGTCCTTGATGAAGAACACCGGGGTGTTGTTGCCGACGAGGTCGTAGTTGCCCTCTTCGGTGTAGAACTTCAGCGCCCAGCCGCGGGGGTCACGCACCGCGTCCGCGCTACCGAGGTTGCCGGCGACGGTGGAGAAGCGCAGGAAGGTCTCGGTCTGCTTGCCGACCTCGGAGAGGAACTTCGCCCGGGTCCACTCGGAGACGTCACGGGTGAGGGTGAAGGTGCCGTAGGCACCCGCGCCACGGGCGTGCACGACGCGCTCCGGGATGCGCTCGCGGTTGAAGTGCGCGAGCTTCTCCAGCAGCAGCTGGTCCTGGACCAGGACGGGGCCGCCGACGCCCGCGGTCTCGCTGTTCTGGTTGTCGGCGACCGGAGCCCCGGCCTCCGTGGTGAGCGGTCCCTGCGTCACGTGCGCCTCCTGCGTCATTCCTGCAAGTCCTGTCCTTGGCGTTTGCCGTAACCGATCCTACGATGGACTTTGTCTAAGTCAAGTAAGCATCCAAGTCCACACTGATTCGGGATCTACACCGAGTCACCTCGCTGTTAGGCTGGCGTCTATGAGTGACCTGCTGGAGAGACTTCGCGGACGCGGCTGGCGCATGACTGCCCAGCGGCGAGTCGTGGCCGAGGTGCTCGACGGTGACCACGTTCACCTGACGGCGGACGAGGTACACGCGCGCGCCGTGACCAGGCTCCCGGAGATTTCCCGGGCGACGGTCTACAACACCTTGGGCGAACTCGTCACTCTGGGTGAGATCCTCGAAGTGTCGACGGACCACCGGCGCGCCAAGCGCTACGACCCCAACGCGCACCGCCCGCACCAGCACCTGGTCTGCGCCCAGTGCGGGGCGATCCGCGACGTCTTCCCGGCGGGCAACCCGCTGGCCGACCTGCCCGACAGCGAGCGCTTCGGTTTCGCCGTCTCCGCGGTCGAGGTGACCTACCGGGGCATCTGCCCGAACTGCGCGGGCGCCTAGCAGCACGTTCGACGTACGACGAAGGGCCGGGGTCGCCACCCCGGCCCTTCGTCGTACGGTCTGCGCACATGGAAACGACCGAAGGCCCGGATCCAGGGGATCCGGGCCTTCGGTCATTCAGTAGCGGGGACAGGATTTGAACCTGCGACCTCTGGGTTATGAGCCCAGCGAGCTACCGAGCTGCTCCACCCCGCGTCGGTAAACCTGACTCTACGCGAAGGTCGCCTGCGGGAGCAAATCCGTTGAACGGCGGCCCCGCGGGGCCGCCGGCTCAGGCCGACAGTTCCTCGGCCAGCGCCTCGCGCAGCCGCGCGGCCCGCTCCGAGACCTCCGCCGGCCCCAGCTCCATGGCCCGCGCGCACCACTTCTGCCCCTCGGCCAGGTCCCCGTGCCGCGCGGCGAAGAGCCCCAGCCGCAGCGCGGCGCGGCCGTGCCCCGCCACCGCGGCCCGGGTCCACCACAGGGCGGCCTCGGGCTCGCTGCCCTCGCGGGCCAGCAGCACCCCGAGGTTGAAGGCGCCGTTGCGGGAGCCGGCTTCCGCCGCCTCCCGGTACCACCGCGCCGCCGCGACCATGTCACCGCGCCCGGCGGCCATCATGCCCACCCGGACCTGGGCCCGGCGGTGGCCCTCCTCGGCGGCCCGCTCGTACCACTCCTCGCTCTCGGACTTGGGCGCGCCGCCGATCGGCTCGCCCAGCGCCACCGGCTCCGGCGGCGGGGCCAGCGACTCCAGCAGCGCGGCCAGCCGGAACGCGGCCTCCGCGCTGCCGCCGCCCGCCGCGCAGCGCAGGTGCCGCTCGGCCGCCCGCTCCTCGCCGTCGCGGACCAGCGCGATGCCGACCTGGAGGGCCGCGTCCGTGTGCCCGGCCGAGGCCGCCCGCTCGTACCACTTGAGCGCCGTACGGTCCTCGTCGCGGCTGGCGAAGAGGATGCCCAGGTTGAAGGCGGCGTCCACGCTGCCCGCCTCCGCCGCCTTGGAGAACCACGGCTCGGCCCCGGCCGCGTCGCCGCCCTGGAGCAGCAGGATGGCGAGCGCGTTGGCCGCCTCGCGGTGCCCGGCGTAGGCGGCGCGGCGGTACCACTGCTCGGCCTGCGCGGTCCGGTCCTGCGCCGCACAGAGCAGGGCGAGGTTGTACGCGCCGTTCTGGTCGCCCGCGTCCATGGCGCTGCGGTACCAGCGCTCGGCGGTCTGCGTCTCCCCGCGCGCGGCGTGCAGCGCGCCCAGCGCGTTGGCCGCGTTGCCGTCGCCGTCCTGGGCGGCCCGCAGCCACCAGGTGACGGCGTTGTCCTCGTCCCCGGCGTCGCGCAGCAGGAAGCCCAGGGCGCAGGCGGCCCGCGCCTCGCCCTGCTTGGCGGAGCTGAGGTACCAGCGGCCGGCCTCCTTGAGCTCCCCGCGCGCCTCCAACAGGGCGCCCAGGTGCAGCGCGGCGCGGCGGTGGCCGCGCGCGGCGGACTGGCGGTACCACTGCTCGGCCTCGGCGGGCTCGCGGCGGCGCAGGTGCCGGGCGAGCCGGTAGGCGGCCTCGCGGTGGCCCTGTTCGGCGGCGGCGCGCAGCCACCGCTCCGCCCCGCCGTCCCCGCGGTGGGCCAGCAGGTCGGCGAGCCCGAAGGCGCCCAGGGCGTGGCCGGACTCCGCTGCCTGGCGCAGCCAGTACTCGGCGGCGGGCTCGTCGCCCCGCTCGCGGTAGTGCCGGCCCAGCGCGTGGGCGGCGGGTGCGGATCCGGCCACGGCGGCGACCCGCCACCAGCCGGCCGCGTCCTCGGGGTAGCCGCGCTGGTGCAGCAGGACGCCCAGGTTGTTGGCGGCCGCGCGGTCTCCCGCGGCCGTGGCTCCGCGCAGGTACGGCTCGGCCCCGGCCAGGTCGCCGCGGCGCAGCAACAGCGCCCCGAGCACGCTCATGGCGCCGGGGTCGCCCTTGTCGGCGGCTCCGCGGTGGCGGGCCTCCAACTCGGCGTCGCTCGCCGCGTCGGCCTCGGCTCCGTCGAAGACCTCGTCGGTGCGGTACGTGTTCCGCTGGTCGGCGCCGGTCCGTACGGGCTCCGCGCTCACGGCCACGGCCGGTTCACCGGCTCCCGTGCCCGTTTCGGCCTCCGCCCTCACAAACCGCCCTGTCTCCAGCAGAGTTGACCTGTCCCCCATAAATCCCATCGTCGCATCACCTGCTACCCGCGTACACCTGGTATGTCGCAGCCAGTGAGGTCACTAGTGAGGTCACTACAGCGCTTTGTCGACTTGCCCCCAGTGGGACAAGTCAAACACGCTCCCGCCCCAACTCACCCACCTCAGCTACCGCGTGGCGTGTCCCGCATGTGCCGTGGGCACGGGTCACCGCCGCGCGGCCCAGGATCGGGCACGACGAAGGCCCGGATCCCATGGATCCGGGCCTTCATCTTCAGTAGCGGGGACAGGATTTGAACCTGCGACCTCTGGGTTATGAGCCCAGCGAGCTACCGAGCTGCTCCACCCCGCGTCGGTAAAACCACAGTAGCACGACGCGGAACGGAACCCCTCATCCTTGATCGCCGGGCGGCTAGCCCCCCGGCTTCGGCTGGGTCGTCAGCTTGCCCTCGGCCTCGACCGCACGCTTCAGCGCCGCCGAGAGGTCGGCCTGCGCCTTGCCGTACGCCGCCCAGTCACCGGCCTTCATCGCCTTGTCGGCGTCGTCGAAGGCCTTCGAGGCGTCCGCGAGGGCCGCCTTGACCGTCGGGTCCTGGTTGGCCGGCGGCTTGGTGGTGCCGTCGCCCGGCGGCGGCTGGTTCGGCGTCGTCGGCGGCGTCGCCGTGTCCGCGCCGAAGACCACGCCGAGCGCCTTGTCCAGGGTGTCCTCGAAGGCCGTCTGGTTGCCGTAGGTCACGAGGACCTTGCGCAGCAGCGGGTACTTCAGCCCGGAACTGCGCACGTACACCGGCTCGACGTAGAGCATGCCGCCGTCCAGCGGGACCGCGAGCAGGTTTCCGTACTCGACCTCGGAGTCGCCACCGCGCAGCAGGCGGATGGACTCGGCGATCTTGGGCTCGGAGTTGAACTTGCTCTGGACCTGCTTGGGACCGTCGACCGGCTTGCTGGTCGGCATCTTCAGGATGCGGATCTTGCCGTAGTCCGGGGTGCCCGGATCGGCGTTGACCGCCATGAAGGCGCTCAGGTTGTCCCGCTCGTTCGGCGTGAAGGTCGTCGTGAGCGAGAAGACCTGGTCCTTCTCGGACTGGCCCGGCATCTTCATCGACAGGTAGTACGGCGGGACCGCCGTGCCCTTGGTCGTCGGGTCGTCCGGGACGGCCCAGGCCTCACTGCCGCTGAGGAAGGTCTGCGGGTCGGTGACGTGATAGCGGGTCAGCAGCTCGCGCTGGACCTTGAAGAGGTCCTGCGGGTAGCGCAGGTGCGCCATCAGGTCCTTGGAGATCTCGCTCTTCTCCTTGACCGTGCCCGGGAACGCCTTCATCCAGGTCTTGAGGACCGGGTCCTCGGTGTCCCACTGGAACAGGTTGACCTTGCCGTCGTAGGCGTCGACGGTGGCCTTCACCGAGTTGCGGATGTAGTTGACCTGGTTCTCCTGGGCCACCACCGCGCGCTGGCTGTTGGTCAGCGAGTCCGCGGTGCTGTCGCCCAGCGTGGTGCGCGAGGCGTAGGGGTAGCCGTTGGTCGTCGTGTAGGCGTCGACGATCCAGACGACCCGGCCCTTGACGACCGCCGGGTAGGGCGCGCCGTCGATGGTCAGCCAGGGGGCGACCGCCTCGACGCGCTCCTTGGGCGTGCGGTTGTAGAGGATCCGCGAGCCCTTGCCGATGGCGCCGGAGTACATGATCTGCGGCTCGCTGAAGGCGAGGGCGTAGGCGGCCCGGTTGATCGGGTTGTCGAGGTTGACCCCGCTGTCGCCGGTGTAGCTGGTCTCCTTCTCGCCCTTGTCGTCCGAGTAGTCGAGCTCCTTCTGCGGTCCGCCGACGATCGAGTACTGCTTCGTCTGCTCGCCGTAGTAGATGCGCTGCTCGAAGTCCGTGCCGAACATCCCCTTGGAGGGGAGGTCGGACTGGGTGAAGTCGGGAGCGCCGTCCTTGACGGTGGTGCCCTTGGCCGCGACCACGCCGTAGCCGTGCGTGTACTTGAAGTGGTCGTTGATCCAGTTGTTCTTCGGAATGCCGCCGATGTTCAGCTCGCGCAGCCCGATGACCGTGTCCTGGCCGTTGTACCGGTCCACGGCGAGCGTGGACGGGAAGGCGTAGTAGCCCTTGACCTGCTGGAGCTGCTGGAAGGCCGGGGAGACGATGTTGGGGTCGAGGAGGCGGACGCTGGCCGTGGTGTCGGCGGCCTGCCGCAGCTTCGCCTTGTCCGTGCCCTCGGCGGGCACGCCCGCGTAGTCCTTCACGTCGGAATCGGCGATCCCGTAGGCGTCGCGCGTCGCCTTGATGTTCTTCTCGACGTACGGCGACTCCTTGGCCTGCTCGTTCGGCTGGACCTGGAACTTCTGGACGATCGCCGGGTAGAGCCCGCCGATCAGGATGGCCGAGAGCACCATCAGACCGAAGCCGATCACGGGCAGCTGCCAGGTGCGGCGCCACAGCGTCGCGAAGAACAGCGCGGCGCAGATCGCGGCGATGCAGAAGAGGATGGTCTTGGCCGGCAGGTAGGCGTTGGCGTCGACGTAGCGCAGGCCGGTCCAGTTGTCGGCGGCCTTGAAGTCACTGGACTTCACGGCGAGGCCGTACCGGTCGAGCCAGTAGGCCACGGCCTTGAGCGAGACGAAGATGCCGAGCAGCACCGAGAGGTGTCCGGTGGCGGCGGCGGTCGCGCGGGCGCCCGGGCTGGTGACGCGCAGGCCGCCGTACAGGTAGTGCACGATGGCCGCGGCGATCAGCGACAGCACGGCGGCGGCGAAGCCGAAGCCGAGCAGGAAGCGGTACCAGGGCAGGTCGAAGGTGTAGAACGACACGTCCATGTGGAACTGGGGGTCCTTCTGCCCGAAGGGCACCCCGTTCACGTACATGAGCCAGGTCTTCCACTGTCCGGCCGCCGAGGCGCCCGCGATCAGCCCGACGAGCACCGCGATGCCCAGGAGCAGCCACTTCTTGAACGGCGCGACGCTCATCCGGTAGCGGTCGAGGCTCTGCTGCTCCATCGACATCGCGCTGAGCGGCGGCCGGAGCCGGTGCGCCAGCCAGATGTTGAACCCGACCGCGCCGGCCATGATCAGGCCGAAGACGGCGAAGAGGCCGACCTTCGTCCAGAGCGTGGTGGTGAAGACGGTGGAGTAGTGGACGGAGCGGAACCAGAGCCAGTCGGTCCAGAAGCCCGCGAACATGATGAAGGCCATGGCCAGGACGGCCAGGACTCCCAGGGTCATCAGGAGAGTCCGGGCGCGCCGGGAGGGGCGGCCGACTCTCATCCGTGGCCCGGAGGGGCCTCCGCCGCGGTCCGGCATCTGGAAAGCCAAGGTGCGCACCTCGAAAGTCGCTGTGTGTCGTGTGTTACTGGAAAATTTTCAAGAGCAGGGCCCCCGATGGTAGAGCCCACTCATGCAACTTACTGAGGCTTTAGTCAGTTCCCGGTATCGCGTCGAAAGGAGGCAGGATGTTGTCCATGTCCAACCTTTCCCCCTCCCCCGGCACTCCGATGGCGGCCAGCCCGCTGACCCGCGCCGTGCTAGAGATCGACGAATACGCCGCCGGCCTGGGCTGGGACCGGCCCGCCCGGCTCTTCGCCCTCGTCGACACGGCCCGACTGCGCAAGCAGGAGCCCCGCCTCGCCCAGCAGCTCGGCCTCGACCAGGACGACGCCGGCAAGATCCAGCTGACCCCGATCGAGCAGGACGAACTCCCGAAGGGCATGGCCCTGGACAAGTTCCTGGGCACGGTCGCCTGGCCCGCTTCGGTCGTCGGCTGCGCGCTGACGGTGGAGCGGCTGATGCTGCCGCCGTCCGCGGAGGCCGCCGTGCCGTCCGACCTGAACGACAAGCAGCTCGCCAAGTGGGTCGCCGGGCACCCGGAGCGCCAGGAGGTGCGCCTGACCGTGGGCGTCCTGCGCGACGGTTCGCGCGAGTCGGCCGTACGGCTGCGCGAGAAGGACGCGGCGAGCGAGGTGCTCACCGGGGCCACTCTGGTGCCGGGCCTGGCCGAGGCGCTGGCCTCCACCTTCTCCTGACGCCCGGGGGCGGCCGGCGGGGGGACGGGGTCAGGACGCGCCGCACTGCGGCAGTCCGGCCTTGTCCCCCTTGCTGATCTTCTCCAGTGCCTTGACGGCGTCGCCGATGGTCGAGACCTTCACGAGGGTGAGGCCGTCCGGTACGTCCTTGGCGGCCGCCGCGCAGTTCTCGGCGGGGGTCAGGAAGTACTGGGCGCCGGCCTGGCGGGCGCCGATGGTCTTCATCTCGATGCCGCCGATCGGGCCGACCGTACCGGCGTCGTCGATGGTGCCGGTGCCGGCGACGAACTTCCCGCCGGTCATGTCCTGGGGCGTCAGCTTGTCGACGATGCCGAGGGAGAACATCAGGCCGGCGCTGGGGCCGCCGACATCGGCCAGGTTGATGTCGATGCGGAACGGGAAGGTGTGGTCGGTCCCGGCCCGGATGCCGACGACCGCGTGGCCGTCCTCCGGCGCCTTCCCGGTGGTGATCTCCACCTTCTTGGTGCCCGAGGGGTCGCGCCCGGCCTTCTTCGCGGCGGCCGCCTCGTCCGCACCGATGACGGTGAACTCGACCTTCTCGCCCGCCTTGTGCTTGGTGACCAGCTTGGCGACGTCCGCCGGGTCGTTCACCGGGGCGCCGTCCACGGCGACGATCACGTCACCGGCGTGCAGCACGCCCTCGGCGGGGCTGCCCTTGACCACGGTGGCGACGTTCACGCGGGAGGTGAAGGGGATGCCCAGCTGCTTGAGGGCGGCCACCTTGGCGCTCTCCTGCGACTGGCTGAACTCCTCCGCGTTCTCCTGCGTGGACTGCTTGTCCGTCTTGCCGTGCGGATACAGGTTCTCGTGCGGCACCACGATGTTGTCGTGGGCCGCCCAGCCGTAGACCGCTTCCAGCAGGTTCATGTCGTAGTCCGCGCCGGTCACCCGGACCGTGGTCATGTTGAGGTGACCGCTGGTCGGGTAGGTCTTGCGGCCCGAGATGTTCAGGACCGGCTCGCCGCGCGAGTCACCGAGGGTGTTCACGGTCGGGCCGGGGCTCATCTCGGAGTACGGAACCTTGATGAACACTCCGGCGCAGAGCAGCGCGAACAGCATGAGGGTGGACGCGAGCATCGTCGCAGTGCGGCGTGGCATGGATCGACAGTACGTGACGGCCCTGTGGGGCGGCCCGTGGGGCCGGTCCGTACGGGGTGGTGCACGGGATGCGCCCGGGGGTTCCCGGTGGGGAGGTGGGTCGGACGCCCGGCGGGCCATTCACGGGACGCGTCAGAGGGCGTCGGAACCGGAATGCGCCTTGGCCTTGTCGGCCTGGCCTGTACCCATGACCTCGCGGAATCGTGCGTAGCCGGCGAGTTCGGATATGTCGCCGGAAGTGCGGTCGCGGGCCGCCCAGCTTCCCCATATCGCTGCGCCGATGGCGGCGAAAAGCGGAATCAGCAACCACGCCAAAGAACCCATGTGCGTGCTCCCTACCCCGAGAACGAACCGTTTGTTGATCCAACGCTCGTGCCCGGGGCGGGGTTACGCAAATCGAGGGCGTGTTGCGCGTCCGTTCGGGTGCGGACGCGGGGGTGCGGGGCGCGCCTCAGCAGGCGCCGACCCACTCCTCGGTGCCGTCCGAGAAGGTCTGGTGCTTCCAGATCGGCACCTCGTGCTTGAGGTCGTCGATCAGCATCCGGCAGGCCTCGAAGGCCTCGCCCCTGTGCGGGCACGACACGGCGACCACCACGGCGAGGTCGCCGACCCCGAGGTCACCGACGCGGTGGACGGCGGCCAGGGCGCGGACCGGGTACTTGGCCACGACGCGCTCGGCGACGCGGCGCATCTCGGCTTCGGCCGTCGGGTGGCAGGAGTAGCCGAGGGCGTCGACGTCCGCCCCGCCGTCGTGGTCGCGCACGGTGCCGACGAAGAGCGCGGTGCCTCCCGTCGCGTCGTCGCCGACGGCCCGGAAGACCTCGTCGAGCGAGAGCGGGGTGTCGCGGATCGCGAGCAGTCGGATCGGGTCCGGGGCGGCCTGCTCGCCGGGGTGGTCGAAGTGCGGAGCCATGCACTCATCGTGCACCACGGTTCTCACATCGCGGAATAGCCGATTCGACCGGTCGCACACCCCCCGTGTATGGAGCCTCCTACAGAACCCGGGCCCGAACGCCTCGAACGCCGCCGGGGCTGGAGGCAGCCGAATCAAGCCCGCCCGGCGCTTGAGGGCCCGCCGGAGGCTGATCAAGCCCGCCCGGCGATCGAGGGCCCGCCGGAGGCAGCGCCGGCCGAGCACGGCGGGGAGCCAGGCGCCGACCGTCGGCGAACCGTCCGTGGGGCCTCCGGCGGCGCCTCAAACTCCCCCAGCTACCGCTGGGAGGTGCCCCCGGGCGAGGCTGAAACGGGCCGGAAGTCGGCCGCCTGAAGCCCGCCCGGCGATTGAGGGCAGGGGCCGGTCAGAGGCCTCGGCGGCGGCGGGCGGCGCGGACCACGGCGGCCGCGCCCAGCAGCGCCACCGTCGCTCCCGCGGCCCCCGCGGCCGTCGCGTCCTTGCGGCCGAGCCGCCGCCCGGCGACCGTGTGCCGGCCGGCGACCTCCTGGAGCAGCTCGGCCAGCACCTCCTCGTTGGTCCAGCGCGGCCGCCACCCCGCCGCGTGCAGCCGACTGACGCTGACCACCCACGGGTGCATCGTGTACGCGAGGTCACCGGCCGGCGACGGCGTGAGCCCGATCCGGTGCAGCCGCGCCGCGGCGCCGAGCGCGACGGCGGACGGCAGCTCCATCCGGCGGATCCCGCTCAGCTCCTCGACCTCCTCCTGCTCCAGCCAGCCCTCGCAACCGACGGCCAGCTCGCCCTCCACCTTCTCCAGCGCCGCGTACTCCAGGGCGCTGACCAGGTCCTCGACGTGGCAGAACTGCCAGGTCGGCCGGGACCCGGCGACCACCAGCAGGCGCGGCGACTCGAAGTAGCGGGTCAGGGCCGTGTCCGTACCCCCGACCAGCACGGCCGGGCGCACCACCGTGACATTGAGCCCCGGGTGCGCGCGCGGGGCCCGACGGCCGAGGCGTTCGATCTCCAGCAGGTCGCCGACGCCGGTGGCCTCGGCGGTGGCCCGCAGCTCGGAGTCCTCGGTGAGCGGGATGTCGTTGTCCGGCAGGGCGCCGTAGACCATCGCGGAGGTGCAGAGCACGACCCGGTGCACCCCGGCCGCCGCGGCGGCCGTGAGCACGGTCTGGGTCCCGCGCACGTTGTACGCGGTGCGGGCCGCCGGGTCGGTCTCCAGGTCGAGGTCGAGCGCGAGGTGGACGACCACGTCGGCGCCGCGCAGCTTCTCGGCGATCGCGGGGTCCCGTACGTCCAGGACGTGCCACTGCGCGCTCGCGCAGTCACCGCGCCGCTCGTCGATCGCGATGACCTGCTTGACCTCGTCGGAGGCCGCGAGCCGGGCGACCAGGGCAGCGCCGACCCCCGCCGCGGCGCCGGTCACGGCGACGACGGGGCCCCGCGACGACGGGTTTCGCGACTGGCGAACGCTCTCGGGGCGCTCGTCGTGGTCAGGGTGGTTCTCGTCGCCGTGCGGCTCTCGAACCTGCGGATCTGGGGAACTCACCGGGCGTCTCCAGCGGTTGTCTTCAGTAGGTGAGCGTCATGACGCTCACCTACCAGGTGATGTCCATCCTGCCGCAGCCCAGGAGTCGGCGGAGCACCGAGCCCGGATGCGGCTGTGGTGTCTACGCTGGGTGGTGTTGTCGGACCATTGCCCGTCGGCTCCCGCCGACGGCCCTACGAGCCGAGGAAACCCGTGAGCGACACCCCATTCGGATTCGGCCTTCCGCCGGAGGAGCCGGACAACGGCGACGAGGGCAAGAAGAAGGGCGATCAGGGCGGTCAGGGCGGCCCGGCGAATCCGTTCGGGTTCCCCGGGGCCGGACTGCCGGGCGCCGGCGGCCCCGGTGGCGCGGACAATCCGTTCGCCGCGATGTTCGGTTCGATGAACCCGAACGACCTGGGCGCGGCCTTCCAGCAGCTGGGCCAGATGCTCAGCTACGAGGGCGGTCCCGTGAACTGGGACATGGCCAAGGACATCGCCCGCCAGACCGTCGCGCAGGGCACCGCGGACGGCGTGAAGGACGCGAGCATCGGCCCGGCCGAGAAGTCGGCGGTCGAGGAGGCCGTGCGGCTGGCGGACCTCTGGCTGGACTCCGTCACGTCCCTGCCGTCGGGCGCCGGTACGGCCGTGGCCTGGAGCCGCGCCGAGTGGGTCGAGGCGACCCTGCCGGTGTGGAAGGAACTGGTCGACCCGGTCGCCGAGCGGGTGGGCGCGGCCATGGGCGACGTCCTGCCCGAGGAGATGCAGGCCATGGCGGGCCCGCTGCTCGGCATGATGCGCTCCATGGGCGGCGCGATGTTCGGCCAGCAGATCGGCCAGGCCGTGGGCACGCTCGCGGGCGAGGTCGTCGGCTCCACCGACATCGGGCTGCCGCTGGGCCCGGCGGGCCGGGCGGCCCTGCTGCCGCTGAACGTGGCGGCGTTCGGCAAGGACCTGGGCGTCCCCTCGGACGAGGTGCGCCTCTACCTGGCCCTGCGCGAGGACGCCCACCAGCGGCTCTTCGCCCACGTGCCGTGGCTGCGCTCGCACCTGTTCGGCGCCGTCGAGGGATACGCGCGCGGCATCAAGGTCGACACCTCGAAGCTGGAGGACGTGGTCGGCCAGCTCGACCCGTCGAATCCGGAGCAGCTGCAGGAAGCACTCCAGGGCGGCATGTTCCAGCCCCAGGACACCCCCGAGCAGAAGGCGGCCCTGGCCCGTCTGGAGACCGCGCTCGCGCTGGTCGAGGGCTGGGTGGACGCCGTGGTGCACGAGGCCGCCAAGCCCCGTCTGACCTCGGCCGACGCGCTGCGCGAGACGCTGCGCAGGCGCCGTGCCTCGGGCGGTCCGGCCGAGCAGACCTTCGCGACCCTGATCGGTCTGGAGCTGCGTCCGCGCCGGCTGCGGGACGCCTCGCGGCTGTGGGCCTCGCTCACCGACGCGCGCGGCGTGGACGGCCGCGACGGGCTGTGGGAGCACCCGGACATGCTGCCGACGGCCTCCGACCTGGACGACCCGGACGGTTTCGTGCACCGCGAGCAGCTGGACTTCTCGGAGCTCGACAAGATGCTCGGCGAGGCCGCCGAGAAGCGCGAGCAGGACGGTGACGACACCAAGTGAGTCTGTACGACGACGCGGTCCGCGTCCTGAAGGAGTACGACGGCCAGGGCGAGCAGGCCGGGCTCCGCGAGGTGTACCTGGAGCACCTGGCCGCCCACCCGGACGGGATGTGGAAGCCGTGCGAGGCCGGGCACGTCACCGCCAGCGCGCTGGTGATCGACCCCGTGCGCGGCCGCGTGCTGCTGACGCTGCACAAGAAGCTCGGCATGTGGTTGCAGATGGGCGGGCACTGCGAGAGCGATGACCGCACGGTCGTGGACGCCGCGCTGCGCGAGGCCCGCGAGGAGTCCGGGATCGAGACCGGGCTGACGCTGCTGCCCGGGGGTCCGGTGCGGCTGGACCGGCACCCCATTCCGGCGCCCTGCAACTGGCACCTGGACGTGCAGTACGCCGCGCTGGCCCCGGCCGGCGCGGAGGCGGCGATCAGCGACGAGTCCCTGGACCTGCGCTGGTTCGCCTACGACGAGGTGGCCGCCGTCGCGGACGACTCGGTGGTCAGGCTGCTGGAGGCGACCCGGGCGCGGCTCTGACGCCCGGCGGCCCGGTGCGCGGGGGCGGACCCGGATCCTGAAGGGTCCGGGTCCGCCCCCGCGGCGTTGCCGTCGGGCGTCGCGCGTCGCACGGGCGTAGTGCCGGGCGTCAGTTCCAGGCGTTGTTCTGGTTCTGCGCCTGGGCGCCCTGCTGGCCCATGCCGTACTGCGCGGCGAGGCCCTGGCCGAGCTGCGCGTTCTGCGGCGGGAGCAGCTCGCTGGGCTGCACCAGCGCGAAGCCCTGGCCGAGGAAGCTGAGCTCCCAGCCCTCGCCGGTGTTCCCGCGGCGCCGCCACACGCCGGTGGAGTGCGTCTGCGCCTGCATCTGCACGCGCAGCGAGGTGGACCAGGCGACGATGGCGTCCGCGTCGACGTTGACGTACTTGTCGGGCGTGATCTGGAGCATCAGCGGCTGCCCCGAGGTCATCAGGGCGACCTTGCCGCGGCCGGTGATGTTCAGCTGGTACTTCCCCGAGCCGGAGATGCCGTACTGGCTGTC
This sequence comes from Streptomyces sp. NPDC051555, assembly GCF_044454405.1. Lineage (NCBI taxonomy): Bacteria > Bacillati > Actinomycetota > Actinomycetes > Kitasatosporales > Streptomycetaceae > Streptomyces > Streptomyces sp. NPDC051555. Next base: position 417,854 of record NZ_JBITDP010000004.1, on the reverse strand, counting down.
GACCGCGATCGCCTCGGCGTGCAGGGTGGAGTCGAGGGCGAGGACGTAACTGCTGTCCACGGTCAGACCGTCCTGGTCGACGTCCACCACGTGCACGTCCTGGGCGAGGTTGGCGAAGTACACCGTCCCCTGCCCCGAGCAGCGCATGAGGTCGAGGCCCTCACCGGTGCGGGCGCGGGCGTTGCGCTGATTGGTGCTCTGGTACTCGCCGTCGAAGTCGATCAGGCCCTGGTAGGCGACCATCGATCCCTTGCGGGCGAGGACGTCGTCCTGGCCGGTGAGGGAGACCCGCAGCATCTGCGGGTTCTGGACGACGTACCGCTCCTGGGACTGCGCCTCGGAGTGGCCGAAAAGTGCACTTTGCATGATGTGTCCGCTCCCCCTCAGCCCCGGGCCCGGAGCCGGTCGGTGCTGTCCTCGCTCGGCTGTACGACGACGATGCCCTGGCCGGAGAAGGCCATCTGGAAGGCCTCCCCGCTGCCGCGGCCGATCATCGACGAGGCCTTGAAGCTGCGCTTGCCCTTGACCTTGAGGTTCGGCGACCAGGCGACGAGCGCGTCCGGGTCGACGTACGTCTCGTCCTCGCCACGGCCGCAGTCGACCACGATCGGCGTGCCGCGTGAGGTCAGGGCGACCCAGCCGGTGCCGGAGACCTGGACGTTGAACAGCCCCTGGCCCGCGAACTTCGCCAGCCCCTTGACCCGCTCGACGCCCCAGGTGAGATGGGCGTCGAAGGCGAGCAGGTTGGTGCCGTTGACGGAGAGGGCGTCGTTGTTGAGGTTGATGACGACGACGTCCGCGCCGTAGTCGGCGAGGTAGAGCAGGCCGTCGCCGGTGCACTTCATCAGCGGTGCGCCCTCGCCCGTCAGCCACTGCGAGGCCATCTGGCGCACGGCGGGCGGGTTGGGCTCGTACTGCACGAAGCCCTCGTAGGCGACCATCGAGCCGGTGCGCGCGAAGAGGTCGTGGCCGCTCTGCATGGCGACCTTGAGCATGGCGCGTCCGTGGTTCTCCATGCGGGCCGCGACGGGGGTCGGGGCGTAGCCGGCGAGCTGCGGGTTCATGGCGTTCATTGCGTTCATGGCGGGCTCCCTCAGACCTCGTAGGGCTGGACGATGATGAAGTTTCCGGGGGCTCCCCGGAACTGGAGGTTCACGGTCTCCCCGCTGTGCCCGGGGTAGGCGTTGCGGCGCAGCCGGACCTGGCTGGAAATGACCACCTGGGCGCCCGCGGACCACGCGACGATCGCATTGCTGTCGGCGAAGGTCGTCGGGGTGACCGGCAGGACCACGGGGGTGCCGTGCGTCTTGACGATGACCGTGCCGGAGCCCTGGAACTGCATGGTGAACAGGGCGCCGCCCGGAATGCCGTGGCCCTCGATGCGGCGCACCTCGTGCTGGAGCGACTCGTCGAAGGCGAGCACGCTCTCGGCGGAGACGCAGATCCCGTCGCCCTGGAGCTCGATGGCGTGCAGGTGGGTGCCGTTCTCGGCGAGGAAGACCTGGCCGCGGCCGGTGCAGCGCATGAGCTGCATCTCCTGGCCGGTGGCGTTGCCGACGATGCGGCCGGCGAAGCCCGCGCCCTTGTAGCTGAAGTCCACCTTGCCCTGGTACAGCACCATGCTGCCCTGGCGGGCGAGGACGGGCTGGCCGCCGATGCCCAGGTCGACGCGCATGAGCTGGTGGTTCTGCGCGGTCCAGCGGGCGCCGGTGGGGGCCTCCTTGTAGAGCTGGAGGGCGGAGGTGAGGCCGGGGGCGGCGGGGGTCTGCGCTGCCATGCCGGGCTGCTGACCGTACGGGGCCCCGGGCGCGCCGGGCGGCGGGTAGCCGCCGGGGGCCTGGCCGGGGACCTGGTGTCCGTACGAGGGCTGCGGCGGTTGGCCGTAGGGACCGGCCGGGGCGGGCGGCGGCGGGTAGCCGCCTGGAGTCTGGCCCGGTACCTGGCGCCCGTACGACGGGCTCGGCGGCGGCTGCGGCGGGTGCACGGGCTGGCCGTACGGCCCGGGGGCCGCCGGGGCCGGTGCGAGCGGGCCCACCATCGTGGGCGCGGCGTGCATCGCGGGGGCGGGCTGCGGCGGCGCGGCGTACGGCGCGGGGGCCGGGGGCGGCGTGTGCTGCGGCGGCTGGGCCTGCTGCGGCGGCTGCTGGTACTGCGGCTGCTGCGGCGGCGCGGCCTGCGCGGGGGCCCCGGGCGGGGCGGCGAAGGCCGGGGGCGCGAAGGAGGGCGCGGCGCCCTGCTGCGGGGCCTGCTGCTGCGGGGCAGGGGCCTCCTCCTCGGCGACCTCGCCGCCGAAGTTCTTCAGCAGCGCTTCCAGGCCGCCGTCGAAGCCCTGGCCGACGGCGGCGAAGCGCCACGCGTCCTTGAAGTAGAAGTCGCCCAGCATCACGGCGCGCTCGGTGCTGAACTCCGCGCCGGTGAAGGAGTAGCGGACCACTTCCTCGCCGCCCGCGACGACCCGGATGTAACCCGGACCGATCTGGGACATCTGGCCGGCGCCGTCGATCGTCGCCGTGAAGGAGAGCTTGCGGATGCCCGCCGGGATGCGGTCCAGGGTCACCCGGAAGGATTCGCTGTCACCGGACTGCCGGCCGAGGAGCTGGACGGACTCCTCGGGCGACTTGGGCTGGTTGAAGAAGATGAAGTAGCGGTCGTCCGACAGCCGCTCTTCCGCGTCGAGGCCGAAGCAGCTGATGTCGAAGGTCAGCCCCGGCCCGGCGATCTGCACACCCACGTACAGATCGGTGCCCGCGGTGAGATCACTGATCTTGGCCTTGTGGCCGCGCTGGAATTCCCTGGCCATACGTAACGACCGTCCCCCATCCCGACGATGAATGCGTGCCCGTCAGGCTAACGGCTCCCGCCGACATCGAACCAAGCCGGTACCGACCCGGTACACATCACGGACGGGTCACGTCGCGGGGCACGGCGGCGCGGGCACGCGGGGGCACGGCGGCGCGTGCTCATTCCTCGCGCGCGGCCGGGACCTTGGGCAGGCGCTCCGCCGCGACCACGCCTTCGAGGTAGCCGCGCGCCCGCTCCGTACGGGGGTACGCCTCCAGGAGCTGCCAGAAGCTCGGGCCGTGCCCGGGGACCAGCAGGTGGGCCAACTCGTGCAGCAGGACGTAGTCCAGCACGTACTCCGGCATGCCCTGGAGGCGGTGGGACAGCCGGATGCTGGCCTCGGCGGGGGTGCAGGAGCCCCAGCGGGTGTTCTGGTTGGTGACCCAGCGGACCGAGCCGGGGCGCGCGCGGCCGCCGAAGTACTGCTCGGACAGACGCGCGGCGCGCTCGGTGAGCTCCGCGTCCCCCAGGGTCCGCTTGCTCTCCTGCGCGGCGAGCTTGTCGAGCATCACGCCCACCCAGCGCTGCTCCTCCGCCTCGGACATCCGGGCAGGGATGAGCACGACCGTCCGATCACCCTCGCGGTAGGCGGAGACGGTCCTTCGGCGGCGCGCACTCCGGCGGACTTCGACGGCGCGGTGCGGTGGATCGGCGGACACGGCACGACCGTACCGGGTGGCCAGGGCCGAAGTCCCGCCCCGCGGCGGTTCGAACATGATCGATTCGCGGTTCGCTCCTTTCGGCGCCCCCGGACGCCCCCGGGCGGTCGGCTCATATGCCGAATCGGGTCCGCCTGTGGATAACTTTCCGCGCCGCGGACGGGGTGCGGTCATGCTGCGAGAGCGGCGTCGGGGCCGCTCGGTGGACGAAGGCCGAAAGGTGAAGGCCGAGGGTGAAGGCCGAAAGGCGAAGGGGGAAGGGCGATGTATCCGAAGGTGAAGCCCGCGCTGGCGCGGGCCTGGCGGGACCTGCAGACCGTGCAGTTCGGGGTGACGCCCGCGCACGCGGTGGTGTTCGGGCCGGTGGACACGGCGACGGGGACCCTGATCGAACGGCTCGACGGGACCCGCGGCATGGACCTGCTGCGCAAGGAGGGGGCCGCGCTGGGGTTACCGGGCGGGCAGGTGGACGAGCTGGTGCGACGGCTCGCGGCGGCCGGGGTGCTCGATGACGCCACGGCGGGCGGGCCGCGGGCCCAGTCGTTGCTGCGGCGCCCGGAGGTGCTGGAGCGGCTGGGGCCCGACCGGGGTTCGCTGTCCTTGGTGCGCCGGGAGCCCGGCGGTGATCTGCGGGGGATCGCGGCGCGCCGGACCGTGCGGGTGCAGGTGCGGGGCAGCGGTCGGGTGGGCGCGCTGATCGCGGCGGTGCTGGCGGGGGCCGGGGTGGGCCGGGTCGAGGTGCTGGACGGCGGCCGGGTGGAGCCGGGGGACGTGGCGCCCGGCGGGCTCGGGCCGGAGAGCGTGGGCCGGCTGCGGGCGGAGGCGGTGGGGGCGCTGGTGCGGGCGTCGGCTCCCGGGCGGGCGCCGCGGGCCCAGGAGTGGGAGGGGCCCGAGCCGGGGCTCGCCCTGGTGGTGGTCGCGCCCCGGGACGGGCTCCAGGCGTGGGCCCCGGATCCGGACACCGCTGCGGATTGGGTGGCCGCGGGGATCCCGCATCTGTATGCCGGGGTGCTGGAGGGTACCGGGCTGGTGGGGCCGCTGGTGCTGCCGGGGACGACGGGGTGCGCGGGGTGCATGGAGCGGGCACGGGTGGCGCGGGACCAGGGCTGGGCGCGGATGCTGGTGCAGTGGCGCGGGGCCCACCGGCGCCGCGGCTCGGTCGCCTGTGACCTGGGGTTGGCCACCGCGGTGGCGGGGTTGGCGGCGGCCCATGCACTGGCCTTCCTGGACGGGGAGTTGCCCGCGTCGACGGGGGCCCGCTGGGAGGCCGCGCTGCCCGGGCTGCACTGGGAGCGGGCCCGGGTGCGCGCTCATCCGGAGTGCGCGTGCGGGGCGGCGGGGTCCAGGGAGGGGGACTCCTCCGTCGCCCGAGAGGGACAGGACACAATGGCCGGGTAGGCGCCGCGTGCGGCGCGGCTGTCTGGGAACTGGAGGGGCGCATGTCTGATCTTCCCCGGAAGGCGGTCACTCGTACCGTCAAGCTGGCCGCGCTGCCGCTCGGCATAGCGGGCCGGGCCACCTGGGGGTTGGGGAAGCGGATCGGGGGCAAGTCGGCGGAGATCGTCGCGCGCGAACTGCAACAGCGCACCGCCGAACAGCTCTTCCGCACCCTGGGTGAGCTGAAGGGCGGTGCGATGAAGTTCGGGCAGGCCATGTCGGTCTTCGAAGCGGCGCTGCCCGAGGAGGTCGCCGGGCCCTACCGGGCCGCGCTGACCAAGCTCCAGGAAGCCGCCCCGCCGCTGCCCGCCGCGCGGGTGCACCAGGTGCTGGCGGAGCGGCTCGGCGAGGACTGGCGGGATCTGTTCTCGGAGTTCGAGGACAAGCCCGCGGCGGCCGCGTCCATCGGTCAGGTCCACCGGGCCGTGTGGCACGACGGGCGACAGGTCGCCGTCAAGGTGCAGTACCCGGGGGCCGGGGAGGCGCTGCTGTCGGACCTCAAGCAGCTCGGCCGGTTCGCGGGACTGTTGGGACCGCTGATCCCGGGCATGGAGATCAAGCCGCTGATCACCGAGTTGCGCGACCGGGTGTCGGAGGAGCTGGACTACGAGTTGGAGGCGGAGGCCCAGCGGATCCACGCGGAGGCCTTCGAGGGCGATCCCGATGTGGTCGTGCCGGATGTCGTGCACCAGAGCGACCAGGTGCTGGTGACCGAGTGGATCGAGGGGACGCCGCTGTCGGAGATCATCGCCGACGGCACCCAGGAGGAGCGCGACCGTGCCGGGCAGCTGCTGGCCCGGTTTCTCTTCTCCGGTCCCGCGCGCACCGGGCTGCTGCACGCCGATCCGCATCCGGGCAACTTCCGGCTGATGGCGGGCCCGGACGGTCGACTCCGGCTGGGAGTACTGGACTTCGGTACGGTCGACCGCCTCCCGGGCGGGCTGCCCAAGCCGGTGGGCCGTTCCTTGCGGATGACCCTGGACGACGACGCCGAGGGGGTCTACGGGCACCTGCGCGCCGAGGGCTTCGTGAAGGAGTCCATCGAGCTGGACCCGGACGCGGTGCTGGACTACCTCCGCCCGATCATCGAACCGGCGAAGGTCGACGAGTTCACCTTCACCCGGGCGTGGATGCGCAGCCAGGCGGCCCGGATCGCCGACCCGCGCTCCCCCGCGCACCAGTTGGGCCGGCAGATCAACCTCCCGCCGTCCTACCTGCTGATCCACCGCGTGACGCTGAGCACGATCGGGGTGCTGTGCCAGTTGGGTGCGACGGTGCGACTGCGGGAGGAACTGGAGGCCTGGCTCCCGGGGTTCCTGCCGGAGTCCTGATCCGCCGCGCCGCGTCCCGGCTCACCACCAGGAGGAGTCGAGCCTGCCCTCGATCGCGCGCAGGTTGGCCCGGGCGCAGTCGTGGCAGAAGTACTGTCTGCTGCCGTTCTCGACGGAGCAGGTCCAGGTGGGCGGTGCGCCCTCGGGGCAGCGCGCGCCGCAGCGCGCGCAGGTGACGGGAGGGGCCTCGGGTCCCTGGGGCGCGGGGCGGGGAGTCGGCTGGTCCACCTCCCGACGATACCGCCGCCCGGTGCGCGGCGTTCCGCAACGCACCGGGGGACCACTCCGAACGGAGCGGCCCCCCGGGGGTCTGCTGGTGTCACTCCAGGCGGGGCCTGGGTCAGTTCATGACGGCCATGGCCAGTGCACGACGGGCGCGCAGCGAAACGCGCTCGGCTCGCCGCTGCATGCGGCGGGCGGCGACCACGCGCAGGGCACGGCGTTCGCCGTCCGCCTCACGCATACGGTCGGCCATATGGGCACGGGCCAGGGCTTCTGGAATGAGTTGCATCTCGCGGGTCCTGTTCTGACGCGAGGTGATCGCGCCCATGGTGATGAAGTCTTCGGTGGCGGAGCCGGACGGCTGCTCGCTCGTGTTCTGCGGGGTCATGAGGGCCTGCTTCAGGGGATCGCGCGTCAGGGGGCGGTCGATGGTTCCGGTGAAGTTCATGCCGCAACAACCGGGTTCTTGCGCGGACGACCACGCGGACGCTTGCGGGCGACGACGACGCCCTGGACGAAGAGCTCGCCACCCCAGACGCCCCAGGGCTCGCGGCGCTCGACCGCACCGGCGAGGCAGGCCTCGACCAGCGGGCACGTGCGGCAGAGCGACTTGGCGTACTCGACATCGGCCGGGGACTCGGCGAAGAAGACCTCCGGGTCGTAGGTGCGGCAGGCGACGGGTACGCCGAGGTTCTCGATGGCGTCGTCGAGCGCGGTGAGCGCGGTGAGGGGAGTCAAGGTGGAGTCCTCCGGGACTGCGGGCGGGGAGATCGTCTGGGTCTGCGGTACGGACGGGGCGTGCGCTTCGAGTTGCACGGTGGGTTTTTCCTCGTCTGGTTCGTCACGTCGTTCCGGCCGGTCGGCCGGGTTCGGCTGGTACCTGTTCTTGCCAGTCCCGTGGCCCCTTCGCGTTGTCGTCCCCGGTCGGGGACAAACAAAAGGGCCGCGGATCCCGGGTGGGGTTCCGCGGCCCTGAAGGCGCCGGCCTGATCATGCGATCAGGCTGGATCACTCCAGGGTTCGAGCCCGCGGAAGGCCCACATCAGGTGGTGCTGCGTCGTCTGCTTCGTCTGGTTTCCGGCACCGGCTGCCGCCGCGAAGCCGCCATAGGCATGCGCCTTGGCCTGGCCAGCTGCTACTGCCACCGGTGCCTGGAACGGTCGTTCATTGCGCTCGCTCACCCGGCGGGTGACCAGGGCGACGGGGCTGACCGCGGAAATGGCGGACAGACCGGTGCCCAGGACGGAGGGCGCAGAGGTAGCGAGAAGCAGGCAGGAGGAAGCGGCAACCGAGCGATCGGTCAGTTTGGTGGTGGTCATCAAGCTGGTCACTGGTCTCGCCTCCTCTCGGCGTCTCGGGGAGTCGGCCCGAGGGCCTGTCCCATGCGTATTCGGATAAGTACAGCACGAATCCGGGGCTTCGGAGAAGCCACCGTTTCCGTTGCTAAGAACCTATGGGGCTGCACAGGGCATGTGCAAACTATTTTTCCGACGAGTTTCTACGCGTCGTCCCCGGCACCGCTCCCGGGCTCCTCACCTGCGCAGATGGCCAGTACGTCCGCCCCGAACCGGTCGAGCTTGCGTCCACCCACACCCGAGATCATCGACAGCTCCCCCGCCTCGGACGGCGCGGCCTCCGCGATCGCCATCAGGGTCTTGTCGGTGAAGACGCAGTAGGCGGGCTGGCCCAGCTCCTTCGCCTGGCCCGCGCGCCAGTCCCGCAGCCGCTCGTAGAGGCCCTCGTCCATGTCGGACGGGCAGTCCTCGCACCGCATCAGCTTCAGCTCGCCCGCCTCGGTCAGGGTCTTGCCGCAGACCCGGCACAGCGCGGGCCCGCGCCGGACCCGCTTGCGGGCCCCGCGCTCGGCGATCGCCACCGCCGAGCGGCTCCCCGCGGCCGTGGAGCCCGGTCGCAGCCCGTTCAGGAAGCGGCTGGGCCTGCGGGCCGCCCGACCACCCGGAGCCCGCGACAGGGACCAGGAGAGCGTCAGGTGCACCCTCGCCCGGGTGACGCCGACGTAGAGCAGCCGGCGCTCCTCCTCGACCTGCTCGTCGGTCTTGGCGTAGGTGATCGGCATCATGCCGTCGGTGAGGCCGACGAGGAAGACCGCGTCCCACTCGAGGCCCTTGGCCGCGTGCAACGAGGCGAGGGTGACGCCCTGGACGGTCGGGGCGTGCTGGGCGGCCATCCGCTCCTCCAGCTCGACCGCGAGGTCGGCCAGGGTGGCCCGGGGTCTGCTGCGGGCGAAGTCCTCCGCGAGCCGGACCAGCGCGGCCAGCGATTCCCACTGGTCGCGCACGGCCCCGGACCCGGCCGGCGGCTCGGTGGTCCAGCCGTTGGAGCTGAGCACGGCCCGGACCTGGGAGGCCAGCCCGACGACCTCGTCGACCAGCGGGTCGTTCCCCCCGGAGCGCGCGGCGCCCCTGAGGGTGAGCATGGCCTTCTTGACCTCGGGGCGCTCGAAGAACCGCTCCGCGCCGCGCAGCTGGTAGGGCACGCCGGCATCGGCGAGGGCCTGCTCGTACACCTCGGACTGGGCGTTGATGCGGTACAGCACGGCGATCTCGCCCGCGGGGACGCCCGCGGCGATCAGGTCCCGGATCCGGCCGGCGACCCCCTCCGCCTCGGCGGGCTCGTCGGGGTACTCGGCGTACGCCGGGTCGGGGCCCGCCTCGCGCTGGGAGACCAGCTCCAGGCGGTGCTCGGCGGCCCGGCCGCTGGCCTGGCCGAGCAGCCCGTTGGCGAGGTGGACCACCTGCGGGGTGGAGCGGTAGTCGCGGACCAGCTTGACCACGGTGGCCTGCGGGTACCGGGTGCGGAAGCCGAGCAGGTGGTCCGGGGTGGCGCCGGTGAAGGAGTAGATCGTCTGGCTGGCGTCGCCGACGACGCACAGGCTGTCCCGGTCGCCGAGCCACAGCTCCAGCAGGCGCTGCTGGAGGGGGCTGACGTCCTGGTACTCGTCGACGACGAAGTGCTGGTACTGGGTGCGGATCTGTTCGGCGATGTCGTGACGGTCCTGGAGGATGCCGACGGTGAGCAGCAGCACGTCCTCGAAGTCGATCATCGACCGGTCGCGCTTGAGCTGCTCGTAGGTGCCGTAGATCTGGGCGATCTCGGCCATGTCCCGGGGGGCCTCGCGCCCCGCCTTGAGGGCGGCCGCCGGGTAGTCGGCGGGAACGGTCTGGGTGACCTTGGCCCACTCGATCTCGCCGGTGACATCGCGCAGCTCATTGCGGTCGAGGCGGATCCGGCAGCGCGCACCGGCCTCGGCCACCAACTGGATCTTGCGCTCGACCAGGCGCGGGACGTCGCCGCCGATCGCCTTGGGCCAGAAGTACTGGAGCTGGCGCAGCGCGGCGGAGTGGAAGGTCCGCGCCTGGACACCGCCGGCGCCCAGGGTGCGCAGCCGCCCGCGCATCTCGCCCGCGGCGCGGTTGGTGAAGGTGACCGCCAGCACGCTCGCCGGCATCAGCTGGCCGGAACGCACCCCGTAGGCGATGCGGTGGGTGATGGCCCGCGTCTTGCCCGTGCCGGCGCCCGCCAGCACGCACACGGGCCCCTGCAGGGTCGTGGCGACCTCGCGCTGCTCCGGGTCCAGGCCCAGGAGCACCGCGTCGGCCGATTCGGCGGCGGCCGGGAAGGATGAGGAGTGCGTTGCTGCTGTCACCCCGCCATGCTGCCAGGTCCGGTGGGTCGGGCGAGAAACCTGTCCACAGGCGGTCCGAACCGGTCATACGAATGCAGCGTCGACCCCCGCCCCGGGGTCCCGGGAATGGGCGGGCCGCTTCGTACGTTCGACTACTCGGACGTATCCAGACCCCCCAGAGGAGAGCTCCCGCCATGCAGGACAAGGGTTCCGTGACGATGTACAGCACCACGTGGTGCGGCTACTGCCGCCGGCTGAAGAGCCAGCTGGACCGGGAAGGCATCGCCTACACCGAGATCAACATCGAGCAGGACCCCGAGTCGGCCGCTTTCGTCGAGCAGGCCAACGGTGGCAACCAGACCGTTCCCACGGTTCTGGTTCTTTCCTCCACTGGTAGCGAGTCGGTCATGACGAACCCGTCGCTTGCCCAGGTCAAGCAGGCACTGGCCGTCTGACCCGATCCCCCTCCATACCTACAGACTGGCCCCCGGCCCGGAAGCTGCCACGCAGCGACCTAGACGGGGGCCTTCTGCTGTCCGCCCCGGGACTGTCGGGCACAGGTTTATGCGAAGACGTGCATAGTCGCGTTCGCGCATAGACGGCCTCGCCCGTCGCTCCGTACGGTCATGGTCATCAGGCCCAGCGGGGGCCTGGCACCGAGGGGGCTCCACATGGCACGTCAGGAACTGACCCGGCTCACAGGCAACGGAAACGGCGAGTGTGGACAGGGGGACTGCCCGAACGTCTACCAGACCGCGTCCGGCTCGTTCATCGTCCAGGGCGACGTATCCGAAGCCTTCACCCCGCCCACCGGCGAGGGACTCGTAGAGATCCCCGAAGCAGTGCTCAGGGAGGCGTTCCGTGCTCTTGGATGGTGAAGACTGGGCATCCAAGTTCAAGACCTTCCAGACGGAAGCCTGGCGGCTTGAGACACTGCCGCAGTACCTCGTACCGCAGGAAGCGGAGGAGTTCGCAGCCTTCACGGCGGGGGCCCGGTTCCCCGGCCCGTACGAGGACTCGTGGACGGAGATGGTGCGGACCCGCGCCGTCGGGCGTGTGCACGTCCTCACTCAGCCGCTGAGTGACTACCTGCGGTTCGAGTTCGAGCGGTACTACCAGCACCAGGCCCCGGCCGGAGAAGACATCCGCATCCTCGACGTGACCGACCGGCCGAACCCGCTGCCGGACATCGGAGACTTCTGGATGTTCGACCGCTCCACCGTCGTCCTCATGCACTACGAGGCGGACGGCAAGCAGATCAGCCGCGAACTGTACGAGGGTGACCCCGCCCCGTTCATCGAGTACCAGCGCATCGCCGTAGCCGCGTCTGTGCCGTTCCTGGAGTACGTCAGTACGTGAGTGTCGAACCAGAGGAGCTTGGCCAGTCAGGCGAGGAACTGGCGGCCCTGCTGAAAGCGGTACGCAAGCGGTCCGGGCTCTCAGGGGCTCGGGCCGCTGCCCGCTGCAACATGTCTCAGTCCAAGGTCAGCCGGATCGAGAACGGCAAGGTCCGCCCGTCCCTCGTGGACGTAGAGCAACTCCTGAGGGCCTGCGATGCGGCCCCCGCTCTGGTCACACAGGTCATGACCCTGGCACGTCTCGCGAATACGGAGTGGCAGGGCGCCCGGGGCATGCGCCGCAGGGGCCTCGACAAGAAGCAACTGGAGCTGGCCGGCCTCGAAGCATCGTCGGCCGAGTTCCGGTTCTTCCTGCTGTCGATGATCACGGGCCTGCTCTCGACACCGGAGTACATCCGGGCGAGCCTCGCCCACATCTCCGGTGATCACTCGAAGACCATCGCCAGGAAGCTGGAACGGCAACAGGTCCTGTACGACCGCTCGAAGCGGTTCACGTTCATACTCACTGAGCAGGCAGTCCGGTGGCCCCTCGTCGGCCCGGACGCGCTCGCGGTGCAGATCGACCACCTGGCCTCGCTCACGCACCTGCCGAACGTACGGCTCGGGATCATCCCGCTGACCGTCCCCACCGGGCCCGCACCGCTGAACACCTTCACGGTCTACGACGACCGCATCGCCACCGTCGAGCTGTCCACGGGGGTCATGGTCTTCCGAGACCCCCGGGACGTGGTGAGCCACCTGGAAGAGTTCGCCCACCTTGAAGACCGGGCCATCTTCGGAAGCGACGCACGGGCCTTCCTGGCAGCGTGCGCGACCGCCCTCCGATGATCTTTAGTCCATGACGCGCATGATCGCGCTACGCCCCTGCTAAGCGGTGAAGGATTGCCCCGCAGCGACGGCGACCGCGAGGGGTGCGACATGGCAAAGGCGAAGCAGGATCAGGTTCCGGAGTTCGACCGGGACGAGTGGGAGTACCTGACCTACGCCCCTGGGCGCACGTGCTCCGCCTGTTCCCGGACGGTGAAGCCGCTCGAACCCGTCCGCAGGGGAACTGTCGATCGCACCTCGGGTGCCCCCGCCGTCGTCTACCGGCACAACAAGTGCCCCAGCGCTCAGGCGGTGGCTGCCTGATGGAGATGCAGACCTGGCGAGACGCCTGGGGCCGGGCCGATGACGCCGCTGAGTCCATACGCGCCACCCTCGCGGCCCTCGATATCCCGGAAGCCGCATGGTCCGGCATACGGCCCACGGTCACCTACAACGGCTTCCCGTACGTGCATCTGGGGATGCTCCCGGCCGACGTGGTGGAGCAGATAGCCGAGGCCATGAGGGTCACGGAGACTTCCGCCCACTGAGGGCGGGAGACGGCCTCACAGGGCCGTCAGATGATCAGGAAGGGCAACGATGACCGACCTGTACGCGCTCGACATCAACACGGCCGCCTCCTCGAAGGCGTGCGGCGGCAACACCCACCCGGACGGCGAGGCGTGCGTGACCCTCGCCAAGATCGGCCCGGACGCGTGGGCCCTGGGTGACAGCAAGCGGCCGGAGGCGGAGCCGCTGCGCTTCACCACGGCGGAACTGGACGCGGCGGGCATCGACCCCGCGCGCTTCACGCTCTCCGCCTGAACCCTGAGCACCACCTGAACTGACGGCCCTGCCCTCACGCCGACGGGTGGGGCCGTCGTCATCTCTCGGAACGGAGCACCGGTGCACCACCACGGCTACGCATGGCTCGGGGAGAAGCAGGACTTCGACAAGGAAGGCGTTCGTCGTCCCCCGGGGGAGCCTCCGACCGTCGGGAGCCTGCAGGAGGTCATCGACCGGTACCGGCAGGCTGTCGCAGAGTTCCCCGTGAGTGGCATGCCGCCGATCCAGACGGCGCACTGGCTGATGAAGCCGCCCTCCACGGTCCGGGGAACGTGGGAGGAGCCGAAGGAGTCCGGCGAATGGCTGGGCCTGCAACTAGCAGAGTTCGCACCCCGGTTCGCCATCGAAGCAGAGCGCGACGTGACCCGGCTCGTGGTCCTGGTGAGGAACGCTGTAGAGCGGCTGACGTGGGGCGGTGACGTGTCACTGGGCCACTACCTCAGCGGCACCGTGTTTCACTCCGTGGCCGTGGTGACCTGCTCCCCGAACCGCGCCGAACCAGGGTTGCCGTGTCCAGTTTCCAGAACGAGTTGAGAACCGCACTCGCGAAAGACGCCAGGTCAACGCCTCCGCCGGCTCGACCGCGGAAGCTCCAACTCGAAACAGGGGAAGGCCCCAAGCTCCATGGGCCCTTCTGCGTGTGGTCAGGCGGCCGGGGCGCGGTCGGCGGCGGTGTCGGGGGTCGTGTCGGCGGCGACGGCGGTGTCGGCAGCGGCGGCGGCCTCACGGTCGGCCCGGCGGCGGAGCGCGTCCTCGTCGGTGCGGGCGTCGTACGTGAACAGCTTGGGGAGCAGCGCGGACAGGACGGCCACCGAGGCCACGCAGGCCACGCCGCCGGTCCAGAACGCGGAGCGGGTGCCGGTCCAGCCTGCCATCGTGCCCGCCCGGACCTGGCCGAGCTGCGGGCCGACGCTGTAGGAGAGGACCTCGATGCCGGCGAGGCGGCCGCGCAGTTCCTCGGGGATGGTCTGGTTCCAGATCGTGGCGCGGCCGAGGCCGCTGAGCATGTCTCCCGCGCCCGCCACGGCCAGGCAGGCCAGCACCACCCAGATGCTGCCGGTCCAGCCCGCCGCCGCGACGGCCAGGCCCCACACGGTCGCCCCGCCGATCACCAGGAGGCCGTGCCGGTGGACGCGCGAGGTCCAGCCGCTCGTGAGGCCCAGCAGGAGGGAGCCGACCGCGCCCGCCCCGTACATCAGGCCCAGGGCCCACACCGCGTCCAGCTCGTCCGCGAGGAAGGGGAAGATCGTGTTGGGGAAGGCGAGGAACATCGCCGCGAGGTCCACCGCGTACGTGCCGAGCAGCACCGGCCTGCTCCACGCGTACCGGGCGCCTTCGGCTATCGAGCGCAGCGAGGGCCGCTCGCCGCCGCGGACGGGCGGCGCGGGTGCCAGCCGGGTGCACAGCACCACGGAGGCGACGAAACCGATCACCGTGACCGCGTAGGCCGAGGCGTACCCGGCCCACGCCACGACCAGGCCCGCCAGGGACGGTGCGGCGATGGCGCCGATGTTGTAGCGCAGCGAGTTCAGGGCGGCCGCGGCCGTCATCTGGTCGTGCGGGACGATCCGGGCCATCAGGGAGTCGAGGGCGGGCCGCTGGAGGCCCGCGAGACCGGAGACGCCTGCGGCGACCACGTACAGCGGCCACAGGAGAGGCTCCGGGAGCACCGCGTTGACCAGCAGGATCAAGGCCAGGACGCCGAGACCCGCCTCGGTCAGCAGGATCAGCCGCCGCCGGTCCACCGCGTCCGCGAGTGCCCCGCCGTAGAGGCCGCAGACCACCATCGGTACGAGCTCCACCGCGCCCATCGCGCCCACCGCCAGCGGTGAGTCCGTGAGGTGCTTGATCTGGAGCGGCAGGGCGATCATCGCCATGAAGGAACCGAAGAAGGTGACCGTGCCCTGCCAGAAGAGCAGCCGGAAGTCACGGCTGGAACGCCAGGGCGTCAGATCAGGCAGGAGTGCGGCGAGGCGTCGGGGAGTACTCACGACGGACCATCATCCGCAGGCCGACAGAAGTCGACAAATGATTTGTTTCCGGCCACCCGGCCGCCCGTACCCGGTCCCCGTGCGGGGGGCGGGTACGGGCGTCAGGTACGGGCGGCCGGGTACGGGCGTCAGGCGGTGGGCCTGGGGAGGGGGGCGCCGTACCAGAGTTCGACCAGGCGGGCCGCGATGGAGATGCCCGCCGGGGGGAGCACCTCGCCGGCCTCGATCGCGCGCCGCAGGTCCTCGCGGGAGAACCAGCGGGCCTCCTCGATCTCCTCGCCGTCCACGGTGATCTCCGAGGAGATCGCGCGGGCGTTGAAGCCGAGCATCAGGCTGTACGGGAAGGGCCAGGGCTGGCTGGCGACGTACTCGACCGCGCCGATCCGGACGCCCGCCTCCTCCCACACCTCGCGGATCACCGACTGCTCGATGGCTTCGCCCGGCTCCACGAAGCCCGCCAGGGTCGAGAAGCGCCCCTCCGGCCAGTGCACCTGGCGGCCGAGGAGCGCGCGGTCCTGGTCGTCGGTGACCAGCATGATCACGGCCGGGTCGGTGCGCGGGTAGTGCTCCGCGCCGCAGCCCGGGCAGCGCCGGATGTGGCCCGCGGCCGCGACCACCGTGCGCTCGCCGCAGCGGGAGCAGAAACGGTGCATGCGCTGCCAGTTCTCCAGGGCCACAGCGTGCACCATCAGCCCGGCGTCCCGCGGCGGGAGCAGCAGGCCCGCCTCGCGCAGGCCGGCCGGGCGGGCCGACTGGTCCATCCGGCCGGGCAGCGAGTCCTTCTGGAGCGCGAAGTACCGCACGCCGTCCTCGCCGGTGCCGAGGAAGTAGCGGTGGGTCTCGGTGGCCGGGGCCTCGAAGGCCGGGGTCATGACGATCTCCGTGCCCCCGTCCGGGGTGTCGTCGATCAGCACCTGGCCGCCGGAGACCACGAAGACGCGGGTCGTCGGGTGGCTCCAGGCCGCGGCCAGCCAGGCCTCGTCGAGACGGTGGTGCGCGGCGCGGTCGATGCCGCTGGGCGCGGTCAGCGAGACGGGCCGGTCGGCGGCCGGGCCGTCAACGGCGGCGTGCTCGGTCGAGATGCTCACTAGTACTTCCAACTCCCCCGGAGTGGTGGGACGGGTACGGGCGCGGGTGCGGGCGCGATCAGCCGGCGGTGGGCGCGGACGCGGACGCGGGCTTCCAGTTCTCGGCGAGGTCGGACCACAGGTACGCGGTCGTTTCGACGCCCTTGAGCAGCAGGTCCAGCTCGACCTTCTCGTTCGGCGAGTGCCAGCCGTCGGAGGGTACGGAGATCCCGAGGAAGAGCACGGGGGCGCCCAGCACGTCCTGGAGGTCCGCCGCGGGACCCGAGCCGCCCTCGCGGGTGAAGCGGATCTTCTCCCCGAAGGCGCGCCCCATGGCCCGTACGACCGACCGCAGCGCCGGGTGGTCCAGCGGGGTCAGGCAGGGCCGGGTGGGGGCGCCCCAGACGATGGAGTGGCGGATCCCATCGGGCACCCGGGCCGCGACCCAGTCCGTCACGGCCTTCTGGACCTCGTACGGGTCCTGGCCGGAGACCAGCCGGAACGACAGCTTCAGCTGGGCGGAGGCGGGGACGATGGTCTTCCCTCCGGGCCCCTGGTAGCCGCCGCCGATGCCGTTGACCTCGGCCGTCGGGCGGGCCCAGACCCGCTCCAGGGTGGAGTAGCCGGCCTCCCCCGAGGCCGCGTGGGACTTGGCGGTGCGCAGCCACTCGGCCTCGTCGAAGGGCAGCTCGGCGATCAGCGCGCGCTCGGCGTCCGTCAGGACGGCGATGTTGTCGTAGAACCCGGGGACGGTGACCCGCTCGTCGGCGTCGTGCAGCGCCGCGACGAGGCGGGCGGCCACGGTCGCCGGGTTGGGCACGGCGCCGCCGAAGGCACCGGAGTGGATGTCCTGGTCCGGCCCGTCCAGCTCGATCTCGCAGTCGGCGATGCCGCGCATGCCGGTGCAGACGGTCGGGGTGTTCTCGGACCACATGCCGGTGTCGGAGACGATCACGACGTCGGCGGCGAGGCGGGCGGCCTCGGCCTCGACGAGGGCGCGGAAGTTCGTGGAGCCGGACTCCTCCTCGCCCTCGATCAGCAGCTTGAGGTGCACGGCGGGGGCGGCGGCGCCGGTCGCGGCCAGGTGCGCCCGTACGCCGAGGGTGTGGAAGAAGACCTGGCCCTTGTCGTCGGCCGCGCCCCGCCCGTACATCCGGTTGTCCTTGACCACCGGCTCGAACGGCTCGGTGTGCCAGCCGTCGGCGAGCGCGGCGGGCTGTACGTCGTGGTGGCCGTAGACCAGGACGACGGGCGCGTCCGGGTCCTCGCTCGGCCACTCGGCGAAGACGGCCGGGGCGCCGGGGGTGGGCCAGATCTCGGTGACCGGGAAGCCGGTCGCGGCCAGCGCCGAGGCGAGCCACCGCGCGCTGCGCTCCACATCGTCCGCGTGCTCGGGCTGGGCCGAGACGGAGGGGATGCGCAGCCACTCGGCGAGGTCGTCGAGGAAGGCGGCGCGGTGCGTGTCGATGTAGGCGCGGACGGCGCTGTCCGGGGTCTGGCTCATACCCACGAGCCTAACCGTCCGCCTGTGGGGCGCCGTCCGTGTCCGTTTCGCCTTGGAGGATCCGCTCAAGGCGGGCCCTGGTCGGCAGGTTCGCGGGCCGTATCACCCGGCCGCTGCGGACGTGCAGGAAGGCGACGGTGATCCGGTCGAGCGGGGTTCCGGTCGCTTCCGACCAGGCCAGGCGGTAGACGGCGAGCTGGAGCGGATCGGCTTCGGCGGACCGGCCGGTCTTCCAGTCGACGATCTCGAAGCTGCCGTCGTCATTGCGGTAGACCGCGTCGATCCGGCCCCGGACGACCCGGCCCGCGAGGGTGAACTGGACGGGCACCTCCATCCGGTACGGGGTGCGCTCGGCGTACGGGCTGCGCTCGAAGGCGGCCTTCAGGGCGTCCAGGTCGCGCTCGTCGGCCACCTCCTGGTCGGAGCCGGGCAGCTCGGTGACCGGGTCCAGTACGTCGAGGAGCGGCAGCGGCAGGTCGTCGAACCGGGACTCGACCCAGGCGTGGAAGCGGGTGCCCTGGCGGGCGGCGGGCTGCGGGGGCTTGGGCAGCGGGCGGGCGAGGTCGCGGACGAAGCCCTCCTCGTCGGCGGCCAGGCGCAGGAGCTGGCTCGCGGAGAGGGTGGCGGGCAGTTGGACGTCGCGGACGGCGGCGCGGGAGCGGCGCAGTTCGCCCTCCAGGGCGTCCAGGTCGCGGTCCCAGGAGGCGAGGGTTCGGGTCTCCTCCGGAGTGGGGCGGGGGCCCTGCGGGGCCTCGCGTTCCGGGGCGGGGGCGGGTGTCGGCGTGGGTGCGGCTCGGGGGCCCTGCGGGGCCTCTCGTTCCGGGGCGGGGGGCGTGGGTGCGGCTCGGGGGCCCTGCGGGGCTGGGGGGGGGGGGGGGGGGGCGCCCCCCCCCCCCCCCCCCCCGGCGCCCCCGCGGCCCCCGGGGGGGCCGCCCGGGCGGGGGCGCCGCC
>NZ_JBITDP010000004.1:345635-399187 GCF_044454405.1 Streptomyces sp. NPDC051555 | reverse complement strand
CGGGGGGGGGGGGGGGGGGGGGGGGGGGGGGGGCGGGGGGGCCCGGGGGGGCCCCGGGGGCGGGGGGGGGGGGGGGGGGTGCGGCTCGGGGGCCCTGCGGGGCTTCGGGGCTCCGCCCCGGACCCCGCTCCTCAAACGCCGGAGGGGCTGAGTCGGGGGCGTCGTCGTCCCAGGGGGGTTCTTCTTCGTCCCAGGGCTCGTCGCAGTCCGGGGGCCAGAGGTAGTCGTCCTGGGGGGTCGAGGTGGGCTCGGGGGTGGGCGGGGTGGCCAGGTAGGAGGCGACCAGGGCTGCCGCGCGGCGGCGCAGGGCCAGGGAGTCCGGGTCCAGCGGGAGCGGCCAGGAGCGGTCGGGGGTGTCGGCGGTGTCCAGGGCCGGGTTCACGGCGTCCGGCTCGGGCTCCTCGGCCCAGACCTCGATCTCGCCGAACCCGGCCGCGCAGTGGTCGTACAGGGCGGTCAGGAAGGAGGAGGGGCCGCGGCGGCGCTTCTGGGTCGGGCCCCACCAGTGGCCGGAGGCCAGCAGCAGGGACCGGGGGCGGGTGAAGGTCACGTAGCCGAGGCGGAGCTCTTCGGTGGACTGGTGGGCGCGCAGCTGTGCCTTGAAGTTCTTCAGACCGGCCGCGGTCCACTCCGGGTCGGCGGGCAGGGTCGCGGCGTCGCCGCGCAGGGAGTGCGGGAGGACCTTCGCGTACGAGGTCCAGGCCTCGCGGGAGCGTTCGCTCGGGAAGGCGCCCGCATACAGCCCCGGAACGGCCACGACGTCCCACTCCAGGCCCTTGGATTTGTGGGCGGTCAGCACCTTGACCGTGTTCTCCCCACCGGGGAGGGCCTGGTCGAGGCCCTTCTCGTACTGGGCGGCGGTGCGCAGGTAGGCGAGGAACGCGAGCAGCGTGGCCTCGCCGTCGAGGGCGGCGAAGCCGGCGGCCACGTCCATGAAGCCGGACAGGGTCTCGCGGCGGCGGGCCGCGAGCGCGTGGGGGGACGCGGACAGCTCGACGTCGAGCCCGGTGGCGGCCAGCACCCGGTGCAGGACGTCCATGAGCGGGTCGGACAGGGCCCGGCGCAGGTCGCGCAGCTCCTGCGCGAGGTGCGCGAAGCGGACCCGGGCCTCGGCGGAGAAGGGCAGCCCGTCCTGCTGCGGGGCGTCGCCGAGGAAGGTCTCCAGGGCGTCGGCAAGCGAGACGACCTCGGCCGGATCGACCCCCTCGACGGCCGCGGCCAGCCGGTGGTCCGCGTCGTCGCCCGCGGCCGGGGCCCGGGCGACCAGCAGCCGGGCCCGCTGGCCGAGCAGGGCCAGGTCGCGCGCGCCGATCCGCCAGCGCGGGCCGATCAGCAGCCGCACGAGGGCGGCGTTGGCCCCGGGGTCCTGGAGCACCTCGCAGACGGCGACCAGGTCGGCGACCTCGGGCAGGTGCAGCAGCCCGGACAGGCCCACGACCTCGACGGGGACGTCACGGGCCACCAGGGCGCCCTGGATCGCGGCGAAGTCACCGGCCGAGCGGCACAGGACGGCGATCTCGCCCGGTTCCTTGCCGGTGCGCACCAGGTGGGCGATGGAGTCGGCGAGCCACTCCAGCTCCTGGGCGTGCGTCTCCAGCAGGGCGCAGCGGACGAAGCCGTCGCGCTCGGCGCCGGGCGCCGGACGCAGCGCCTCCACGCCTTCGTGCAGGGACCGCAGCGGCGCGGCCAGGCCGTTGGCCAGGTCGAGGAGGCGGCCGCCGCTGCGCCGGTTCTCGCTGAGGGAGAGCCGGGTGGCGGGGGTGCCGTCGGCGTGCGGGAAGTGCTCCGGGAAGTCGTCGAGGTTGGCGACGGAGGCGCCGCGCCAGCCGTAGATCGCCTGGCAGGGGTCGCCGACGGCGGTCACGGCGTGGCCGGTGGCCTGCCCTGGGACCCCGTCCCGGGGGGACCCCTTGCCGAAGAGCCCGGACAGCAGCAGCCGCTGGGCGACCGAGGTGTCCTGGTACTCGTCGAGCAGGACCACGCGGAACTCCTCGCGCAGCAGCGCGCCGACCTCGGGGCGGGTGGTGGCCAGCTGTGCGGAACGGGCTATCTGGTCGCTGAAGTCGAGCAGGTCGCGGGAGGCCTTGGCGGCGCGGTAGCGGCCGACCAGCTCCAGCAGTTCGAGCCGGCCGCGGGCGGCCTCGGGGACCTTTCGGAGGTCTTCGTTGCCGAGCTTGACGTCCGCGAGGGCGTCGAGGAGGGCGGTGTCGTGGGCGCGCAGCCCCGCCGGGTCGACCAGGTGCTCGGAGAGCTCGCTGTCCAGCGCGAGCAGGTCGCTGACCAGGTCGGGGAGGGATTTGGTGAGCGAGGGGTAGGGGCCGGGGGCCTCGCGCAGCACGCGGGCGGCGAGCTGGAAGCGGGTGGCGTCGGCGAGCAGCCGGGAGCTGGGCTCCAGCCCGATGCGCATCCCGTGGTCCTTCAGGAGCTGCCCGGCGAAGGAGTGGTAGGTGGAGATCCGGGGCTCGCCCCCGGCGGTGTCGTCGGCCGGGGAGGGGTCGGGGTCGCTGATCCCGGCCCGCGCCAGCGCCGTCCGTACCCGCTCGGCCAACTCGCCGGCGGCCTTGTTCGTGAAGGTCAGGCCGAGGACCTGCTCGGGCGCGACCGTGCCCGTACCGACCAGCCAGACCACGCGGGCGGCCATGACGGTCGTCTTGCCGGAGCCCGCGCCCGCGACGATCACCTGGGGGGCGGGCGGGGCGGTGACGCAGGCCAGCTGTTCGGGCGTGAAGGGGATCCCGAGGAGCTGCTTGAGCTGCTCGGGGTCGGTGAGGACGGGCTGGCGCGCGGACACGTAAAAAGGCTAGCGGCCTCCACCGACAGCCCCGACCCGGAGCACTCGCCCACAACCCCATCGGCCGCCGTCGCCCGTGTGCTGCGCGCTGCTCGCCACGCGTTACGCGTTACGCGTTACGGGTTACGGGTTACGGGTTACGGGTTACGCGCTAGTCGACGGTCTGGCGGCCCTCGGGGCGGGCGCTGCAGGCCGCCCGGAAGGAGCAGCGGGAGCAGTGGTCGCCGGTGGCGGGCGCGAAGCGCTCGTCCAGGACCCGGCCCGCCGCGGTGGCCAGCAGATCGCCGACCCAGTCCCCCGCCGGGCCGCCGCCGAGCGGCTGCTGGGCCTGCACCTTGGGGACCTCGTCGCCGCCGTCCTTCTTCGCCGCGCCCTGGCGCAGCTGGACCAGTTCGGCGCCGCCGGGCTCGGGCCGGCGGCCGTCGAAGACATCGTCGACCGCGCCCTCGCGCACGGCGAGCTGGTAGACGGCGAGCTGCGGGTGCCGTTCCACCTGTTCGCGGGTGGGGGCGGCCTTGCCGGTCTTGAAGTCGACGACGTACGCCCGGCCCGCCGCGTCCGTCTCGACGCGGTCCATGGAGCCGCGGATGCGGACCTCGTACTCGCCCGCGCCCAGGGTCACGTCGAAGCCGTGCTCGGTGGCCACGGAGGTGCGCCCGCCGCGGTCGGAGTTGTGCCAGCGGATGAAGCGCTCCAGGGCGGCCCGGGCGTTCTCCTTCTCCTGGCGGGACTTCCAGGGCGCGTCGAAGGCGAGGGCGTCCCACACCGAGTCCAGCCGCTCCATGAGGACGGCGAGGTCGGCGGGGGTGCGACCGGAGGCGACCTCGTCGGCGAGGACGTGGACGACGTTGCCGAAGCCCTGGGCGGCCGACGACGGGGCGTCGGCCTTGACCTCCCGGCCCAGGAACCACTGGAGGGAGCAGGTGTTCGCCAGCTGGTCCAGGGCGCTGCCGGACAGCGCCACGGGCCTGTCCCGGTCGCGCAGCGGGACCGTGGCCCGGGTGGGCTCGTACAGGCCCCACCAGCGCTGCGGGTGCGCGGACGGTACGAGCGGACGGTCGTCGTCGTCGGTGAGCGCGGCGAGCCGGGCGAGGCGCCGGGCGGCGGCGTCGCGCAGCGCCTCGGAGGCGTCCGGGTCGACGGTGGTGGCGCGCAGCTCGGCGACCAGGGCCGGGACGGCGAGCGGGCGCCGGGGGCGGCCGGTGACGTCCTTGGGGGTGACGCCGAGTTCGGTGAGGAAGCGGGAGGGCTGGTCGCCGTCCTCGGCGGGGGCCTTGACGGCGGTCACGACGAGGCGCTCGCGGGCGCGGGTGGTGGCGACGTAGAAGAGGCGGCGCTCCTCGGCGAGGAGGGCGCCGGGGGGCATCGGTTCCGCGAGGCCGTCGCGGCCGATCCGGTCGGCCTCCAGGAGCGAGCCGCGGCGGCGCAGGTCCGGCCAGAGGCCCTCCTGCACTCCGGCGACGACGACGAGGCCCCACTCCAGGCCCTTGGAGCGGTGCACGGTCATGAGGCGGACCGCCTCGGGGCGGGTGGCGCGGTGGCTGAGGGTGTCGGCCGCGATGTCCTCGGCCTCCAGCTGTTCGAGGAAGTTGAGGGCGCCGCGGCCGCCGGTGCGGTCCTCCGCGCGGGCGGCGGTGTCGAAGAGGGCGCAGACCGCGTCGAGGTCGCGGTCGGCGTTGCGGCCGGCGGCGCCGCCGCGGCGGGCGCCCCGCTCCAGGCGCTGCGGCCAGGGGGTGCCGTCCCACAGGACCCACAGGGCCTCTTCGGCGGTGCCGCCGCCCTGGAGCAGCTCACGGGCCTTGCGCAGGAGCGGGCCGAGGCGCTGCGCTCCGCGGGCGTAGGCGGGGTCGTGCGCGGTGAGGCGTTCGGGTTCGGCGAGGGCGCGGGCCAGGAGGACGTCGGAGGGGGCGGGGACGGTCGTGCCGGCGGCCCGTTCCTCGTCGCGCAGGGCCCTTCCCAGGCGGCGGAGGTCGGTGGCGTCCATGCCGCCGAGGGGGGAGGTGAGGAGGGTGAGGGCGGCCTCCACGCCGATCCAGCCGGCCTCGACATCCGGCCCGGGGGTGGGTTCGGCTGCCGCCGCGGGTTCGGCTGCCGCCGCGGGGGTGGCCGAGGGGGGCTCGGGCTCCGCCGGGTGGTGCCGGTGCGTCGGACCCTGCGGGTGCTCTTCTGCCTCCGGCGGCGCCTCAAACGCCGGCGGGGCTGGATGTGGCGGGACCGGAGGCACCACCGCCGCCCGCGAACCGTCCGCGGATCCGTCCGGGGCCACCTCCAGCCTCGCCGGCGTTTGAGGCGCCGCCGGAGGCACCACCGCGCCCGCGGGGTCCGCGTCACCGGCCGCCCGCGAACCGTCCGGGGAGGCGTCCGGCTCCGCGGGGCGGTGCGCGTGCGTCGGACCCTGCGGGCGCGACTGCGCCTCCGGCGGGGCTGGAATCGCCTCGGCCGGAGTGGGGGTCGCGACCGTGCGGAGGGCGGTGAGGAGGGGGGTCACGGCTGGTTCGTGGCGTAGGGGGGCGTCGCCGCCGTCCGTTTCGGCCGGGACGCCCGCGGCGACCAGGGCGCGGCGCATCGCGGGCAGGGTGCGGCCGCCGGAGCGGACCAGGACGGCCATGTCCTGCCAGGGCACCCCGTCCTCCAGGTGGGCCCGGCGCAGGATGTCGGCGATGTTCTCCAGCTCGGTGGCGGAGGTCGGGTAGGTGTGGACCTCCACCCGCCCGCCCTCCCGCACGGCCCGCAGCTCGCGGTGCGCGCGGACCGCGGCGGCCGGGAGCCGGGTCATCGGCATCCGGGTGGTGAGCAGCCGGGTGGCCGCGAGGAGGCCCGCGCCGGATCGGCGGGACACGCTCAGGGAGCGGATCCCGGCGCCGGGGAAGACCGAGGCGAAGTCCAGGATGCCGTTGACGTCACCGCCGCGGAACGCGTAGATCGACTGGTCCGGGTCACCGAAGGCGACCAGCGTGCCGGCGGGACCGTTCAGCGCGCGCAGCAGCCGGACCTGGGACGCGTCGGTGTCCTGGTACTCGTCGACGTAGATCGCGTCGTAGGCCGCGGACACCTGCGGGGTGCGCTCCGCGAGCAGCACCGCGCGGTGCAGGAGTTCGGCGTAGTCGAGCGTTCCCTGCATGTCCAGGACGTCGAGGTACTCGGCGAGGAAGGCGGCGGCGGCCTGCCAGTCGGGGCGTCCGGTCCGGGAGGCGAAGGCGTCCAGCGCGGCCGGCCCGAGCCCCAGCTCGCGGCTGCGGGCGAGGACCGCTCGTACCTCGTCCGCGAATCCGCGCGTGGTGAGCGCGGCCCGCAGGTCGTCGGGCCAGCGGATCGACTTCAGGGCGCGCTGGCCTTCGAGCAGGGCCCGTACGGTCACGTCCTGCTCGGGGCCGGACAGCAGCCGCAGCGGTTCCGTGAAGAGCTCGCTGTCCTGGTGGGCGCGGACCAGGCCGTAGCAGAAGGAGTGGAAGGTGGTGGCCTGCGGGGCGCGGGCCCCGCCGAGCCGCAGCGCGGTCCGGTCGCGCAGTTCCACCGCCGCCTTGCGGCTGAAGGTGAGGACGAGGATGCGGGCGGGATCGGCGCCGGCCTCGACCCGGGCCGCGACCGCCTCGACCAGGGTCGTCGTCTTTCCGGTGCCCGGTCCCGCGAGGACCAGCAGCGGCCCGGCGGCGTGGTCAACCACGGCCTGCTGCGCTGCGTCCAGGACAGGGGGATCCACCTGCGCCGGTCCGCCGCGGACCAGCCGGTACGCGTGCGGGGCCCGCGTACGACGGTCCGAAGGAGAGCTGATCACGTGGGGTGCCGGTCCTGGTGGGTCTGGGTTCGTGGGTGCGCGGGGCGGCCTGCGCGGCGCGGGCGAAGGCTCAACGCTACGGCAAGCGGGCGACCCCGCGCAGTCTCCCCGGGGACCCCGCGTCCCCCGTACGGGCCTGTGGGAGCCCACCCGCACGTCCGATGGCCGAAGCTGGCAGGTGTGACCCTGCACACGCCCGCGCCGGGGCCCGGAGTGAACCGGACGTCAACCGTCCGCCGCCCGGTGTCCGTCCCAGCGCGCGCGTTTCATGTCGAGGCGCGGCACGTGCCCCGTGGCGGCTCGGGAGGCCGCGCGCAGCGGTGTGCCCTCGTCCCGGTAGTGCGCCAGCGCGCGCGGTTCGCTGCCGGGCAGCAGGACCCCGTCCGAGCGGACCACGCGCCACCACGGGACCGGGCCGCCGTAGAGCGCCATGACGCGCCCGACCTGGCGCGGGCCGCCGTCGCCGAGCCATTCCGCGACGTCCCCGTAGGTCATCACGCGGCCGGGCGGAATCTCCTCGGCGACGGCGAGGACTCGTTCCGCGTACTCCGGCAGCTCCGGTTCATCGCTCATGCGGCACATGGTGCCGCACCCCGCGCCCGGACCACCGAAACGGTTCCCTCCGGTGGGACGCGCACCCTGCTGCCTCGCGCCCCGGCTCCGCCGTGCCACCATCTTCCGGGCGGTGACAGGTGATACGTGATCAAGAAGAGACGGATGTGACGGCGAAGGAGCAGGGTGTGAGCCCTCCCGAGAGCAGTCCGGACGGTCCTCCAGGGCCTTCGGGAACCCCCGGCTCCCCGGACTTCTCCGGAGCCGGAGCCGGAGCCGATTCCGATCCCGGTGCCGGCGCCGGCGCCGGTGCCGATCCCGGTGCCGGGGCGGGAGCACGGCGTGCGAAGGCGGACGGTGCGGCGCGAGCGGACGGCGCCGCCGCTCCCGCGCGCCCGGACGCCGTCACGGACGCCGTCACCGACGTCACAGCCATCACCGCCGACCGGGTCGAGGTCGACGAGCCCCTGCTGGCCGCCCGCGTGCACCGCCCCTCCGACCTGGTCCGGCTGCTCGTCGGCATCCTCGGCATCGCCGTCGTCCTCGGCATCGCCGCCTTCGCCCACGGCACGACAGTCGGCCTGGAAGCGGACATCAGCAAGGGCACCGGTCAGGCGCCCGACCTGCTCATCAAGGTCGCCGGGCTGGTGTCGAGCATCGCGATCCTGCTCGTGCCGGTCGCCTTCGCCATCGAACGGTTGATCAAGCGCGACGGTCTGCGCATCGCCGACGGCGTGCTCGCCGCCGTGCTCGCGCACGGCGTGACCCTCGCCATCGACCTCTGGGTCTCGCGCACCGCGCCGGGCACCATCCGCGAGGCCCTGACCCGCCCCACCGGCATCGGCGAAGACCTCACCGATCCGGTCCACGGCTACCTCGCACCCGTCATCGCCTACATGACCGCCGTCGGAATGACGCGCAGACCCCGCTGGCGCGTGGCCCTGTGGGCCGTGCTCCTCCTCGACGCCTTCGCGATGCTCGTCGGCGGCTACACCACCCCCTTCTCGATCATCCTCACCGTGCTCATCGGTTGGACCGTCGCCTACGGCACGCTGTACGCCGTCGGCTCCCCCAATGTCCGGCCCACCGGCCAGAACCTCCTCGCGGGTCTGCGCCGGGTCGGCTTCCAACCGGTCAGCGCGACGCGCGCCGAGGTGCCGGAGAGCCCGGAGGGCAAGGAGGTCTCGGAGCAGAACGACCGGGGCCGCCGCTACCACGTCACGCTGGCGGACGGACCGCCGCTGGACGTCACGGTCGTGGACCGCGAGCAGCAGGCCCAGGGGTTCTTCTACCGGGTCTGGCGGCGGCTCACCCTGCGCGGGATCACCACCCGGCGCAGCCTCCAGTCGCTGCGCCAGGCGCTGGAGCAGGAGGCGCTGCTCGCCTACGCGGCGATCGCCGCCGGGGCGAACGCGCCCCGGCTGATCGCCACCTCGGAGCTGGGGCCGGACGCCGTGATGCTCGTCTACGAGCACCTGGGCGGCCGGACCATGGACTCGCTCGCCGACGAGGAGATCACCGACGAGCTGAGCCGCAACGCCTGGGAGCAGGTGCGGGCCCTGCAGTCGCGACGGATCGCGCACCGACGGCTCACCGCGGACGCCCTCGTGGTGGATCGTTTTGGCAACGTCATCCTCACCGACCTGCGCGGCGGCGAGATCGCGGCCGGCGACCTGGTGCTGCGGATGGACATCGCCCAGCTGCTGACCACCATCGGCCTGCGGGTCGGTGCCGAGCGCTCGGTGGCCTCGGCGCTCCAGGTGCTGGGTCCGGACGCGGTCGCGGACTGTCTGCCGCTGCTCCAGCCGATCGCGCTGAGCCGCTCCACCCGGGCCACCCTGCGCAGGCTGGCGCGCGAGCGCTCGACCCGCGAGCGGGAGGCCGTACTGGAGACCTCGCGGCTGGCCAAGGCGCAGCGCGAGGCGGAGCGCGAGGCCGACGCGGCCGCGCGCCGCTCCTCCAAGGCCGTCTCCAAGGCGGAGACGAAGGCCGAGCGCAAGGCCGAGAAGCGGGCGCTGGACGAGGCCCTCGACGAGGCGCGCGAGGAGGACCTGCTCAGCCAGATCCGCCAGCAGGTCCTGCTGATCCGTCCGCAGGCGCCGGTGGAGCCGGCCCGGCTGGAGCGGATCAAGCCGCGCACCCTGGTGTCCTTCATCGCGGGCGCGGTGGCGGCGTACTTCCTGCTCTCCCAGCTGACCCAGGTCGACTTCGCGACCACCTTCGGGCAGGCGCGCTGGGGCTGGGTCGGGGTGGTGCTGGCCTTCTCCGCGCTGACCTACTTCGCGGCGGCCATGAGCCTGTTGGGCTTCGTGCCGGAGCGGGTGCCCTTCCTGCGGACCGTCTGCGCGCAGCTGGCCGGGTCCTTCGTGAAGCTGGTCGCTCCGGCGGCGGTGGGCGGGGTCGCGCTGAACACGCGCTTCCTCCAGCGCTCGGGCGTGCGGCCGGGGCTGGCGGTGGCGAGCGTCGGCGCGTCGCAGCTCTTCGGTCTGGCGAGCCACATCCTGCTGCTGCTGTCCTTCGGCTATCTGACCGGGACGGAGAACACCACGCAGATGACCCCGTCCCGGGCGGTCATCGCGGGGCTGCTCACGGTCGCCGTGCTGGTGCTCGTGGTGACGGCGATCCCGTTCCTGCGGAAGTTCGTGGCGACCCGGGTACGGGCGTTGTTCGCCGGGGTGGTGCCGCGCATGCTGGACATCCTCCAGCGGCCGCAGAAGCTGATCACGGGCATCGGCGGGATGCTGCTGCTGACCGCCTGCTTCGTGATGTGCCTGGACGCCTCGGTCCGTGCCTTCGGCGGGGGCGAGGCCCTGAGCCTGGCGAGCATCGCGGTGGTCTTCCTCGCGGGCAACGCGCTGGGGTCGGCGGCGCCGACGCCGGGTGGTGTGGGCGCGGTGGAGACCACGCTGACGCTCGGGCTGATCGCGGCCGGGCTGGAGAAGGAGATCGCGATCTCGGCGGTGCTGTTGTTCCGGCTGTGCACCTTCTGGTTGCCGGTGCTGCCGGGGTGGATCTCGTTCAACTATTTGACCCGCAAGGAAGCCATCTAGTTCCGGCGGCGGGCGGGGGCGGCGCGGAGGTCGGTCCCGGCCCGGCCCGCCGGGGCCCTCAATCGCCGGGCGGGCTCCACTTGGCAGCGGCCTTCGACGCCGCACCCGGCCCCGACGCACCACCCGGGCGGGCCCCGGCCCCGCCACCCCCGCCCCCGCCGGGGCCGCCCCCAGCCCCGCCGGCGATTGAGGCGCGGGACCGGGCGGAGCCCGGGGCCCGGGGTCCGGCGGAGCCGGGTTGCTGGTTCCGCGGGAACGGGGCCGCCCGTGCGGCCCCGTCGTGCCTCCGGCGGGCCCTCAATCGCCGGGCGGGCTTGAGGTGGCCCGGGCCGGCTCGATGGCCCGAAGGGCTTGAGGTGGCTCGGGCCGGGTCGATGGCCCGAAGGGCTTGAGGCGGCTCGGGCCGGGTCGATGGCCCGAAGGGCCTGATGCGGCGCGGCCGGCTCGATGCGCAGGCGGGCCTGATGTGGCCCGGGCCGGGTGGAGCCGGGTCAGAAGGTCAGGGTGAGGGTGGTCAGGAGGAGGGCCGAGGCGGTCAGTTCCGCGGCGCCGACCAGTGGGGGCTTCAGGCCCCGGCCCGGGAGCAGGGCGGCTCGGGCGAGGTAGAGGGCGAACGGGAGGGCCAGCCAGGGGCTCAGCCAGGCGGCCGCGACCAGCGCCACCGCGTGGTAGGCCACCGAGGCCCGGCGCCAGGCGGGCGAGTTGCGCTCCCGGATCATCGTCTTCACGTACGGGACGGTGCCGCCGAAGTAGAGCAGGCAGGCCAGCGCCGCCCGCCGGCCGTCGGCGAGGTCACCGCCGCCCAGGCGCAGGGCCACCAGCAGCATCCCGCAGGCCGGGACCACCGCCGCCAGGCCGTTCCACAGGGCCCGTTCGCGGTTCCGCCGCGCCGCGTACGTGTTCACGGCGACGCAGGGTCCGGCCGCGGCCCCCGCCCACAGCAGCCAGGGGTGCAGGACGGCGAGCGGCAGCGCGAGCAGCGCGCAGGCCGCGCCGAAGACGAGCCCCGGGCGCAGGTGGCGGCCGGCCGCGCGCGGGTTGCGCGAGTGCCGCCGCAGCCGGAGCCACTGCTGGCCGTGGAAGACGGCGACGTAGCCGAGCAGCCAGGCGCCGAAGAGCGCCGCGTGCGCCGGGCGGGGCCGCGGTGCGAGCAGGACACCGACGAGGAACGGCACGGCGAGCATCGCCCACGCCCCGTGCTGGTCCGGCAGCCAGCGCCGCGCCCACGAGCGCCGGGGCGCGGCGGGACGCGGGTGCGGGCGTGGCCGCGGGCGCGACCCGCTCCGGGTTTCCGTTTCCAGTCGCACGGGTCGACCCACCACCTAATTGGCATGAATACGCGTAATTAACCTGCGCCGTCGCGGAATTGACGCCATTCCAGAATGCACCCGATCGGCCCGTGAAACTCCGGCAGATGGTCACCCCCCTCCGGGACCTTTGTCACCGGACGCGGCTATTCCACGGGCGTACGGTCGTTCGGGGATTCGAATTTGCGATGGCCTGGAGGTCGCGTTGCAGGAGCATCAGGGTGCCGCCGAGCAGTTGATCAAGGCGGGCAGCTTCTTCAGCCGGGCCGAGGTCTCGGACGACCTGCGCACGGTCCACCGGACCGGCGGCCGGGCCGCGGAGGCGTTCTACCGCGACCGTTGGAGCCACGACAAGGTCGTGTACTCGACGCACGGCGTGAACTGCACCGGTTCGTGCCGCTGGAAGGTCTACGTCAAGGACGGGATCATCACCTGGGAGACCCAGGCCACCGACTACCCGTCGGTGGGCCCGGACCGCCCGGAGTACGAGCCGCGCGGCTGCCCCCGCGGGGCCTCCTTCTCCTGGTACTCCTACTCGCCGACCCGGGTCCGCTACCCGTACGTCCGCGGCACGCTGCTGGAGATGTACCGGGAGGCCAAGGGCCGCCTCGGCGATCCCGTCGAGGCCTGGGCCGACATCCAGTCCGACCCCGAGCGCCGGCGCCGGTACCAGAAGGCCCGCGGCAAGGGCGGTCTGGTGCGCGCGACCTGGGAGGAGGCGACCGAGCTGGTCGCCGCCGCCCACGTGCACACCATCAAGGAGCACGGCCCGGACCGGGTCGCGGGCTTCTCGCCGATCCCGGCGATGTCGATGGCCTCGCACGCGGCGGGCGCCCGCTTCCACTCCCTCATCGGCGCGCCGATGCTGAGCTTCTACGACTGGTACGCCGACCTCCCGGTGGCCTCGCCGCAGGTCTTCGGCGACCAGACGGACGTGCCGGAGTCCGGTGACTGGTGGGACGCGGCCTACCTGATGATGTGGGGCTCCAACGTCCCGGTCACCCGGACGCCGGACGCCCACTGGATGACCGAGGCCCGCTACCGCGGCCAGAAGGTCGTCACGGTCTCCCCCGATTACGCGGACAACACCAAGTTCGCCGACGAATGGATGCACCCGCACCCCGGTACGGACGGTGCGCTGGCCCTCGCGATGGGCCACGTCATCCTGAAGGAATTCTTCGTCGACAAGCAGACGCCGTTCTTCACGGATTACGTCCGCCAGTACACCGACCTCCCGTTCCTGGTGTCCCTGCGGGAAACGGAACAGGGCCTGGTGCCCGGCAAGTTCGTCACCGCCGCCGATCTCGGGCACGACACCGAGAACGCGCAGTGGAAGACGGTGCTGATCGACGACGTCACCGGCGAGCCGGTGGTCCCGAACGGCACCCTCGGCCACCGCTGGGGCAAGAACGAGAAGCCCGAGTGGAACCTGGACCTCGGGGACACCGTCCCCCGGCTGACCCTCCTCGACGACGGCCCGGACGCGGTGGAGAGCGTCGCGATCACGCTGCCCCGCTTCGAGGACGACGAGCGCGGCGGGGTCATCCGCCGCGGCGTGCCCGTGCGCCGGCTCGGGGACCGACTGGTCACCACGGTCTTCGACCTGATGCTCGCGCAGTACGGGGTGGCCCGCGAGGGGCTGCCCGGCGAGTGGCCCGCCTCGTACGAGGACGCGAGCCAGCCCGGTACCCCCGGCTGGCAGGAGTCCCTGACCTCGGTGCCCGCCGCCCAGGCGGCCCGGGTGGCCCGCGAGTTCGCCGAGACCGCCGAGCAGTCGCGGGGCCGCTGCATGATCCTGATGGGCGCGGGCACGAACCACTGGTTCCACTCCGAGACCATCTACCGCGCCTTCCTCGCCCTGCTGACCCTCACCGGCTGCCAGGGCCGCAACGGCGGCGGCTGGGGCCACTACGTCGGCCAGGAGAAGTGCCGCCCGGTCACCGGCTGGGCCACCCTCGCGGCCGCCTCCGACTGGTCGCGCCCGCCGCGCCAGATGATCGGCGCCGCCTGGTTCTACCTGCACACCGACCAGTGGCGCTACGACACCCTGCCCGCCGAGGCGCTGGCCTCGCCGTTGGCCGAGGGCGCCTTCGCCGGCATGACCGGTTCCGACTGCCTGGCCGCGAGCGCCCGGATGGGCTGGATGCCCTCCTACCCGACCTTCGACCGCAACCCGCTGGAGCTGGGCGAGGCCCGGGATCCGGTGGCCAGCGCGGTCGAGCAGCTCAAGAGCGGCGAGCTGGGCTTCGCGGGCGAGGACCCGGACGCCCCCGGCAACTGGCCGCGCGTACTGAACGTATGGCGCGCCAACCTGCTGGGCTCCAGCTCCAAGGGCAACGAGTACTTCCTCAAGCACCTGCTCGGCACGCACTCCAACCTGCCCGAGGACGGGCCGCGTTGCACGCCGAAGGACGTCACCTACCGGGACGAGGACGTCGAGGGCAAGCTCGACCTGCTCATGACGATGGACTTCCGGATGACCTCCACGACGCTCCTGTCGGACGTGGTCCTCCCGGCGGCGACCTGGTACGAGAAGCACGACCTGTCCTCCACCGACATGCACCCCTTCCTGCACGCCTTCACCCCGGCGGTCGACCCGCCCTGGCAGGCCCGCTCGGACTACGACGCCTTCAAGGCACTGGCGGAGCGCTTCGGCGCGCTGGCCAGGACCCACCTGGGCGTGCGCAAGGACCTGGTCGCCACCGCCCTCCAGCACGACACCGCGGGCGGCGAGATGGCCCAGCCGGGCGGGGTCGCGCTGGACTGGTCGAAGGGCGAGTGCGAGCCCGTACCCGGCCGGACCATGTACAACCTCCAGGTCGTGGAGCGCGACTACGGCGCGGTCGGCGAGAAGTTCGCCGCGCTGGGCCCGCTGGTCGACGCGCTCGGCGTGACGACGAAGGCCATCACCTTCGACGTCGCCGAGGAGATCGACTACCTCCGCGCGAAGAACGGCACGGTCCGCGGTGGCGTCGCCGACGGCCGCCCTCGACTGGAGACCGCGCAGCAGGCCTGCGAGGCGATCCTCTCGCTCTCGGGCACCAGCAACGGCCGCCTGGCCACGCAGGGCTTCGAGACGCTGGAGAAGAAGGTCGGGACCCACATGGCCCATCTGGCCGCCGAGGCCGAGGGCAAGCGGATCACCTTCGCCGACACCCAGGCCCGCCCGGTCCCGGTGATCACCTCGCCCGAGTGGTCGGGCAGCGAGGCGGGCGGTCGCCGCTACACCGCCTTCACGATCAACACCGAGCACCTCAAGCCCTGGCACACCCTCACCGGCCGCCAGCACTTCTTCATCGACCACGACTGGTTGCACGAGGTGGGCGAGTCGATGCCCGTCTACAAGCCGCCGCTGAACATGCACCAGCTCTACGGGGAGCCCGAGCTCGGGGTCGTCGAGGACGGCAAGACGGTCGCCGTGCGGTACCTGACCCCGCACAACAAGTGGGCGATCCACAGCCAGTACCAGGACAACCTCTACATGATGACCCTGGGCCGCGGCGGTCAGACGGTGTGGATGTCCCCGCAGGACGCCGAGGCGATCGGGGTCGCGGACAACGACTGGATCGAGGCGGTCAACCGCAACGGCGTGGTCACCGCCCGCGCGATCGTCTCCCACAAGATGCCGCCGGGCACGGTCTACATGAACCACGCCCAGGAGCGCACGGTCGGCGTCCCCAAGACCGAGAAGACGGGCCGCCGCGGCGGCATCCACAACTCGCTGACCCGGGTGATGCTCAAGCCCACCCACCTCGTCGGCGGCTACGCCCAACTGACCTGGGCCTTCAACTACCTCGGCCCGACCGGCAACCAGCGCGACGAGGTGACGGTCATCCGCCGCCGCGACCAGAACGTGGAGTACTGATCCCCATGCGCGTCATGGCACAAGTGGCGATGGTCATGAACCTCGACAAGTGCATCGGCTGCCACACCTGTTCGGTCACCTGCAAGCAGGCGTGGACCAACCGGCAGGGCACCGAGTACGTCTGGTTCAACAACGTCGAGACCCTCCCCGGCCAGGGCTACCCGCGCCGCTGGGAGGACCAGGAGAAGTGGAAGGGCGGCTGGGAGCGGACCCGCTCCGGCAAGCTGCGGCTGAAGGCGGGCGGCCGGCTCGCCAAGCTCGGCAAGATCTTCGCCAACCCGGACCTGCCGGAGATCTCCGACTACTACCAGCCCTGGACGTACGAGTACAAGAACCTCACCGAGGCCCCGGCGGGCGACGACATGCCCACCGCCCGCCCCGTCTCGCAGGTCACCGGCGAGCCGATCGACAAGATCGAGTGGGGTCCCAACTGGGACGACAACCTCGGCGGCGCGCCCACCCACGCCCCGCGGGACCCGATCGTCGAGAAGATCCGCGACGAGGTCGGCGAGAAGATCCGCTTCGAGTTCGAGCAGAGCTTCATGTTCTACCTCCCGCGGGTCTGCGAGCACTGCCTGAACCCCGCGTGCGTCTCGTCGTGCCCCTCGGGCGCGATGTACAAGCGCGAGGAGGACGGCATCGTCCTGGTGGACCAGGACCAGTGCCGCGGCTGGCGGATGTGCGTCACCGGCTGCCCGTACAAGAAGGTCTACTTCAATCACCGGACCGGCAAGGCCGAGAAGTGCACGCTGTGCTTCCCGCGCATCGAGGTCGGCATGCCGACCGTCTGCTCGGAGACCTGCGTCGGGCGGATGCGCTACCTGGGAGTGATGCTCTACGACGCCGACAAGGTCGCCGAGGCCGCGTCCGTGGCCGACGAGCACGACCTCTACCCCGCGCAGCTGGAGTGCTTCCTCGACCCGCACGACCCGGCCGTGGCCGCCGCCGCCCGAGCCTCGGGCATCACCGACGAGTGGCTGGACGCCGCACGCCGCTCCCCCGTCTACGACCTGATCGCCACCTACCAGGTGGCCCTCCCGCTGCATCCGGAGTACCGGACGATGCCGATGGTCTGGTACGTCCCCCCGCTCTCCCCCGTCGTCGAGGCGGTCGCGGCCACCGGCAGCGACGGCGAGGACGCGGGCAACCTCTTCGGCGCCATCGACGAGATGCGCATCCCCGTGGAGTACCTCGCCGAACTGATGACCGCCGGTGACGCCTACCCGGTGCGGGCGGTGCTGCGCCGGATGGCCGCGATGCGCTCGTACATGCGGCGGATCAACCTCGGCGAGGACCGCGACGAGTCGATCGCGGCGGCCGTGGGGCTGACCGGCCAGGAGATGGAGGACATGTTCCGGCTGCTGGCCATCGCCAAGCAGGAGGACCGCTTCGTCATCCCGACCGCCGCCCGCGCCGACGCGGACGCGCTCGCCGAGAGCCACCCGCTGGACGCCACCTGCCCCGTGGGCGAGAGCGCGGGATCCGCGCCCGCGCGCGTCCTGCTCAACATCAGCCCCACGAGGAGGACCCCGTGACTCCCGATGCTGTCGTACGACTGGTCGCGAGCTGTGTGTTGCAGTATCCGGGAGACTACTTCCATGACGAACTCCCCCGGCTCCGTGCGGCCCTGGCCGGGGCGCCCGCCGAACAAGCCGCCAGGCTCGGCTCCTTCCTCGACGAGACGGAGGCGCTGACGCCGATCGAGCTGTGCGCCCGGTACACCTCGACCTTCGACACCCGCAACCGCCGCTGCCTCTACCTCACCTGGTGGGTGGACGGTGACACGCGCCGCCGCGGGCTGTCGCTGGTCCGACTGAAGCGGATCTACCGGGACTTCGGGCTGGAGTACACGGGCGAGGAACTGCCCGACTTCCTGCCCGTGGCGCTGGAGTTCGCCGCCCGCACCGAGGAGGCCGGCACCCGGCTGCTCCAGGAACACCGGGCCGGGCTGGAGCTGCTGCGCCTCGCGCTGACCGAGTCCGGCTCGCCCTACGCCCGGGTGCTGGAGGCGGTCTGCACGACGCTGCCCGGCCCCTCGCCCGAGACCCGGGCCGAGGCGAAGGCGCTCGCGAAGAACGGGCCGCCGCAGGAGCTGGTGGGCGCGGGCTCGGCCCTCGAACCCTTCGGTCCGGGCCTCGACATGCCCTCGGACCTGCCCGTCGACCTCCCCCTGGGCCGGCCCACCGACCTGCCCTGGCCCCAGGCCCCGAAGCGGCCGATCGAGATGAAGGACGCGGTGGCCTGATGGACCTCCTCCTGTGGGGCGTACTGCCGTACGTCTCGGTCGCCCTGCTCGTCGCGGGCACGTTCTGGCGGGCCCGGTACGACAAGTTCGGCTGGACCACCCACTCCTCGCAGCTGCACGAGTCGCGGCTGCTGCGGATCGGATCGCCGCTCTTCCACTTCGGCATGCTGTTCGTGATCATGGGCCACGTCGTGGGCCTGCTGATCCCGAAGAGCTGGACCGACGCGGTGGGCCTGAGCGACCACGCCTACCACCTGCTCGCGATCTCCACCGGCACGGTGGCGGGCGTCGCGGCCGCCGCGGGCATCGGGGTGCTGGTGTACCGGCGCTTCAAGGTCCCCGCGGTCCGCAAGGCCACGCTGCGCAGCGACCACGTGATGTACGCGTGCCTGCTCGGCGCGATGGTCCTCGGCCTGACGGCCACGATCCTCAACTCGACCGGCATGACCGACGACTACAACTACCGCACCGGCATCTCGCTCTGGTTCCGCAGCCTGTTCACCTTCCAGCCGGACTACCACCTGATGGCGGGCGCCCCGCTCGCCTTCCAGCTGCACATCCTCTTCGGCTTCACGCTCTTCGCGCTGATCCCGTACTCGCGGCTGGTGCACATGTTCTCGGTGCCGCTGAAGTACCTCTTCCGGCCGTACGTGGTCTACCGCAAGCGGGACCCGAAGCAGCTGGCCAACCGCCCGAGCAAGCGGGGTTGGGAGCGCGTGTCGTGACCGGCGCCCCGCGCACCGTCGTGCGCAAGCCCGTGCACGCGGTCTCCGAACGGCCCTTCATCGTCATCTGGGAGGCCACCCGGGCCTGCCCGCTGGCCTGTCTGCACTGCCGGGCCGAGGCGCAGACCGCCCGTGACCCGCTGGAGCTGGACGGGCGGGACGCCCGCCGGGTCATGGACCAGGTCGCCGCCTTCGGCAGGCCCGGTCCGCTGTTCGTGATCACCGGCGGCGACCCCTTCCAGCGCCCCGACCTGACCGAGCTGGTCGCGTACGGCACCGGGCTCGGCCTGCGGGTCGCGGTCTCGCCCTCCGGCACGCCGACGCTCACCCGGGAGAACCTGGTCGCCGTCCGCGAGGCCGGGGCGATCGCGCTGTCCCTGTCGCTGGACGGGTCGACGGCCGAGCGCCACGACAGCTTCCGCGGGGTCGACGGGGTCTTCGACTGGACCCTGGACGGTTGGCGCACGGCCCGGGAGCTCGGGCTCAAGGTGCAGATCAACACCACGGTGACCCGCGAGAGCCTGGAGGACCTCGCCGACATCGCGGCGGTGGTCCGCCGCGAGGTCGCGATGCTGTGGTCCGGCTTCGTGCTGGTGCCGACGGGCCGCGGCGAACAGTTGGCGTCCCTGACCCCGGACGAGGTCGAGGACGTACTGCACTTCCTCTACGACTGCGGCGCCGTGATGGCCACCAAGACCACCGAGGGCCACCACTTCCGCCGGGTCGCGCTCCAGCGCACGATCCTCGACGCGAAGGGCGAACGGCCGCGGCTCGGGCCGCTGTACGAGCGGCTCATGGCGCGGGCGCACGAGCTGGGCGTCTTCGACGGCGCGCGGCGCACGGTGCGCAGGCCGCCGATGGACGTCTCCTCGGGGCGGGGCTTCGTCTTCATCTCGCACACCGGCGAGGTGCACCCCAGCGGGTTCCTGCCGGTCTCGGCGGGCAACGTGAAGAACCACGCGCTGGCCGACATCTACCGGGGCTCGGCGCTCTTCACCACGCTCCGGGACCCTGAGCTGCTGCGCGGCAAGTGCGGGGCGTGCGAGTTCAAGACGGTGTGCGGGGGTTCGCGGTCGCGGGCCTACGGGTTCACCGGTGACGTGCTGGAGGCCGACCCGTACTGCGCCTACCGGCCGGGGAGCTTCCCCCATCAGGACGAGCTGCGGGTCCTGACCGAAAGCATGAGGCACTGACGCACAGGATTCCCATATGTTTCATATGGGAACATATCGGCCACAGGAGAAGACAATGCGATCAGTGATCGTCGTCGGTGGCGGCATCAGCGGCCTCGCGGCCGCCTGGCAGCTGCGCGGACGGGCGGACGTCACCGTCCTGGAGAGCCACGCGAAGGTCGGCGGCAAACTGCGGACCGGCACCATCGCGGGCATCACCGTCGACGAGGGCGCGGAGTCCCTGATGGCCCTGCGTCCCGAGGCCGTCGAGCTCGCGGCGGCCGTCGGACTCGGGGACGCGCTGTGCGATCCCGCGAAGGCCCCCACCACCATCTGGACCAACGGCGGCCTGCGACCGCTGCCCCCCGGACACGTCATGGGCGTGCCCATCGATCCGGCCGCCCTGACCGGCACCGGACTGCTCTCCCCCGCCGGCGTCGCCCGGGTCGCGGCCGAGGAGACCCTGGAGGCGCCCGCGCTCACCGGGGACTGCTCGGTGAGCGCCTACCTCGCCTCCCGGTTCGGCCAGGAAGCCGTGGACCGGCTGATCGAGCCCCTGCTCGGCGGGATCTACGCCGGACGCGCCGACCGGCTCTCGCTGCGCGCCGCGATGCCGCGGATCGCGGCCCTCGCCGAACAGGGCGGGCCGCTGCTGCCGGCGCTGCGCCGGATGAAGGCGGCGGGCGCGCCGCGCTCGGCGGCCGTCGCCGTCCAGGGCGTGACCGGCGGCACCGGGCGCTTCCCGCAGGCCGTGGCCGACGCGTGCGGTGCGCGGATCCTCACCGGTACGACGGCCCGCTCGCTCCAGCGGACGCCGGCGGGGCGGTGGCGGGTGCTCGCCATGACGGACGACGGGCCGCTGACGATGGAGGCGGACGCGGTGATCCTCGCGCTGCCGGCCTTCGCGGCGGCCGAGCTCCTGCGGCCGCACTCGCCGCAGGCCGAGGCCGAGCTGTCGGGCATCGCGCACGCCTCGACGGCCGTCATCACGATGGCCTTCTCCCGGGCGCAGGCGCACTTCCTGCCCCAGGGCAACGGGTTCCTGGTGCCGCCGGTGGACGGGCACACCCTGAAGGCCGCCTCCTTCCTCTCCAACAAGTGGTCCTGGCTGGGGGCCTCGGCGCCGGACACCTTCGTACTGCGCGCCTCCATCGGGCGGATCGGCGACGAGGAGCTGCTGGACCGGCCCGACCGGCACCTGGTGCGGACCGCGATCGCCGAACTCCACCACGCGGTGGGGCCGATGGGCGAGCCCGTCGCTACGCGGGTGACCCGGTGGGACCGGGGGCTGCCGCAGTACGGGGTGGGGCACCGGGAGCGGGTCTCGCGGATCCGCGAGGCCGCCGGGAAGCTGCCGGGGCTGGCGCTGTGCGGGGCGGCGTACGAGGGGGTCGGCGTGGCGGCCTGCGTAGCCACAGGCCGCGCCGCCGCCCACACCCTCCTCCCCACCTGACCCCGTCCGGCCCCGCCATCTCGTCCCGGCCGGCGGGCACGGCCCGCCCCATCCAGCCCCGCCGGCGTTTGAGGCGCCGCCGGAGGCCCCACCGGCGGGACCGGCCCGCCCAGTCCAGCCCCGCCGGGGGGGGGGGGGCCCCCCGCCGGCGCCCCCCCCGGCCCGCCCCCCCCCGCGCGCCCCCCCCCCCGGGGGCAGCCGCCCCCCCCCCCCCCCGCCCCCGCCCGCCCCCCCGCCGCCCCCCGGGCCGCCCCCCGCCCCCCGCCCCCCGCCCCCCCCCCCGCCGGAGGCCCCACCGGCGGGACCGGACCTGGCCCGGATCCAGCCCGTTGGGCCTGCCGGGCCCGCCAAGGTGGCGCCCGGCTGTGGCCGCGGTTGCCTCCGGCGGCGCCTCAAACGCCGGCGAGGCTGAAATGGCCGCGCCAGGCCGGGCGCTCACCGGAGAGGCTGCGGCAGGCCATGGGCGCTCAGACGCCGGCGGGGCCGAGTTCGGCCGGGCCAGGTCGGTGGGGGTACACGAACGGGCCATGGCGGGGGCGAGGGGGTGAGGGGCGAAGCAGGATGGGGGCATGCCCACTGCCCCGCGGATCACCGCCGTCGCCGCCCTCGCCGCCGCCCTGCTCTCCACCGGCGCCTGCTCCGACGCCGGCAAGGACACCACCAGGGGCAGGGAGAACGCCCCGGGCGCCCCGGCCGCCCCCGCCTGGAAGCCCTGCCCCGCCCCCTCCGCGGCACAGGGCGCCGGCCGAGCGCCCGGCAAGGACTGGGAGTGCGCCACCCTCGAGGTCCCCGTCGACTACGCCGAGCCCGGCGGCGACACCCTCCCGCTCGCCCTGATCCGCGCCAAGGCCACCGGCCCCAAGTCCGCCCGCATCGGCTCGCTCGTCTTCAACTTCGGCGGCCCCGGCGGCTCCGGCGTCGCCTCCCTGCCCGGCGCCGCCAAGGAGTACACGGCCCTGCGCACCCGCTACGACCTGGTCAGCTTCGATCCTCGCGGGGTCGGCCGCAGCGCCCCGGTGCTCTGCGAGAGCGACGCCCAGCTCGACCGTTACTACGCCGCCGACAACACCCCCGCCACCCCGGCCGAGGAGCAGGCGTACCTGGCCGGGATCAAGACCTACCGGGACGGCTGCGTCCGCAATTCCGGCAAGCTCCTCCCCCACGTCGGCACCGAGAACGCCGCCCGTGACCTCGACCGGCTGCGCCAGGCCCTGGGCGACGAGAAGCTGCACTACTTCGGCATCTCCTACGGCACCGAGCTGGGCGGGGTCTACGCCCACCTCTTCCCGAAGAACGTCGGCCGGGCCGTCTTCGACGCGGTCGTCGACCCGACCAAGACGTCGGAGGAGGGCGCCCTGGGGCAGGCGAAGGGCTTCCAACTGGCCCTCGGCAACTTCGAGCAGGACTGCGTGGACCGCGGGGACGCCTGCCGCCTCCAGGGCAGCACCGCCAAGGAGATCGACGCGAACATCGTCAAGCTCCAGAAAGCCCTGGCCGCCAAGCCCGTCGAAGGCGTGGGCGATCGCCTGCTCACCGCTTCCGCCGCGACCAACGGCATCGCCTACGCCCTCTATTCCAAGGAGGGTTGGCCGCTGCTGGAGCAGGGGCTGGACGAGGCCGAGGGCGGCCAGGGGCAGTTGCTCCTCGTCATGTCGGACGCGCTCAACGGCCGCGACGCCAAGGGCACGTACAACAACATCGGCGCGGCCAACACCGCGATCAACTGCGCGGACTCCAAGGAGCGCTTCACGCTGGAGCAGACGAAGGCCAAGCTCCCGGCCTTCCGCGCCGCCTCGGCCGTCTTCGGCGAGTTCCTCGGCTGGGGCCTGCTCGGCTGCACCGACTGGCCGGTCAAGGGGGCCTTCGACACCCCGGACGTGAGCGCTCGGGGCGCCGCCCCGATCGTGGTGATCGGCAACACCGGCGACCCGGCGACCCCGTACGAGGGCGCCCGCAAGATGGTGGAGCGGCTCGGCCCCGGGGTGGGCGTGGAGCTGACCTACAAGGGCGAGGGGCACGGCGCCTACAACAGCGGCAACGCCTGTGTGCAGAAGGCGGTGGACGCCTACCTGCTGAACGGCAAGGTCCCGGCGGCCAAGGCCGTCTGCACCGCGGTCTGAGCCCGGACGCACGGAAGGGCCCCGCCGCGCGCGACGCGCGGCGGGGCCCTTCCCGTACGGAGAGCGGGTCGCCTAGTAGATCGGCTTCTCCGGCTCGATCTGGTGGACCCAGCCGATGACGCCGCCGCCGACGTGCACCGCGTCCGCGAAGCCCGCGGACTTCAGGACCGCGAGGACTTCCGCACTGCGGACACCCGTCTTGCAGTGCAAGACGATCCGCTTGTCCTGGGGCAGGTCCTGGAGGGCGGTGCCCATCAGGAACTCGCCCTTGGGGATCAGCTTCGCGCCGGGGATCGAGACGATCTCGTACTCGTTGATCTCGCGGACGTCGATGATCTCGATCGGCTCGTCGTTGTCGATCCACTCCTTGAGCTGCTTGGGAGTGATCGTCGAGCCGGCGGCCGCCTCCTGGGCCTCCTCCGACACGACGCCGCAGAAGGCCTCGTAGTCGATGAGCTCGGTGACGGTCGCGTTCGGACCGCAGACCGCGCAGTCGGGGTCCTTGCGGACCTTGACCTGGCGGTACTGCATCTCCAGGGCGTCGTAGATCATCAGGCGGCCGACCAGCGGGTCGCCGACGCCGGTCAGGACCTTGATGGCCTCGGTGACCTGGATGGAACCGATGGACGCGCAGAGCACGCCCAGCACGCCGCCCTCGGCGCAGGAGGGGACCATGCCCGGCGGGGGCGGCTCCGGGTACAGGCAGCGGTAGCACGGGCCGTGCTCGGACCAGAAGACCGAGGCCTGGCCGTCGAAGCGGTAGATCGAGCCCCAGACGTACGGCTTGTTCAGCAGCACGCAGGCGTCGTTGACCAGGTAACGGGTCGCGAAGTTGTCCGTGCCGTCGACGATCAGGTCGTACTGGCTGAAGATCTCCATCACGTTCTCGGCTTCGAGCCGCTCTTCGTGGAGGATCACGTTCACGTACGGGTTGATGCCGAGCACGCTGTCGCGCGCCGACTGCGCCTTCGAGCGGCCGATGTCCGCCTGGCTGTGGATGATCTGGCGCTGCAGGTTCGACTCGTCGACCTCGTCGAACTCCACGATGCCGAGGGTGCCCACGCCGGCCGCGGCCAGGTACATCAGGGCGGGGGAACCGAGGCCGCCGGCGCCCACCGCGAGCACCTTGGCGTTCTTCAGGCGCTTCTGCCCGTCCATCCCGACGTCCGGGATGATCAGGTGGCGGGAGTACCGACGGACCTCGTCAACGGTGAGCTCAGCAGCTGGCTCTACCAGGGGTGGCAGCGACACGGGCACTCCAGGCGGGTCATCCCCGCACCAGCGGGGAGCATTAAAGTGTTGTTCTGTTCCGCAACACTGCCACGGCCCACTTCATTCCGAGACACTCGTCCCGATCCGCGAGACGATTTCGTCCCAGTACCCGGGCATCGAGGCCCACGGGTCGCTGCCCGCACGCGTTCCGAGCCGGTCCGTGAACCAGATCGTGCCCGCTCCTTGCCACCGGGCGACCCGCACGGCCTCCTCCAGGTGCGTGCGCGGCACCCCGTGCACGAAGTGGCAGAACCGCTCCGGCGGATGGTCCGCCGTCCACTCCGCCACCTGCGACCAGCGGTAGTCGGCCCAGCTCCCCGAGAAGGTGACCAGCTGGTCCGCGGCCTCGGTGTAGCCCTCGTACGGATGCGTGCCGTGCCCGAGCACCAGGTGCGGGCGGTGCCCGCCGGTCCCCAGCGTGCGCAGGGTGTCCGTCAGCTTGCGCACGGCGTCCAGTCCGGCCCGGTCGGCCGGGGCGTCGGCCAGGTAGAAACCGCCGACCCGGTACCAGTCGACGAAGCGGTGGGCGTCCGAGACCAGCTCGCCGAAGGACCGCTCGCCGTCCCGCATCGCGAGATGACCGAGCACGGCGGCGCCCGTCTCCCGGAGCCGGACGGCCGCCTGCGAACAGTGCGGGTCGGGCCGCTGCCCGGGGCCGTCCGCCACGTTCAGGACGGCCCAGTGCAGCGGGGTGCCGGGGCG
Organism: Streptomyces sp. NPDC051555; assembly: GCF_044454405.1. Classification (NCBI taxonomy): domain Bacteria; kingdom Bacillati; phylum Actinomycetota; class Actinomycetes; order Kitasatosporales; family Streptomycetaceae; genus Streptomyces; species Streptomyces sp. NPDC051555. The sequence goes on along the minus strand of NZ_JBITDP010000004.1, from coordinate 374,158 downwards.
GGACAGCTCGGCCCACTCGGCGGGCGCGACCAGCGGGTGCCCGTACCCGGGGACCCCGAGGCCCAGCCGGCCGGCCCCGGTGGCCGCCTGCCGCGCCCCGGGCGGGGTGGTCAGATGCGGCACGCCGCCTCCATCCAGATGTCCGCGAGCGATTCCTCCAGATTGATCCGGGGCCGCCAGCCGAGCCGGTCGCGGGCCGTGCGGACATCGGCCTGCTGCCAGGTGCCGCAGCCGTCCGGGTACGGGTAAGGCGGCGGGGTCGCGGCCAGTTGCTCGGCGGTCGCCTCGGCGCGCGGGGAGCCGATCGCGGCCAGCCCCGCCGGACGGCCGGGGTGCGCGTGCGGCTGCTGCGGGCCGTCGAGCTCGTGGATGGCGCCGCCGTAGCCCGCCACCCGGGCCAGGACGGCGGCCGCGTCGCGCAGTCGGACCGCGCGTCCGGTGCCGATGTTGACGACGCCCTGCGCGGCGGAGAGCGAGGCCGCGTGCACGGCCCGCGCCACGTCGCGCACGTCGACGAAGTCGCGCTGCACGCCGAGGCCGCTGAGCTTCAGCTCCGAGTCCCCGGACTGCATCGCCCGGCGCATCGCCTCGGCGAGCCGGCCGAGCGGGGACCCGGCGGGGGTGCCGGGGCCGACGGGCGAGAACACCCGCAGCACGACCGCGTCGAGGCCGGACCCGAGGACGAGTTCGGTGGCGGCGAGCTTGCTGACGCCGTACGGCCCGCCGGGTCTCGGCACGGCGTCCTCGGCCGTGGACGACCCGGGCTGGCTGGGACCGTACTCGGCCGCGCAGCCGAGCTGCACCAGCCGGGCCCCGCAGCCGCTGCGGCGCAGCGATTCGCAGACCGTCGCGACGGCGACGGTGTTGTGCCGGGTCAGCTCGCGCGCACCGCCGCGGGTGGCCCCCGCGCAGTTGATCACGACGCCCGGGTGGACGGCATCGAGGAAGCGGGTGAGCGCGCCGGGACTGCCGGTCGCGAGGTCGAACCGGACGTCGGCGTCGTCGCCCCGGCCGAGGGCCGTGAGTTGGACGGCGGGGTCGGCGAGCAGCCGGTCCGCGACGTAGCGGCCGAGATACCCGTTGGCTCCGATCAGCAGCACCCTCATCGCGCGGCCCCGTGGTCGTTTGGCTGGCCGGTCATGTCTTCTTCTCCTTGTTGGCGCGGTCAGGTCTGTGCGTGTGCGGATGCGCGGGAGAGCGCGACCGTGGCGTGGACGAGCAGTCCGGCGGCGGCCGCCGCGGCGGCGACCGGGTTCGGGATCAGCGCCACCGCGAGGGCGATGGCGGCCGGGACCCGGTGCGGCGTGTGGCGGACCAGCAGCCGGGTCAGGAAGAGGAGCACCGCGAGCGGCACGGCGACCGCGAGCGGGGCTCCGAGGAGGACGAGCGGGACGGCCGCGAGGGCGGTGAAGCAGAGCGCCGCCCCCACCAGCAGGGGCCGCGCGCCCGCCGCGAAGTCCTCCAGCGCGCGGCTCCCGGCGAGGCGGCGGCGCGCGCGGGCCGTGAAGGCGGCGTCGCACCAGTGCGCGGGGGCGGCCGCGAGGGCGAGGCCCACCCCGAGGGGCGTGCCCAGCGGCGTGCCGAGCCGGTACACGGCGTATCCGGTGGCCGCGGCGGCCAGCAGCTGGGGGAGCCAGGGGTGCCGGCGGCCGCGGGGGCGCGGCCGGGCGAGGACGCCGACGGCGAGCGCGACGGCGAGGACGGCCACCCAGGGGGCGGGCCCGCCGAGCAGGTCGGCGCCGAGCGCGAGGGCGCCGGGGGCCATCGCGTACGCCGCCCCCCGCAGGTCCGCCCGGCCCGCGCCGGCCGGGGCGGCGGTCCGGGGGGCGTCGGGGACCTCCCCGCGCGGGACGCGGGCGTAGAGCTCCTCGGCGAGGGAGAAGACGTCCCGGTGGCGGAACCGGGCGGCGGTCCGGTCGGTGATCCCGTGGGCCTCCAGTCCGGCGGCGATCTCCAGCGGGTCGACGGCCCGCTCGCACAGCTCCCGGTGCCGGTGCATCAGTGCCTTGACCGGGTCCCCGCTCGCGCGGCGCCGTCCGGTGACGACCCGGCCCGGGCGCGCGTCGGCGTCCGGCGCGGGCCCGGCCGCCGGGGCGGGGTGCGCCGCCGGGGCGGGCTCGGGCGATAGCTCGGGGTCCGCCGGCGGCGGGGGCGCGAGCCGCAGCACGAGCGTGGTCTCCACCGGGTCGGCGCAGGGCTCCGGGTCCGCGCAGGGCTCCGGTTCGGGCGCCGGGACCAGGACCGGGCGCCGGGCCAGGTCGAAGAGGGACGGGGTGGTGTCCGGGTGGGTCGTCATACCGTCGCCTCCGGGGACGCGGCCCACGTCGGGGTGGTCCAGTGGCCCGGCACGCGGGCCTCCGGCGGATGGGTGAAGGGGGCGTCCGCGGGCGGGCAGGCCGCGCCGTCGGCGATCAGCTGGAGGTAGATCTCCCGGAAGGCGGCCACGTTCTGCTCGACGGTGAAGAGCTCCAGCGCCCGCGCCCGGGCCGCCGCCCCCAGCCGCCGGGCGCGCTCCGGATCCCGTAACAGGGTCAGACAGGCGTCCGCGAGGGCGCGCGGATTGCGCGGCGGGACCACCAGTCCCGTACCGCCGATGACCTCGCGCACCGCCCCCACGTCGGTGGAGACCGTGGCGCGGCCGCAGAACATGGCCTCGACGAGGCGGATCGGGAAGCCCTCGACCACCGAGGACAGCACGGTGACCGGGGCGCAGCCGTAGGCGTCGGGCAGGGCCGGGGTCTCCGGCCCGCCGATCTCCTCGAAGGTGACGGGGCTCTCGCCGACGGTCACCGCGTCCGCCGCCTCGTCGGGGAAGAGCTGGGCCGCGAGCGAGCGGCAGTCGGCCAAGTACCCCGGCGCCGCCGCGGTCGCGAAGATCCGCAGACGGGTGTCCGGTTCGGCCCGCCGCACCTCCGCGAACGCGTGCAGCAGCGCGATGAGGTCCTTGGCCGGTTCTATCCGGCCGACCCACACCAGGGTGGCCGGGTCGCCGTGGTCGGCGGCCTCCCCGACGGTGGCGAATCGGTCCGCCTCCATGCCCGGGTAGACCGTCCGCAGCCGCTCCCGGCCGGCCCCGCACTTCTCCTGCCAGCGCCGCGCGTGCGCGTTGCCGGGGGTGAGCAGGTCCGCCCGGGCGTAGATCTCGGCGGCGAGGCGGACCTGGAAGGCGCCGAGCAGGGCCCGCAGGGCCGGGCGTTCCTCCGCGTGCTCCAGGTAGTGCGCCCGGAGCTGGACGCCGTACTCCGTGACCAGCAGCGGGACTCCGAAGAAGCGTTTGGCCACCAGCCCGGGCAGTGCGGCCAGCCCGCCCGCCGCCGCGTGGCAGACGTCCACGGCGCCGAGTTCCTCGTACCAGTCCAGGCTGAGCGGGCGCAGGGCGCGCTCCAGCTCGTCGACGAAGGCGAGCAGGTCGGGCACCTGCGCCGCCCGGACGGCGCGGCTCGCGCCCGGTGCCCGGCAGCCGGCCTCGACGGCCCGCACCGCGGTCTCGGAGCGCACCGCCGCGTACAGGCCGCCCTGGTCCCGGGCGAGTTCGGCGAGCCCGTACAGTCCGGCGGCGAACGCCTCGGCGTCGGCGGCGGCGATCCCGCGCACCAGGTCCGTGAAGCAGGCCAGGAAACGGCGCCGCTCGCGGCGCGAGTAGCTGCGGCCGTCGTCGTCGGGGGCCCACAGGGAGGCCGTCCGCACCCGCGTGACGTGGGCGGGCAGCGGCACCCGGCCGCGCTCCTCCTGCCCGGCGCTGCGGCTCAGCGCGTACAGCTCGAACTCGTGCTGCGGAAGCCCGCGCACCAGCCGGTCGCACCAGAGCCTCGCTTCGCCCGTCGCATACGGATAACCACCTTCCGTGAGCAGTGCGATCCGCACGAGTGGCACCCCCGATCTCCCGTTCAGGCGGCCTCCGTCGGTCCGGTGACCCGCCGCGAGAACTCAAGCGGATATGCCGAAGGCGCGACGGACGGTTGTCCGTCGCGCCACCGGAAGGGGTGAAGAGTCGTAACTTTCCCGTACGGTTCGCGTTCGACCGCGCTAAGACTGGTGCACTGCCTGGTACACGGCCCAGTGCGCGGCCTAGTGCGCAGGCTGGTGCGCGGCCTCCTTCTGCCGGGCCCGGGCGGCGCGCCGCCCGGCGGCCAGGGTCGGGTCCAAGGAGGGAACGGCCGCGAGCAGTTGCCGGGTGTAGGCGTGCCGCGGCCGGTCGTAGACCTCGTCCACCGGGCCCTCCTCGACGACCTCGCCGCGGCGCATGACCACGACCCGGTCGCTGACCTGCCGGACCACGGCGAGGTCGTGCGCGATGAAGACGAGCGCGATGCCGCTCTCCCGCTGGATCTCCGCGAGCAGGGCGGTGACCTGGGCCTGCGTGGTGACGTCGAGTGCGGAGACCGGCTCGTCGCAGACGATCAGTCGCGGCCGGGGGGCGAGCGCACGGGCGATCCCGACCCGCTGGCGCTGGCCGCCGCTGAACTCGTGCGGGTAGCGGTCGTGGTGCGCCGCCTCCAGCCCGACCCGGACCAGGAGTTCGCCGACGCGGGCCCGGATGACGGCCTCGTCGCGCTCGCCGGCCGCGCGCAGCGGGTCGGCGATGGACTCGCCGATGCTGCGGCGCGGGTTGAGGGAGGACACCGGGTCCTGGAAGACCATCTGGACGCCGGAGGCGATGCCGGAGGTCTCGCGGCCCTCGTGGCGGACGGTACCGGCGGTGGGGTCCAGCAGCCCGACGAGCATGCGCCCGAGGGTGGACTTGCCGCTGCCGCTCTCGCCGACGATGCCGAGGGTCTCGCCCGCGGCGACGGTGAGGGAGACCCCGTCGACCGCGGTGACCCGCTTGCCGCGCCGCCCGAACTCCCGTCGCAGGCCGACCGCTTCGACCACGGGCGTACGCTCCCCCGCGGGCGCGCCGGTGGTGCGCGGGGCGTCCAGCCGGGGCACGGCCGCGAGCAGCTCCTTCGTGTACGGGTTCCCGGGCGCGGCCAGCACCCGCGCCACCGGGCCGTGCTCCACGGCCCGCCCGTGGCGCATCACGAGCAGCTCGTCCACGCTCTCGGCGGCCACTCCCACGTCGTGGGTGACGAGCAGCAGGCCGAGGCCGCGCTCGGCCCGCAGCCCGTGCAGCAGGTCGAGGATCTGGGCCTGCACGGTGACGTCGAGCGCGGTGGTCGGCTCGTCGGCGACGAGCAGCCGGGGTTCGCAGGCCAGCGCCATGGCAATGAGGGCGCGCTGGCGCATGCCGCCGCTGAACTCGTGCGGTCGGGCGCGCGAGCGGCGCACCGCGTCCGGGATGCCCACCCGGTCCAGCACCTCGACCGCCCGGGCGCGCGCGGCGCGCCGGGAGACGTCGGCGTGCACCCGGTGGACCTCGGCGATCTGGTCGCCGATGGCGTAGTAGGGGTCGAGGGAGGTGAGCGGGTCCTGGAAGACCATCGCGGCGACGCCCCCGCGCAGCGCGCGCAGCGCGGCGGGCGGGGCGGCCCCGACGTCGGTCCCGGCCACCCGGACCGTGCCGGAGAGCCGGGCGCCGGTCCCGTGGTGCAGGCCGAGCAGGGCGGCGGCGACGGTGGACTTGCCGCTGCCGGACTCGCCGACGACGGCGAGCGCGCGCCCGGGTTCCAACGTGAAGGAGATCCCGTCCACGGCCCGTACGTACTCCCCCGGCGCGCCGACGGGGAAGTCGACGGCGAGGTCGACCACCTCGACGAGCGCTTCGGCCGGGGACGGGGGCGGAGCCGAGGTCGGGGGCGTGGTCGTCGTCCCGGTCATGTGAGCACCACCCGGCGGTCGGCGGCGGCGTACAACAGGTCGGCCACGGCGCCCGCGATGACGACGGCGGCGCCGGTGACCAGCACCACACCCACCACGACGGGCAGGTCCACGACCCGGACCCCGTCGATCAGGGTCTTGCCCAGTCCCGGGATGCCGAAGAGCGACTCGGTGAGCACCGCGCCGCCGAAGAGGGTGCCGAAGTCGACCGCGCTGAGCGCGACGACCGGCGCCACCGCTCCGCGCAGCGCGTGCCGGGTGACCACGCGCCGCTCCGCCACGCCGTAGGCGCGGAAGGTGCGAATGTGGTCCTCGGCCAGCGTCTCCAGGGTGGAACTGCGGGTCAGCCGGGCGTATTTGGCGCTCTCGAAAAAGCCGAGGACGAGCCAGGGCAGCAGCATGTTCCAGGCCCACTGCTCGGGGTCCTCGCCGAAGGGCACGTAGGTGGGGAACGGTAGCCATTGGAGGTAGGCGCACACGACCATCAGGGCCAGCAGGCCGAGGATGAAGACGGGGGTGCCGGTCCCGGCGAGGGTGAGCACGGTCAGCACCCGCTCGGTGATCCCGCCGCGGCGCAGCGCGGAGAGGAGTCCGGTGCCCACCCCGACGGCGAGCCAGATCACGAGGGTGCCCACCGCGAGCGAGGCGGTGGCGGGCAGCCGCTCCAGGAGGAGCTCGGTGACCTGCTGGTCGTTCTGGTAGGAGAAGCCGAGGCAGGGCGCGTCGCAGTGGACGAGCGCGGCGCCGCCGGAGTAGTCCCGGCCGGCCACGATGCCCTGGAGGAAGTGCAGGTACTGGACGACCACGGAGTCGTTCAGCCCGAGCTGTTCGCGGACCTGGGCGATCTGCTGCGGGTTGCAGCGTTCGCCGCAGGCGAGCCGGGCGGCGTCGCCGGGGGCGAGGTAGAAGAGGAGGTAGACGGCCACGGACAGGGTGAGCAGCACCAGCAGGGCGCCACCGGTCCGTTTGAGGACGAAGCCGATCACGCCCGTCGCTCCTTTCTCGACCCGATCCGCAGACGGGATTCCTCGCGCGGATCGAGGGCGCTGCGGACGGCGTCGCCGAGCACGGTGAAGGCGAGGGTGGTCACGAAGAGCAGCCCGGCGGGCAGCAGGACGTACATCGGGTCGGCGCGGAACCAGGTCTGGGCCGAGGAGAGCATCTGCCCCCAGGAGGGGGTCGGCGGTTTGACCCCGACACCGAGGAAGGACAGCGAGGCCTCGGCGACGATGCTGACGGGGAGCAGGATCGCGGCGAAGGTGATCAGCGGCGCCGCCAGCGAGGGCAGCAGCTCGCGGCGGGCGACGCGCAGCCGGCCGCTGCCGCCGAGCCGGGCCGCGGCGACGAAGTCGAGGCCGCGCAGGGCGAGCGCCTGGGCGCGGACCATGCGGGCGGTCGAGCCCCAGCCGAGCAGCCCGATGATCAGGACGAGCAGCAGCGGGCGCGGGAAGTCCGCGGGGACGACGGCGGTGAGCGCGATCCCGAGGACGATCGCCGGGAGGCCGAGCATCACGTTGGTGAGCCAGTCGATGACGAGGCCCACGGGCCGGCTGCCCAGTGCGGCGGCGAGTCCGGCCACCAGCCCGGTCAGCACCTGGACGGTGGTGGCCCCGATGGCGACGAGCAGCGAGATCCGGGCGCCGTAGGCGAGCCGGGTGAACAGGTCCCGGCCGGTACCCGGTTCGACGCCGAGCCAGTGGTCGCCGGAGACCCCGCCGAAGGAGCCGAGGGGGACCCCGCCGCGGGCCGAGTCCACGAGGTCGTCGTGGTAGGCGTTCGGGTCCTGGCCCGCGAGGTGGGCGAGCAGCGGCGCGGCGAGGGCGACGAGGACGAGCAGGGCCAGCACGACGGCGGCCACGAGGGCGCCGGGACGGCGGCGCAGCCGCCGCCGGACCTGGCGCGCGGCGCCCGCGGCCGGGGTGGTGACCCCGGCCGCGGACGCCGATCGTTCGGATATGAGGGTCACTTGACCGAGACCTGCGAGATGTCGAGGACGCCGGTCCAGTCGCTGATGACGACGCCCTTGACGTCCTTGCCGACGAGCCGCTTGTAGACCGGGTGGAAGAGCGGGACGTCCAGGGCCTGCTCACCGATCTTCTTGTCGAGGGCGCCCCAGCGCTTGCCCGCCGCGGCGAGGTCGGTCAGCTTCGCGATCTCGTCGATCTCGGTGTTGACGGCCGGGTCGTCGAGCTGGGCGTGGTTGTAGTTGGAGCCGTCCTTGACGATCTGGCGACCGTCGAAGATCGGGGCGAGGAAGGGGGCGCCGGAGGGCCAGTCGGCGCCCCAGCGGGAGAGGAAGAAGCCGGGGGTGCTCTTGACGTCCCAGCGCTTCTGGTTGAAGGCGTTGTTCTCCAGGCCCTCCAGCTTGACCGTGATCCCGGCGGCGGCCAGCGCCTGCTGCACGGCGGTGGCGACCTCGGGGCTGGTCTGCCGGTTCTGCGCGGTGGAGTGGGTCAGCGTGATGGTGAGCCCGTCCTTGAAGCCGGCCTCGGCCAGCAGCTGCTTGGCCTTGGCCGGGTCGCCGGTCTTCCCCGCCGGGAAGTGGTCGTAGGCGGCGTAGCCGAAGGCCTCGCGCTCGGGCAGGAAGGTGGTCGCGGGCTCGGCCAGCGCGGAGCCGCCCGCCGCGTTGATCACGCTGGTGCGGTTGATCGCGTACGAGATGGCCTGGCGCACCTTCGGGTTGTCGAAGGGGGCCACCTTCGGGTTGAAGGCCAGGTAGTTGATGTAGCCGAAGTGGCCGGTGCCGACCCGGGCGGCGAGGTTCTTGTCAGCGCCGATCTGGGCGAGTTCGGCCGGTCCCAGGTTGGTGTCGGTGGTGATGGCGGCCGCGTCGGCGCCGGAGCTGGTGGAGAGCCGCTGGTTGATGACCGCGGAGTCCAGGCCGGAGCGGACGTCGATCCTGTCCGGGTAGGCCTTGCGCTCCTCGTCGGTCTTCGGGTCCCAGTTCTCGTTGCGCTCCAGGGTCAGGCGTTCGCCGTCGTTCTCGTTCTTGACCACCTTGTACGGGCCCGAGGAGACCGGGTGCTCCTCGTACTTGACCCCGGTGTCCTTGGCCTTGGGGACCGGCGCGAACTGGGTCTGGGTGGCGACGAAGGGGAACTCGCCCTCGGGCTTGCGCAGCTTGAAGGTGATGGTCCTCGCGTCGGGCACGACGATCGAGTCGAGGCCCTTGCCGCCGTCCTTGTACGGGCCCTGGTAGGTGTCCCCGCCGATCAGCCAGTCCCTCAAGTAGGGCGCACCGCCGGAGAGTTCGGCGGCGAAGGAGCGCTCGATGCCGTACTTGACGTCGGCGGTGGTGATCGGGGTGCCGTCCTCGTACTTCAGCCCGTCCTTGAGCGTGTACGTCCACTCGGTGGCGTCGGCATTGGCCTTGCCGGTGTCGGTGGCGAGGTCGGGCACCACCTTGGCGCCGGCGGCGCCGTCCTCGCGGTTGCGGGTGGTGAGCGTGCGGAAGACCAGCGAGGGGACGTTGCCGCCGCCGGAGGTGTACAGACGGGCCGGGTCGAAGTCGCTCTGCGGCTCGTTGTTGAGGACGGTCAGCGTGCCGCCCTTCTGCTGCGAGCCGGTGGCGCCGGACGCGGCGGCGCCGGAGCTTTCCCCGTCGCTGCCCTTGGGGCCGCAGGCCGCGGCGCCCCCGGCCAGTACGAGGCTGACGGTGACCGCGGCCAGGCGGCGCGATATGTGGGAGTGACGGAACATCGGAAAAGGGACCTCTCGGCGTGATGGGTCGAACGGGAAGGGCCGCGCGGGGGGCGACGTCCGACCGTCCGGCCACCGGGCCGTCAGGCCGACCGAAAGGGGATCAGGGACATGCGGAGCCGCACCCGCGGGCAGGGAGTGCCCGGGCGCGGCGGAATGACGTGAAAAGGGGTCGTCGCGCGCTCAGGCAGGCGTCAGCGACAGAGGATGTCGGCCACGCTGTGCGCGGCCACACCGAGGAGCGCCAGCTCTATGGCGGCGCTCGCGGTCATGGTGTGGTGGTGCGACATGCGGAGAACCATTGCCGACCATCGAACACCTTGTCAATCCGGCCCCGCGCCCCCCACCACCACGAACCTGATCAACTGGTCGGGTAGACCCAGGGGTTGGGCTTGCAGGAGATTCCGTCGATGTCGAGCGACTTCGTCTGCTGCTGCATGATCGGCGCGAGCGCGCCCGGCGTCCTGCAGCTCACGTGGTCGTGTCCGAGCCGGTGCCCGACCTCGTGGTTGATGAGCATCTGGCGGTAGGCGTACATCTGGTCCTGGCCGTAGGTCGGCGAGCCCTGCGCCCAGCGGAAGGCGTTGATCATCACGCGCTCGGTGGACGCGGAGTCGCAGGACACGTTGTCGACGGTCGTGTCGAGGCTGGACTTCGCGCACCACACCCCGGTGGTGCCCGGGCTGGCCAGGGTGATCGCGAAGTCGGCCGTCCCCGAGGCGACCCGCTCGAAGCGCATGTCGCCGTCGTGCGCCCAGCTGCGCGGATCGTTGAGGGTGCGCTGGACGGCCTCGGCGAAGAGGTCAGCGTCCAGGCCGAGGCCCTGTTCCACGTCGACCCGGTAGCGGACGAGGCGTCCCTTGCCGGGGGCCGGTGCGCCGGTGGCGACCGTGTCGAAGGTGCCCGGGCCGGCTAGGTTCGCGGCGATCGGGTAGGGGTCGGCCATCTTCTGCTCGTACGTCTTGACGACCGCCTGCTGACCACCGCCCACCGCGGGCGCGTCGGGCGTCGCGCGGCCGTCGGAACGGGAGGCCGCGGACTGGCCGGGGGCGGCCCGGTCGGCGGCGGTGTCACCGGCGCTCTGCACGCCGAGGTGGCTGCCGCCGTCCTCCCCCACGACCTGACCCGCCACGACGACGGCGAGAACGGTGGTGACGGCCGCGGCGGCCATGCCGGTGTAGGTGCGGACCTTGCGGCCCCGGGTCGCCGCGGACCGCTTGGCCGGCGTCGAGCGCGAGCCACGGCGGGGCGGGGGCACCCGGCGGTGCGAGCCGGTCGGGGCACCGCCGCCCGCGCCCCGGGCGGGGTGCGCGGAGCCGGCGCCCGGCACTGCGGCCCGGGGCGCCTCGGCCTCGGGGAAGACGGCGGTATCGGGCGCTTCGGCCTCGGGGAAGACGGCGGCCGCGGTGGCCACGGCGGCCCGGTACGCCGCGGCGGCCGGGGCCGGCGCGGGGCTCCCGTACGGCGCGGTGCTCCCGTACGCCGCCGGGGCCGGGGCCTGCGCGGGGACACCGGGGGCGGGGGACGGCGCGGGGTGGCTGCGGGGAACGGCGCGCCAGTCGCCGTACGCCCCGCCGGGCTCGTGGATCTCCGGGTGGCCGGCGCGCGCCGCGGGCGCGGGTTCGTTCGCGTACTCCTGGTGGCCGGCCGCGGGCTCGGGCCGGTGCCGGCGCGCGCTCCCGGAGAGGGGTCCGGCGGCCGCGGCTTCCGGGTGCGCGGAAGCCGGGTCGGGGCCGCCCTGGTCACCGTGGACCGGGCGGGGAGGAGCGGAGTCCTTGCGACTATGTCGTCCCACCGGTGCTCAGCCTCTGCCGTCTTCGTCGTCTCGTACGTCGTTCTGCCCGGCGGTGCCCAGCAGGTCCCGGAAGGCCGATGCCACGACCTCGGGGTGCTCCATCATCGCCACGTGCCCGGCCTCGGGCAGGCACAGCAGCCGCGAGCCCCGGAAGGAGGCCGCCGCCTTGTGCGCCATGCGGTACGAGACCAGTTGGTCCCTGCCACCGTAGACCAGCAGGGTCGGCGCGAGGACCCGCTCGGCCTGGCGCCACAGCCCGTGCTGTCCGCCGAGCGTGTAGGCGTCGACGATTCCGCGCGAGGAGCGGGCGAGCGCCTCCCAGAAATAGGGGAGCCGCATCCGCCGTTCGGTCTCCTCCACGGCGTACCGGAAGCCCTCGGACGTCACCCGTGAGGGGTCTCCGTAACAGAGCCCCATCACCCCGCGGGTGCGCTGTTCGGCGGTCAGGTCGCGGCTGAGGCGCGCGAAGAGCGGCGCCACGCCCGGGACGGCGAGCAGCGCGGTGGGCACGGCGGAACGCTGCACCCGCAGCTCGGGCAGGGCGGGCGAGATCAGCGTCAGCGTGCGGACGAGGTCGGGCCGCACCGCGGCGACGCGGGTGCTGACGGCCCCGCCGAGCGAGTTCCCGACGAGGTGTACGGGCCCCCGCCCCGCGGCGTCCAGGTGCCGGATGACCGCGCGGGCCATGGCGGTGACCGAGTAGTCCCGGTCGGCGGGCGGCGGGGAGGTCCCGAAGCCGGGGAGGTCGACGGCCTCGCCGTCGACGGTGTCCTCCAGCAGCGCCATCAGCGCCGACCAGTTCTGCGAGGAGCCGCCGAGTCCGTGCACGAAGAGGGCCGGCGCGAGTCCTTCGCGCACGGGCGGCCGCGAGCGCACGGTCAGCGTCAGACCGGGCAGCGACGCGGTGCGCAGCCGCTCCCCGTCGGCCACGCGGACGGCGCCCACCAGGCCCGATGGTTCGGCGGCGGAGCGTACACCGGGCAGCTCGGTCGAAGACATGGGCGCAATGTTACGAGAGGATCACGTCCGGAACCGTGTGTTCGCCATCACAGAGCCGTATAGCGCCCGGCCCCGGAGGCTCCTACGCTCGAAGGAGGAGGCGGGAATCCAGAGGAAACGAAGGAAACGAAGGGAATGAGGGGAATGAGGGGAACCACATGACGGTCGACCCTGCGGAACCGGAGACCTTCCAGGACCTCGTGCGGGAAGCCCCCGGGCCCGAGGCCCCCGAGGCGGACGCGGCGGAGCAGCGCACCGAGCTGACCCCGCTCGACGACGATCCGGTCATCGCGGCCGATCCCGGCGAAGCGTCGGACGGGGACGCGGCGGAGCAGGCGCGCGTGGTGGCCCTGGACGAGGACGACTACCGCTGACCGGGCCGACCGCGACCGACCGGGCTGACCAGCGGCGCTTGCCGGCGTCCGTACCGCGAGAAAACTCGGCCCGGACCCCCCGGATTCGGTTACCGAAAAGTACGATGGCGGGCGCGGCGCACTGCGCCGCAGGGTTCCGAGAGAAAGTGGGAGGCGGCGTGACAGCCATCGAGCAGACCGAGGCGGCGCGCCCGCGGGGCACCCGACTGCCGCGCCGAGCCCGACGCAACCAGCTCCTGGGCGCGGCCCAGGAAGTGTTCGTGGCCCAGGGCTACCACGCGGCGGCGATGGACGACATCGCCGAGCGCGCGGGCGTCAGCAAGCCGGTGCTCTACCAGCACTTCCCGGGCAAGCTGGACCTGTACCTGGCCCTGCTGGACCAGCACTGCGAGTCGCTGCTCCTGGCGGTGCGCACCGCGCTGGCGTCGACGACCGACAACAAGCTGCGCGTGGCCGCCACGATGGACGCGTACTTCGCGTACGTCGAGGACGAGGGCGGCGCCTTCCGGCTCGTCTTCGAGTCCGACCTGACCAACGAGCCGACGGTGCGCGAGCGGGTCGACCGGGTCTCCCTCCAGTGCGCCGAGGCGATCTCGGAGGTCATCGCCGAGGACACCGGCCTGTCGACGGACGAGTCGATGCTGCTGGCCGTGGGCCTGGGCGGGGTCTCGCAGGTCGTGGCCCGGTACTGGCTGTCCAGCTCCAGCCCGGTCGCCCGGGACACCGCGGTCGGCCTGCTGACCTCACTGGCCTGGCGCGGCATCGCGGGCTTCCCGCTGCACGGCACCGACGGCCACTGACCGTCGTAGGCGCACCCGTCGGCGCACCTGTTCGCTGCCAGCGTGTCCGCTGTACGCCATTCGCGTCGCCTCCGCGGGCTAGGGTGGGGGCGAGTACGGCGCGGTGATCGCGCGAACCGGATCGTCGGAGGGACAAAGCCGTGGAGGTCAAGATCGGCGTGCAGCACGCACCCCGGGAGATCGTGCTGGAGAGCGGCTTGAGCGCCGATGAGCTCGAGAGCATCGTCGCCGACGCACTGTCCGGCAAGACGCAGCTGCTCAGCCTCACCGACATCAAGGGCCGCAAGGTCCTGGTGCCGGCCGACCGCCTGTCGTACGTCGACCTGGGCGAGCCCAGCATCCGCAAGGTGGGCTTCGGCGCGCTCTGAGGAGCGAAGAGAACGAACGCGACGGCCCGGTGGTTGACCCCACCGGGCCGTTTCTCTTTCTTCCGCTTCGGGTAGGACGCCTGTGATCCGATTTGCCCTGACCTGCGGGAGGGACCTCATCATGCTGCTGGAAGCGCTCGGCTCGGCCCTGCTCGGTCTCGCCTTGGCCGCCGCGGCCCTCAGAATGCTCCCGACGCGCCTGCCCTCATCCAGAACCGTGCTGGTCAGCGCGGTATTGGGGGCGTTGTTCGGGTCGTACCTCACCCATTACGCACTGGGCCCGGGACACACCACGCCGAGCGCCACCATCCTCGGCGGGGCGCTCGTTTCGGCGGTGGTCCTCTCCCTCCTGCTGCGGCCCGCGCGGCGGCCTGGGAGGACGTCCGGCCGGACTCCGTTTTCGGTCCCGGCGGGCTGATGAATAGCTGACGAACACCTACCGGTCATGACGGTGGCCCCGAAGCGGACATCCGCTGCGGGGCCACCGTCATGACCGGCCGGGATCCGGCCGGCGGGCGTGCGTCGTCAGGCCGCGAGGCCGAGGGCCGCCATCCGCTTGGTGTGCGCCTTGGTGATGCGGGTGAACATCTCGCCGACGGCCGCGAGGTCGAAGCCCGCGGCCATCCCGTCCACGCCACCGACGAGCATGGTGGAGAGCGCGTCGCGCTCGGCGACCACGCGCTGCGCCTGCGAGAGCGCCTCGCCCATCAGGCGGCGGGCCCACAGCGCGAGGCGGCCGCCGCAGCGCGGGTCGGCCTCGATCGCGGCGCGCACCTTCTCGATGGCGAAGCCGCCGTGACCGGTGTCGTCGAGCACGGCGAGCACCAGGGCGCGGGTGTCGGTGTCGAGGTGGGTGGCGACCTCGCGGTAGAAGTCACTGGCGATCGAGTCGCCGACGTAGGCCTTGACCAGGCCCTCCAGCCAGTCCGACGGCGCGGTCTGGCGGTGGAAGTCGTCCACGCCCTTGGCGAAGGGCTCCATGGCGCCGGTCGGCTCGGCGTCGATGGCCGCGAGCCGGTCCCGCAGCCGCTCGAAGTGGTGGAACTCGGCGGACGCCATCTTGGCCAGTTCGGCCTTGTCGTCGAGGGTGGGCGCGAGCTTCGCGTCCTCCGCGAGTCGCTCGAAGGCGGCCAGTTCTCCGTACGCGAGGGCGCCGAGCAGGTCCACGACGGCGGCCCGGTACTGCGGCGAGGACGAGGCCTCGGACCAGTTCTGGGCAGCGATGCCGGCGTTCGCGCCGGGGTCGTCGGCTGCGGCGGGCGATGCGTTTTCTACGGTCGACATGCTCCGCACAATAGCCCGCTCGGGCCCCGTGGAAACCACGTGCCCACTGCACGGGAGGCCGCCGCGAAACCGGTGGTCCGACCCGCACGCCGGTGTCGACCTGGTGAATTCACCCGACACAGCTGCGCGATTCCGGGGTACAGTGGTAATGCGCCTGCCGGATACTCGGCGGGCCGTCCCAATGAGGATGCCCGGTCGGTGGCCCGATCGGCTCCAACCCCGACCGCCCTCGGCGTGGTGTGTGCGTTCATGCGCATCGCCCACGAGGGGCCCCCTCAGCGGCATGAGCGCTTGAGCGAAGGCCCGTGGTCCCGCGCAGCTTCCGTACACAGCAGTACTGCAAGCCTGGCACGGTACGACCCCCTTCGCCGCCTCGGGCCGCGTCTCACAGAAGAGGCAGCACCCTGACTACGTTCCGAGACCTCGGGATCTTCCCCGAGACCGCCGAAGCCCTTGAAGCCGTCGGCATCGTGTCCCCCTTCCCGATCCAGGAGATGACCCTCCCCGTCGCCCT
The DNA here is from genome assembly GCF_044454405.1 of Streptomyces sp. NPDC051555. Taxonomy (NCBI): domain Bacteria; kingdom Bacillati; phylum Actinomycetota; class Actinomycetes; order Kitasatosporales; family Streptomycetaceae; genus Streptomyces; species Streptomyces sp. NPDC051555. The sequence goes on along the minus strand of NZ_JBITDP010000004.1, from coordinate 358,568 downwards.
CACCGGCACGGACGTCATCGGCCAGGCCAAGACCGGTACCGGCAAGACGCTCGGTTTCGGCCTTCCCCTGCTGGAGCGGGTCGTCGTCCCCGCGGACGTCGAGGCCGGACGGGCCCGCCCCGACCAGCTGACCGACGCTCCGCAGGCCCTCGTGGTGGTTCCGACCCGCGAGCTCTGCACCCAGGTGACCAACGACCTGCTGACCGCGGGCAAGGTCCGCAACGTCCGCGTCCTCGCCATATACGGCGGCCGCGCGTACGAGCCGCAGGTCGAGGCGCTCAAGAAGGGCGTCGACATCATCGTCGGCACCCCGGGCCGCCTGCTCGACCTGGCCGGGCAGAAGAAGCTCGACCTGTCGCACATCAAGGCCCTCGTCCTGGACGAGGCCGACGAGATGCTCGACCTGGGCTTCCTGCCCGACGTCGAGCGGATCATGAGCTACCTGCCGCCGAAGCGTCAGACCATGCTGTTCTCGGCGACCATGCCGGGCGCGGTCATCGGCCTGGCCCGTCGGTACATGACGCAGCCGACCCACATCCGCGCCGTCTCCGAGGACGGCGAGGGCGCGACCGTCGCCAACACCGCGCAGCACGTCTTCCGCGCGCACAACATGGACAAGCCGGAGCTCGTCTCCCGCATCCTGCAGGCCGAAGGCCGCGGGCTCGCCATGATCTTCTGCCGCACCAAGCGCACCGCGGCCGACATCGCCGAGCAGCTCGAAAAGCGCGGCTTCGCGTCGGGCGCCGTCCACGGCGACCTGGGCCAGGGTGCCCGCGAGCAGGCGCTGCGCGCCTTCCGCAACGGCAAGGTCGACGTGCTGGTCTGCACCGACGTCGCCGCCCGCGGTATCGATGTCGAGGGTGTCACCCACGTCATCAACTACCAGACCCCCGAGGACGAGAAGACCTTCCTGCACCGCGTGGGCCGCACCGGCCGCGCGGGCAAGAAGGGCATCGCCGTCACCCTGGTCGACTGGGACGACATCCCGCGCTGGCAGCTGATCAACAAGGCGCTGGAGCTGGACTTCCACGACCCGGTGGAGACGTACTCCACGTCCCCGCACCTGTACGAGCAGATGAACATCCCGGCCGGCACCAAGGGCATCCTGCCGCGCGCCGAGCGCACGCGGGCCGGCCTGAAGGCCGAGAACCTGGAAGACCTGGGCGAGACCGGCGGCCGCGGTGGCCGTGGCGGTCGCGGCCCGGCCGCCGCCGCCGCTCCGGTGGCCGAGGAGCGTCCCGAGCGCACCCGCACGCCGCGTCAGCGCCGCCGCACCCGTGGCGGTTCGGAGGCGGCCGAGGGCGCCGTGGCCGTGGAGAGCCCGGCCGTGGAGACCGCGGCCGTGGCCGTGGCCGCTCCGGTGAGCCCGGTCGCCGAGGCCCCCGAGGCCCCGGCCGCCGACGAGGCGCGCAAGCCGCGCCGCCGTCGCACCCGTGGCACGGCGCCCGCCGCCGCCACCGAGGCACCCGCGGTCACCCGCACCCCGGCCATGCGCACCCCGATCACCCGCGCACCGGCCACCCGCACCCCGGCCACGCGCACCCCGGCCAAGCTCGAACCGCTCGCGCCGTTCGTCCCGGCCGTGGCCGAGGTGGACTTCCAGATGGCCCCGCCGGTCGAGCCCGCCCCGGTCCGCAGGGCCACCCGCGCGCCCCGCAAGGCTCCGGCTCCGGTGACCCGTACGGTCGCCAAGGCCGCCGTGGTCGAGGCGCCCGTCGCCGTGGCCCCCGCGGTCGCCGTGGCCACCGTGGTCGAGGAGGCTCCGGTCAAGCCGAAGCGCACCCGGACCCGCAAGGTCGCCGAGGCCGCCCCGGTCGCCGAGGCCGCCGCGGTCGTCGAAGCCGCCGCTGTCGCGGTCGCGGTCGCCGAGGAGGCTCCCGTGAAGCCGAAGCGCACCCGGACCCGCAAGGTCGCCGAGGCCGCTCCGGTCGCCGAGGCCGCTCCGGTCGCCGAGGCCGCCGCGGTCGCCACCGAGGACGCTCCGGTCAAGCCGAAGCGGACCCGGACCCGCAAGGCCGCCGCCGCCCCCGAGGCGTAGGCACCCGCTCCACCGGACGGCCCCGCTCCCCCTTTCCGAGGGGGAGCGGGGCCGTCCGCGCATCCCGGCGCAGTGCCCGGGCGGCGCCGCCTACGGGCCGGTAACCTCTGGCCATGAGCAAGCCGCCGCGCCTCACCCTGCCGCCCCACGCCCGCGCCCGGTCCCTGAGCACCGACCGGGGCGCGTTCGCCGTACACGAGGCCGGTGAGCCGCTGCGCGGCACCGCCTTGCTGGTCCCCGGGTACACCGGGAGCAAGGAGGACTTCATCGGCCTGCTGGAGCCCCTGGCGACGGCCGGGTACCGGGTCGTCGCGGTGGACGGGCGCGGGCAGTACGAGAGCGCCGGGCCGCGCGACGAGGACGCCTACACCCTGGCCGAGCTGGGGCGGGACCTGCTGGCCCAGACGGCCGCGCTGGACGCCGGCGACCGTCCGGTGCACCTGGTCGGCCACTCGCTGGGCGGTCTGGTCGCCCGCGCCGCCGTCCTGCGCGACCCGGCCCCCTTCGCCTCGCTCACCCTGATGAGCAGCGGCCCGGCCGCCATCGACGCCGCCCAGCAGGACCGCACGAAGCTGCTCGTGGCGGCGCTGGAGATGCTGCGGGAGGACATGCCGGCCGTATGGGCGGCCATGCGCGCCCAGGATCCCGAGGACGCGGCGCCGGACGGCGAGGAGCTGGCGGAGTTCCTGCGGGGGCGCTGGCTGGCGACCGTACCGGAGCAGCTGATCGCGACCGGGCGGATCCTGATCTCCGAGCCCGACCGGGTGGCCGAGCTGGCCGCGGTGGAGCTGCCGAAGCTGGTGCTGTCGGGGGCCGTGGACCAGGCGTGGCCGGTGCCGTGGCTGGACGCGATGGCCGACCGCCTCGGCGCCCGGCGGGCCGTCATCGAGGGCACCGAGCACTCCCCCAACGCGGAGGATCCGGCGGCGACGGCCCGGGCCCTGACGGCCTTCTGGGCAGACTTCGACGGGTCAATCCTTAGCAAGTGAAAAAATTTCCTTAGCGTAGGGAATGTTTGCCTCCTACACTTCGTTGGAACACATGCAAGGAGAACACCGACGAAGGGAGAAGCCGATGCGCTTCGAGATTCTGCGCCTGGACGATGTCGACGGAACCGCCGTGGACAGCACCGTCGTGGACGCGGCCTCCGTCAACCGGATCGTGCAGCAGGCCGCATCTATCGGCCAGCGCATCCTCATCCGACCGTTCGAGTCCGCGTCCTCCTGACGGCGAACCCACGCCGCACCCATTGCGCGACGCCCCCGCACCGACCCGGTGCGGGGGCGTTCGCATGACCGGCGGCGGGCGCCGCGGCCCGTTCGGGGCGCTCAGGCGTTGTGGACGACCTGGAGCACGCCGTTGATGATCTGCTGGACCGCGATCGCGGAGAGCATCATGCCCGCCAGCCGGGTCACCAGCACCACGCCGCCGTCCTTGATGACCCGGATGATCACCAGCGAGTAGCGCATCGTGATCCACAGCACCACGTGCATCGCGATGATCGCGGACCAGACGGAGACCTGTCCGGAGAGGCCGTCGGCCTTCTGCACCGCGAGGATCACCGAGACGATCGCACCGGGACCGGCCAGCAGCGGCATGCCCAGCGGCACCAGCGCGACGTTCACGTCCTTGGTCTGCTTCGGCTCGTCCGTCTTGCCGGTGAGCAGGTCGAGCGCGATCAGCAGGAGCAGCAGACCGCCCGCGATCATCAGCGCGGGCACCGAGACGTGCAGGTAGTCGAGGATCTGCTGGCCGCAGATGCCGAAGACGGCGATCACGCCGAAGGCGACGCACACCGCCTGCCAGGCCATCCGGCGCTGCACCTTGGCCGGGCGGCCGGAGGTCAGCGCGAGGAAGATCGGGGTGATCCCGGGGGGATCCATGATGACGAAGAGGGTGAGGAAGAGGGAGCCGAAGACGGCGAGATCGAACACAGTGATGCCTTGCGCCTTGCAGGAGATGAGGGGTGTGGGATGAAGGGTGTGGGGACGTACGCGAGCGCGCGTGCGGGACCTGCTCCGGGCGCTCCGGGAGGGGACCCGGAAGCCGGGAGGACCCCACGGGGCTCGTGGGCCCTCGGGGGACGGCGCGCGCGGCGGGCGTACGGGGGCGCTTACGCGCCGGTGCGGTCGCGTCCGCCCGCGCCGGGAACCGGGAAGGCCCCGGTCGCGCGGCGGGTGATCTCGCCGTAGATCTCGGGGTCGGTCGTGAACTCCCCGAGCCGGCAGGTCTTGCGACTGCCGTGGTAGTCGCTGGAGCCCGTCGTCAGCAGGCCCAGCTCGCCCGCGAGGCCGCGCAGCCGCGCGCGCGTGGCGGGATCGTGGTCCATGTGGTCCACCTCGACGCCGTCCAGACCCGCGGCCGCGAGCTCGGCTATCGCGGCCTCCGGCACGCACTGCCCCCGCTTGAGGGCGAGCGGGTGCGCGAAGACGGTGACCCCGCCGGCCGCCTTGACCAGCCGGATCGCCTCGAAGGGGTCCAGCTCGTGCTTCCGGGCGTAGGCACGGCCGCCGTCGGCCAGCCACTGCGGGGTGAAGGCGTCCGACACGCTGGCCACGACGCCCGCCTCCACCATCGCCGTGGCGATGTGCGGGCGGCCGACCGAACCGTCGCCGGCGATCCGTGCCACCTGTTCCCAGGTGATGGGGACGCCGAGCTCCTGGAGCGTGCCCACCATCGCCCGCGCGCGCGGCACCCGGTCGTCGCGGACGAGCTCGCGCTCGCGGAACAGCTCGGGCTCGGCCGGATCGAAGAGGTACGCCAGCATGTGCAGCCCGATGCCGTCGAGGCGGCAGGACAGCTCGGCGCCGGTGACCAGGGTGAGCCCCCGCGGCACCGCCGCGATCGCCTCGGCGTGACCGCCGACGGTGTCGTGGTCGGTCAGGGCGACGACGTCCAGCCCGGCGGCGGCCGCGTTGCGGACCAGCTCGGCGGGGGTGTCCGTACCGTCGGAAGCCGTGGAGTGGGCGTGCAGGTCGATGCGCACGGCACGGCTCCAGGGATCGGACGGACGGGGACACCTCAGGATAACCGGGCAGAAGGTCCTGCTCTGGCCAAGGCTTGACGGGCGTACGGGCGAAGGGGACCGGCGGGCGGGGGCCGCGACCGGGACCCGCTCAGGTGGCTCCGCCCAGGATCCGCGGGCTCAACGCCCCGCAGGGCAGCAGCTCCACCTCGGCGCCCGCGTCCCGCAGGTCGGTCAGCACCAGCTCGTCGTACATCAGCAGCCCGGACTGCTCGGGCCACACGACGGCCCACAGCCACAGCCCGCGCGCCTCGCCGGCGAAGACGGCGCGGTCCTCAGGGGTCCCCGTGACGTGCCACATCGGGGTCGGCCGCCCGGCGGCCACCACCTTGGCGTGCGGCGGGGCCGATACGTCCATGAAGGGGCCCGGGTCGGGGCCGTCGATGCCCGCGTACCGCGCGCCCAGGCCCACGCCCAGCTCCTCGGCGACCAGCAACAGCTCGCCGATGCCGCCCAGCGGACCGGGTCCGGAGCACGCCACCGCGGTGGCCCGCCCGCCGCTGCGGTCGTCCCCGGCGGACGCGACCCCGGTGAACAGCCAGCCGACCGGCAGCGGCCACGGCATCCACACCGGCACCTGCGCGCGGTGCACCACGACGCCGAGACCCTCGACGCTGGGCGGGATGACGGGCTGCAGGGGGTGGACGGTGCCGTGCACGGAGCACTGCCAGGAGTCAGCGAAAAGACCGGGCGCCCTGACCCGGCCACCACACTTCGGGCAACTCGGTTCGCCCCTCATACAGAGCCACGCTCCTCCCCGTCCGCCGCCGCGTCAAGGGACGATCACCCGTCCGGAGTCGATACCTACCCCCGGTGGCGCCCGTCAGTCACCCGGGAGCCGCCTGTCCGGGGCGCCGGCCGCCCCGCACGATCGGCCCGGCCGTCAGTCCAGGGACACGGAGGTGCGCCGGGGGTCGCGCAGGTCCGTGCCGCGCGCGAGCCAGCGTTCCTGCAGGGCCGCCGCGCCGTGCACCCGCTTCCAGGCGGCCTCGTTCCCGGTCATCGGCAGCAGCGGCAGGAAGCGCACCGGGTCCATCGGCGCGTCCAACTCCAGGTCCTCCACCAGCCCGCCCGGCTCGGCGACCAGGACGGAGCTGAACGGCGCCCCGGGCCACAGCGGTTCGCCCACGTCCAGCGAGGCCCCGGGCGACACCACGAGCCCCTCGACCTGCGGGGAGGCCCCGAGGACCGCGAGCGGCCGGAGCACCTGGTCGGTCGGGACCACGCCCGCCCGCACCGTCAGGACCAGCTCGGCGCGCGGCCCGCGGACCGGATCGGACACCACCACGGTGGGGTCGCCCATCGGCTGCGCCGACATTCCGAGGGTCGCGTAGCGCACCACGTCACCGTCGAGGAAGCGGAGGACCTCGATGCGGTCGGTGCCGAGGAAGGTGACGGCGGCGCGGGCGTCGGGCTCACCCAGCGCGGTGCGCAGCCGGGCTTCGACAAGTGCCAGAAGTTCTGCCATGGGGCGAGCATAGAACTCCTATCGCTGGGGTAAAGGCAGGCTCTTGACCATCCGTCGGCTGTTACTGTGGACCGCTGGCCGGGGCCACACGCAGAAGCGTGGATGCATGCTCCGGCGACAGGACTTCCCCCACGGGGGACCGGCCGGAGGAGGTGGGGCTGCAATGGATCGAAGTCGATCGTGCAGTACCAACCGCTCTTCCACGGGTGCCTCACGCTCCCTTTGAGCTGAAGAGCGACGGCAGAACCTTTCCTCCCGTCCTGCTTCCTTCCGCCTGCCCGCAGCGGCGGAAGGTCTCCGACCCGCGTGGCCCGCAGCCGCGCGAAGGAGCCTGCCATGTCGATGCTGCCCTACCTCCGCGCGGCCGTACGTCCCGCACTGCGCAGGTCCACCCCGACCCAGTCCGGCTACGACACCACCCGCGACCACTCCGCGAGCAGCGCGGTCGTCGACTGCGCCGTCTACCGCGCGGGCCGCCGCGACCGGGGTGCCGCCTGCCTGACGCCGCGCGAGGCGATGCGCCGGGTGCGCGAGGACGGCGGCTTCGCCTGGATCGGCCTGCACGAGCCGACCGAGGCCGAGTTCGCCGGGATCGCGGCCGCCTTCGGACTGCACCCGCTGGCCGTGGAGGACGCGGTGCACGCCCACCAGCGGCCGAAGCTGGAGCGCTACGACGACACCCTCTTCACCGTCTTCAAGACCATCCACTACGTCGAGCACGCCCAACTCACCGCCACCAGCGAGGTCGTGGAGACCGGCGAGGTGATGTGCTTCACCGGCCCGGACTTCGTCATCACCGTGCGGCACGGCGGCCAGGGCTCCCTCAAGGGCCTGCGCCACCGGCTCCAGGACGACCCCGAGCTGTTGGCCAAGGGGCCCTCGGCCGTCCTGCACTCGATCGCGGACCACGTGGTCGACGGGTACATCGCGGTGGCCTCGGCGGTCCAGGACGACATCGACGAGGTGGAGAGCGCGGTCTTCGCGGCCCCCGCCAAGGGCAGTCCGCGCGGTGCGGACGCGGGCCGGATCTACCAGCTCAAGCGCGAGGTGCTGGAGTTCAAGCGGGCGGTGTCCCCGCTGCTGCGGCCGATGGAGCTGCTCAGCGAGCGGCCGATGCGGCTGGTGGACCCGGACATCCAGAAGTACTTCCGCGACGTCGCCGACCACTTGGCCCGGGTGCACGAGCAGGTCATCGGCTTCGACGAACTGCTGAACTCGATCCTCCAGGCCAATCTGGCGCAGGCCACGGTCGCGCAGAACGAGGACATGCGCAAGATCACCTCGTGGGCGGCGATCATCGCGGTGCCGACGATGATCTGCGGGGTCTACGGCATGAACTTCGAGCACATGCCGGAGCTGCACTGGCGCTACGGCTACCCGATGGTGATGGCCGCCATCGCCGCCAGTTGCTTCGCCATCCACCGGTCCCTGCGCCGCCACGGCTGGCTGTAGGGGCGCACCCGCGGTTGGCTGTAGCGCCGCACGCGCGGCTGGCTACCCTGTGCGCATGACTCTCAGCACGCTCGACCTGGCCCTCGTCGAGGAGGCCACCAAGAAGTCCGGCCTCATCTGGGTCCGGGGCAGCGGGCCCGACCGGGCCCTGTGGCACGCGTGGGTGGACGGGGCGGCCCACGTCCTGGGCGACGGGCCCGGCGAGCAGCCCTTCCCCGGTCTCGCCGACGGCGCGACGGCCGAGGTGACCGTGCGCAGCAAGGACAAGGGCGGTCGGCTGGTCGCCTGGACCGCCGCGGTCACCGAGCTGGCCCCGCACGGCGAGCCCTGGCTGGCGGCGGTGGCCGAGCTGAAGGGCAAGCGGCTGAACGCGCCCGACTCGGAGCTGATGACCGAGCGCTGGGCGCGCGAGTGCCGGCTGCTGCGGTTGGAGCCGGTGGCGGCGACGACCGAGCTGCCCGCCGCATCGCTGGCCGCGCGGCCGCTGCCGTCCCCGGCCACCACCCGGCTGCCCGCCCCGGCGGCCCTCCCGAAGCTGCTCCTGAAGCGCAAGAAGGCCCGCGGGTAGCGGGAGACCGCTCAGCCGCCGCTGCCCGGGTCCGCGCCCTGGCCGCCGGATCCGCCGGCCGCGCCGCTCGCGTCGTCGTCCCCGGCGCCGCTCCTGCTCGCGCCGGGGCCCGGGCTCTTGCCGGTGCCGGTGCCCTTGGTCGTGGGCAGCTGGGACCCGTAGTCCACGGTCTGGTCCTGGGCCGGGGCGGCCAGCGGGAACTGCCGGCCCCAGTCGGTCAGCTCGACCCGACCGGCGCCGCCCGCGCGTTCCACCCGCAGCGGGTACGGGGTGCCCTCCAGGGAGACGGCGAGCTTGCCGCCCTTGCCGCCGTCCGAGGTGAGCAGGACCGCCCTGGTGGGGCCGACCTTCGCGTACTCGGCGCCCTTGGCGAGCTTTCCGCCGATGCCGAGCAGCCCGTCCAGCAGGACCTGCATGTCGGTGAAGCCGCGGAACTGCTTGTAGGAGGGGTCGGCCGCGGGGACCTTGACGAACTTGTCGCCGAGCTTGCCGGCCGCCTCCGACTGCCCCCAGAACGCCGCGTCGGCCTTCAGGTAGAGCTGCTCCCCCACCCGCAGCAGCCGGAAGGTGTTGTCCTTGGACCTGACCTCCCCCGAACCGCCGTCCGACTTCAGCTTCATGTCCAGCGTGAAGGACTTGCCACCGCTGACCAGGGTGCCGGACAGGTGCACCGCCTTGGCCTCCGAGGCGGCCGCGCGCGCCTTGGACTCGATCTTGTCCGCGGACAGCTTGCCGACCCCGTTGGTGCCCTTGTCGGGGTCCTCCCCGCAGCCCGTGGCGGCGATGGCCAGACCCGCGCAGAGGACCCCGATGGCGGTGGTCCGGCGCAGCCGTGCGGCAGGGAAGGTGGCGGTCACGGGCAGGTGCCTCTCGTCGGTCGTCAGCGAGCAGCAGGCAGCGTACCCGCACGTCGTGCGCGACCCGGGCCCGGGCGGAACGCCCCACCAGGGCGGTTCGCGGCGGCACGGGCTAGCCTGAGGGCGGCAGGAATCTTGATCGACGCTCCAGGAGGCGCTCGGATGGTGGCAGGCGCCCCGCGGATCTTTGTCTCGCATCTGTCGGGCGTACCCGTCTTCGACCCCAACGGCGACCAGGTGGGCCGGGTCCGCGACCTGGTGGCGATGCTGCGCGTGGGCGGACGCCCGCCCCGGCTGCTGGGCCTGGTCGTCGAGGTGGTGAGCCGGCGCCGCATCTTCGTGCCCATGACCCGGGTGACCGGCGTGGAGTCGGGACAGGTCATCACGACCGGCGTGGTCAACATGCGGCGCTTCGAGCAGCGCCCCACCGAGCGCCTCGTCCTGGGCGAGCTGCTGGACCGCCGGGTGCGGCTCGTCGCGGACGACGAGGAGGTCACCGTCCTGGACGTGGCCATCCAGCAGCTCCCGGCCCGGCGCGACTGGGAGATCAACCGGATCTTCGTCCGCAAGGGCAAGGCGGGCGCGCTGCGCCGCCGCGGCGAGACGCTGACCGTGGACTGGTCGGGGGTGACCGGCTTCTCCCTGGAGGAGGACGGGCAGGGCGCCGAGAACCTGGTCGCCACCTTCGAGACGATGCGTCCCGCCGACCTCGCGAACGTCCTGCACCACCTGACGCCGAAGCGGCGCGCCGAGGTGGCCAACGCCCTCGACGACGACCGGCTCGCGGACGTGCTGGAGGAGCTGCCCGAGGACGACCAGGTGGAGATCCTCGGCAAGCTCAAGGAGGAGCGCGCCGCGGACGTGCTGGAGGCGATGGACCCGGACGACGCGGCCGACCTGCTCTCCGAGCTGCCCGAGGTCGACAAGGAGCGGCTGCTGACCCTGATGCAGCCGGACGACGCGGCCGACGTGCGGCGCCTGCTGTCCTACGAGGAGCGCACGGCGGGCGGTCTGATGACGACCGAGCCGATCGTGCTGCGGCCGGACGCCACGGTCGCGGACGCGCTGGCGCGCGTACGGCAGTCGGACCTGTCCCCGGCGCTGGCCGCGCAGGTCTACGTGTGCCGCCCGCCGGACGAGACGCCGACCGGCAAGTACCTGGGCACCGTGCACTTCCAGCGGCTGCTGCGCGACCCGCCGTTCACGCTGGTGAGCTCGCTGGTGGACACGGACCTGCCGCCGCTGCGCCCGAACGCCTCGCTGCCGGCGGTGACCAGCTACCTCGCCGCCTACAACATGGTCGCGGTGCCGGTGGTCGACGAGAGCGGCTCGCTGCTCGGCGCCGTGACGGTGGACGACGTACTGGACCACCTGCTGCCCGACGACTGGCGCGAGACGGACTTCCACTCCGAGGAGGCCGGTAGTGGGCACTGACCGGGGGCGCGATTCCGGGCGGGAGCGCCGCCGGGAGCAGATCAAGGAGCGCCGCGAGCAGGCCAGGGCGCAGGCGCGCGAACACGGGCGGGAGCACGGCTTGTCGGACCGGCTGGACGAGGTCGCGGGCCGGGTGCGCGCGGAGCGGGCGGACCGGCACGACCGGGCCGAGCGCGAGGCGCGCGAGGGCCGGGCCGAGCGGATGAAGGCCGGCCAGTCGACCGGGTCGAGCGCGCTGACGCGTTCGCGCGTGCGCCTGGACCTGCCGCGCCCGGCGCGCCGGCGGCTGCTCCCCGAGTACGACCCGGAGGCCTTCGGCCGGCTGTCGGAGCGGGTGGCGCGCTTCCTCGGCACGGGGCGGTTCATCGTCTGGATGACGGTCGTCATCATCGCCTGGGTGCTGTGGAACATCTTCGCGCCCGACCCGTGGCGGTTCGACGAGTACCCCTTCATCTTCCTGACCCTGATGCTGTCCCTCCAGGCGTCCTACGCCGCTCCGCTGATCCTGCTCGCGCAGAACCGGCAGGACGACCGCGACCGGGTCAACCTGGAGCAGGACCGCAAGCAGAACGAGCGCTCCATCGCGGACACGGAGTACCTCACCCGGGAGATCGCGGCGCTGCGGATGGGTCTCGGCGAGGTCGCGACCCGCGACTGGATCCGGTCGGAGTTCCAGGACCTGATCAAGGAGATGGACGAGCGCCGGCTCTTCCCGTCCGAACGTGACGAAGGCGACCGCTGACGGGCTTACCGACGGCGTGCTACCGAGCCGTACCATCGGGGCATGGCTACCGACACAAGCTCCGCCGCCGCGCCCGACCAGGCCGGGCCCGATCAGGACGCGATCCTCGACGCGCTGGCGACGGTGAACGACCCCGAGATCCACCGGCCGATCACCGAACTCGGCATGGTCAAATCGGTGGACGTCGGCGACGGCGGAGCGGTCGCCGTCACCGTCTACCTCACGGTGTCGGGCTGTCCCATGCGCGAGACCATCACCAAGAACGTCACCGAGGCCGTCGAGCGGGTCCCGGGCGTCACCTCGGTTGCCGTCACGCTGGACGTGATGAGCGACGAGCAGCGCAAGGACCTGGCGAGCAGCCTGCGCGGCGGCACCGCCGAGCGCGAGGTGCCCTTCGCCCAGCCCGGCTCGCTGACGCGCGTCTACGCCGTCGCCTCCGGCAAGGGCGGCGTGGGCAAGTCCTCGGTCACGGTCAACCTCGCCGCGGCGATGGCGGCCGACGGCCTGAAGGTCGGCGTCGTGGACGCGGACATCTACGGCCACAGCGTGCCGCGCATGCTGGGCGTCGAGGGCAAGCCGACCCAGGTCGAGAACATGATCATGCCGCCGTCGGCGAACGGCGTGAAGGTCATCTCCATCGGCATGTTCACCCCGGGCAACGCGCCCGTGGTGTGGCGCGGCCCGATGCTGCACCGCGCGCTCCAGCAGTTCCTGGCGGACGTGTACTGGGGCGACCTGGACGTCCTGCTGCTCGACCTGCCGCCGGGCACCGGTGACATCGCGATCTCGGTGGCGCAGCTGGTGCCGAATGCGGAGATCCTGGTCGTCACCACCCCGCAGCAGGCCGCCGCCGAGGTGGCCGAGCGGGCCGGTTCGATCGCCGTGCAGACCCACCAGAAGATCGTCGGCGTCGTCGAGAACATGTCCGGGCTGCCCTGCCCGCACTGCGACGAGATGGTCGACGTGTTCGGCTCGGGCGGTGGCCAGGCGGTCGCCGACGGCCTGACGCGGACCATCGGCTCCACGGTGCCGGTGCTGGGCCAGATTCCGATCGACGTCCGGCTGCGCGAGGGCGGCGACGACGGCCGGCCGGTGGTGCTGGCCGCTCCCGACTCGCCCGCCGGGGCGGCGCTGCGGGCGATCGCGGGCAAGCTGGGCGGCCGCGCGCGCGGCCTGTCGGGCATGTCGCTGGGGATCACCCCGCGCAACAAGTTCTAGTACGGCCGGGCCCTCGGGCCGCGGGGGCGGGGGGGGGGGGGGGGCGCCCCGGGGGGGGGCCCCGCCGCGGGCCCCGCGGCGCTTGGCTGCCCCCGCCCGGGGGGGCGGCGGCCGCGCGCGCGGGGGCGGGG